>NZ_JBAZUD010000008.1:0-64000 GCF_041661565.1 Mesorhizobium sp.
GCCATCAAGGCTGCCTGGCCGCCGGCTTCGACGGCGCGCGCCATGGCGAGCAGCGCGACGACCGTCTTGCCGGAACCGACATCGCCTTGCAGCAGCCGCAGCATGCGTTCGGGATCGGCGAGGTCGGCATTGATTTCGGCCAGCGCGAACTCCTGGCTGCCGGTCAGTGTGTAGGGAAGGGCGGCTCGCAGCTTTTCGACGATGCTGCCGTCGCCGACCAGCGGACGGCCGGACAGGCGGCGGACTTTCGCCCGCACCAGCGCCAGCGAAACCTGGCCGGCCAGCAACTCGTCATAGGCCAGCCGCCGCCAAGCGGCGCCATCGATGGAAACATCGATCGGGTCGGCTGGATTGTGGATGCGGGTGAGCGCATCGCCAAAGGCTGGAAATGTGTGCCGGCGCATGAAAGCGCCGTCCTGCCATTCCGGGAATTCGGGTACGCGCGCCAGCGCCTGGCCGATCGCCCGGCGCAGTACCTTGCCCGAGAGCCCGGCGGTGAGGGGATAAACCGGTTCGACGAGCGGCAGGTTTTCGGCCTCTCCGGCCAGCGCGATATGATCGGGATGGACCATGGTCGGGCGGCCGTTGAACCATTCCATGCGACCCGAGACAACGACTTGCTCGCCCACGGGCATCGCCTTTTCCAGGTAGGAGGCATGCGCGTGGAAGAAGGTCAGCCCGATTTCACCGGTATCGTCATGGGCGTAGACCCGGTAGGGCACCGACCTGTTGCCGCGTGGCGGTGGCTGGTGTCGATCGATGCGCAGCTCGAGCGTGACGATGGCGCCTTCGGCCGCCAGCGCGATGCCGGGACGGTTGCGGCGGTCGATGACGGTGTGCGGCAGCACGAACAGGAGGTCGCCGGCCCGTGCCGCGCGGTCGCCAAGATCGGCCGGGACGACTTTCTCGATCAGCGCGCCAACCTTCGGTCCTACGCCGGCAAGCGAGGTGATCGGGACAAACAGCGGATCGAGGATGGATGGACGCATGAAGTCAGCTTATGTCGCGACGGCCTCAGCGCAAGGCTGACAGCACCCTCTATCCACGCTATATGGCCGCAGCAAGCGAGGATAAGGCACGAATGAGCGGAACGACGAGATCGAGCGAGGGGCTGGACGCGCACCGCCGCAAGCTTCTGTTCCGCTCCTGGCATCGAGGCATGCGCGAGATGGACCTGATCCTGGGCACATTCGCCGACGCCGAGATCGGCACCTTGACCGCCGCGGAAATCGACCAATATGAGAGGCTCCTCGACATTCCCGACACCGAATTTCTGCCCATGGTCACCGGCGAACGCCCGGTCCCGGCGGATATCGATTGTGCCGTCCTGCAGAAGATCCTGGCATTCCGCCATTCCATGACATTTTGACCAACGTGATTTTATGAGCCTCATCCCCACCATCGGCCTGCCGAAAGGGCGCGCCGGCCAGTTCATTGTCGACGGCGTGGCCGACGGCTATGAGGCGTTCGCGCTCATACAGGCGGCGCTCGAGATCGCGCCCGACAAACCGGTGCTGTTCGTGGCGCGCGACGGCCAGCGCCTGCCGGCGATCATCGAGGCGCTATCTTTCGCGGCGCCCGGCCTGCCGGTGCTGGAATTGCCGGCCTGGGATTGTCTGCCCTACGACCGTGTCTCGCCCGGCTCGGACGCCGCCGCCAAGCGGCTCGATGCCTTGACCGCGATGATCGCGCTGGCAAAGAAGCCGCACCGCGCCGTCATCCTCACCACCGCCAATGCCCTGCTGCAGCGCATTCCGCCGTCCGAACTGGTCGGGGCGCAGACCTTTCACGCCAGGCCCGGCAACCAGATCGACATGAACGTGCTGGTGTCGCGGTTGGAAACGTCCGGTTTCGAGCGGGTGCCGACCGTGCGTGGCATCGGCGAGTTCGCCGTGCGCGGCGGCATCCTCGACCTCTTTGCGCCGGGCTGGACCGAAGCGCTGAGGCTCGACTTCTTCGGCGACACGCTGGAATCGATCCGGGTCTTCGATGCCGGCACCCAGCGCACCACCGGCCAGCGCAAGTCGATGGCGCTGCAGGCGATGAGCGAGGTGGCGCTGACGCCCGAAACCATCAGCCGCTTCCGCCGCTCCTATATCGAAGCCTTTGGGGCGCCCCAGCGCGACGACGGGCTTTACGCGGCGGTCAGCGAAGGCAGGCGCTTCGCTGGCATGGAGCACTGGCTGCCGTTCTTCTACGAACGACTGGAGACCGTGTTCGACTACCTGCCCGATACTCCGGTCATTTTCGACCATCTGGCGCATGAAGCACTGGCTGAACGCCACACGCTTATCCTCGACCATTATGAAGCGCGGAAAAAACAGGCCGACGGCGCGCTGAAGGATGCGGTGCCCTACAAGCCGGTGCCGCCGGACCTGCTCTATCTCTCGCCCGAAAACCTGATTGCATCGCTTGGACCGCGCGAAGCCATCGATTTCACGCCCTTCGACGCGCCCGATGCCGGGGCGAAGAAAGTCTATCATGCCGGGTCGCGCCACGGCCGCAGCTTTGTCGAAGAGCGCGCCGACCCCAGCATCAATGTCTTCGATGTCGTCGTCAGGCACATCGCTGACGAGCGCGCGGCGCGCCGCCGCGTCGTTATTGCCGGCTGGACGGAAGGCTCGCTCGACCGGCTCGGCCAGATCCTGGCCGAGCATCATCTGGGCAATCTCAAGCAGGTCGCCACGCTGGCGGAAGCTGAAAAGCTTGAGCCGGGGCAGGCGGCATTGGCCGTGCTGCCGCTCGAATCCGGGTTCGAGACCGAAAGACTGGTGGTCGTCGCCGAACAGGACATTCTCGGCGACCGGCTGATCCGGCGCTCGAAGCGCAAGAAGCGGGCCTCGGACTTCATCGCCGAGGCCTCGGCGCTGTCGGCCGGCGACATCGTCGTTCACGCCGACCACGGCATCGGCCGTTTCATCGGCCTGCGCACCATCGAGGCGGTGGGTGCGCCGCATGACTGCCTGGAAATCCATTATGCCGGCGACGACCGGTTGTTTCTGCCGGTCGAGAATATCGAGCTCTTGTCGCGCTATGGTTCTGACTCGGCCGAGGCGACGCTGGACAAGCTCGGCGGCGGGGCCTGGCAGTCGCGCAAGGCGCGGCTGAAGAAGCGTTTGCTCGACATGGCCGGGCAGCTGATCCGCATCGCCGCAGAGCGGCAGATGCGTGCGGCGCCGGCGCTGGTCCCGGCCGAGGGCCTCTATGGCGAATTCGCCGCGCGTTTTCCCTACGAGGAGACCGACGACCAGCAGACGGCGATCGACTCGGTGCGCGACGATCTCGCCGCCGGCAAGCCGATGGACCGGCTGATCTGCGGCGATGTCGGGTTCGGCAAGACGGAAGTGGCGCTGCGCGCCGCCTTTATCGCGGCGATGGAAGGGTTCCAGGTGGCGGTGGTGGTGCCGACGACGCTTTTGTCGCGCCAGCATTTCAAGACTTTTTCGCAGCGCTTTTCCGGACTGCCGATCCGCGTCGCCCAGGCCTCGCGGCTGGTCGGTGCGAAGGAGCTGGCCGAGACCAAGAAGGGCATCGCCGAGGGACAGGTCGACATCGTCGTCGGCACCCATGCGCTGCTCGGATCCTCGATCTCGTTCAAGAATCTCGGCCTCTTGATCATCGACGAGGAGCAGCATTTCGGCGTCAAGCACAAGGAACGGCTGAAGGACCTGAAGTCCGATGTCCACGTGCTGACGCTGTCGGCGACGCCGATCCCGCGCACCTTGCAGCTTGCCTTGACTGGCGTGCGCGAACTGTCGCTGATCGCCACACCGCCGGTCGACCGCATGGCGGTGCGCACGTTCATCTCGCCCTTCGATCCGCTGGTGATCCGGGAGACGCTGCTGCGCGAGCGCTATCGCGGCGGGCACTCGTTCTATGTCGTTCCGCGCATCAGCGATCTCTCCGAAATCAATGATTTCCTGAAGGGATCCGTTCCTGAGCTAAAAGTGGCGGTGGCCCATGGCCAGATGCCGCCGGGCGAACTCGACGACATCATGAACGCCTTCTATGACGGGCAATACGACGTGCTGCTGTCGACGACCATCGTCGAATCCGGGCTGGACATCCCGACCGCCAACACGCTGATCATCCACCGCGCTGATATGTTTGGCCTGTCGCAGCTCTATCAGCTGCGCGGCCGCGTCGGCCGCTCGAAAGTGCGCGCCTACGCGCTCTTCACTCTGCCGGCCAACCGCAAGCTGACCGACACCGCCGAGCGGCGGCTGAAGGTGCTGCAGTCTCTCGACACGCTGGGCGCCGGCTTCCAGCTGGCCAGCCACGATCTCGATATCCGAGGCGCCGGCAATCTTCTCGGCGAAGAGCAGTCCGGCCATATCAAGGAAGTCGGCTTCGAACTCTACCAGCAGATGCTGGAGGAGGCCGTCGCCGAGGTGAAGGATTCCGGCGAGGTCCAGGATGGCGGCTGGTCGCCGCAGATCGCCGTCGGCACGGCCGTGATGATCCCGGAAAGCTATGTGCCGGACCTGCAGCTGCGGCTGGCGCTATACCGCCGCCTCGGCGACCTCGAGAACACCGAGGAAATCGATGCCTTCGGCGCCGAGTTGATCGATCGCTTCGGGCCGCTGCCGGACGAGGTCAAGCATCTGCTGAAGATCGTCTTCATCAAGGCGCTTTGCCGAAAGGCCAATGTCGAGAAGCTCGATGCCGGGCCAAAGGGTGTCGTCATCCATTTCCGCAAGCGCGAGTTCCCCGACCCGGTCGGGCTGGTCCGCTTCATCGGCGAGCAGGGCTCGTTGGCCAAGATCCGCCCCGACCACAGCGTGGTGTTTGCCCGCGACTGGCCGACCGCAGAGAAGCGGCTCGCGGGTTCGGCTGTCGTCATGACGCAGTTGGCGCGGCTGGTCGAGAAGGCGGCATAGACTGATTTGTCGTCTAAGCGGTGCTGACTTACTTCGAAAACTACGCTTTGAATATCTCAGCTAAGACTTTGATGGCCGACTCTGGAGGCAACTCCGGATCCCAAGGATCGGCTTCGGAGATTGCCTCACGCTGGCGATCGTGAATCTTGGGTCCCAAAATATGATAATATGCGTCGTGGATCATTGGGAGAAATTTGGACCGGAATTGATCGAGTTCGGCCTTGCCCCGCTCTTCATGGAAAAAACTGAAGGTGTGGCCCAGTAGGAATTCTAACTTGGCGAACTCGGCAGGATCGAAGCTATAGGTTTTCATACCGCAAGCATAGCACATGGCACGCTGCGCGGAACCGCGAACCCCAGCTTCAAACTGACTCGCTACCGCTCAGGCGCGTCATTCGCCAGCGCTGAAATTCCGGTCTAGAATAGGAAATCGGCTTCGTGTATGGAGCCGCCACCCCCATATGGGGCGGAAATGGCGGGTGAGATTACTCGCCGGAAAGAGCGTTGGGTGCAGCGATGACGAAATGGTCGCCGAATTCTTGGAGAGCAAAGCCGATCAAGCAGGTGCCCGCCTATCCGGACCTTGCCGCGCTGAAGAACACGGAAGCCCAGCTTGCCACCTTCCCACCGCTGGTTTTTGCCGGTGAGGCGCGCAAGCTGAAGAAGCAGCTCGCCGCTGTTGCCGCCGGTGACGCCTTCCTGCTCCAGGGCGGCGATTGCGCCGAGAGTTTCGCCGAGCATGGCGCGGACAACATCCGCGACTTCTTCCGCGTCTTCCTGCAGATGTCGGTCGTGCTGACCTTCGCCGGCGCACAGCCGGTGGTGAAGGTCGGCCGGGTCGCCGGCCAGTTCGCCAAGCCGCGCTCGTCCGACAACGAGACCAAGGGCGGCGTGACGCTGCCCAGCTATCGCGGCGACATCATCAACGGCATCGAATTCGACGCCAAGTCACGCATTCCCGATCCGGCGCGCCAGGAAATGGCGTATCGCCAGTCGGCGGCGACGCTCAATCTGTTGCGCGCCTTCGCTCAGGGCGGCTATGCCAGCCTGGAGAATGTGCATCGCTGGATGCTTGGCTTCGTGTCGGACAGCCCGCAGGGCGAGAAGTACGGCAAGCTCGCCAACCGGATCACCGAGACGATGGACTTCATGAAGGCCGTCGGCATTACCTCGGAGACCAATTACGCGCTGCGCGAGACCGATTTCTACACCAGCCATGAGGCGCTGCTGCTTGGCTACGAAGAGGCACTGACCCGGGTCGATTCGACCTCGGGTGACTGGTACGCCACCTCGGGCCACATGATCTGGATCGGCGATCGCACCCGCCAGCCCGACCATGCCCATGTCGAATATTGCCGCGGCATCAAGAATCCGCTCGGGCTCAAATGCGGCCCGTCGCTGACGCCGGACGGCCTGCTCGAACTCATCGACCTGCTCAACCCCGAGAACGAACACGGCCGCCTGACGCTGATCGCGCGTTTCGGCTCCGACAAGGTCGCCGAGCATCTGCCGAAACTGGTGCGCGCGGTTCAGAAGGAAGGCCGCAGCGTGGTCTGGTCGTCGGACCCCATGCACGGCAACACGATCGAGGCCGCGGGCTACAAGACGCGGCCGTTCGACCGCATCCTGAAGGAGGTGCAGACCTTCTTCGAGGTGCACCGCGCCGAAGGCACGCATCCGGGCGGCATCCATGTCGAGATGACCGGCAAGAATGTCACCGAATGCACCGGCGGTGCGCGCGCCATCACCGCCGACGAGCTGCAGGATCGCTACCACACCCATTGCGATCCCCGCCTCAATGCGGACCAGGCGATCGAGCTGGCTTTCCTGGTGTCCGACCTGCTGAAGAAGAGCCAACCGGTTCAGCACAAGCAGGTTGCGAACGGCTGATTATAAATGCCGAAATGACGAAGGCGCCGGTGTCCGGCGCCTTTCTGCAGAAACGCTTGAGAACTCTGGCGAAGGCCTCGATGCGGTCGTCGGCTCAGTCCTTCTTGTAGAGCAGCCAGCTCTTGCCGGCCCGACCTGACATTGCAGAGTGCCTGGTAACGCGGTTGCGACCGCCGACCTTGGAGCGGTAGAGCGCCCGGTCCGCCTTGATGTAGAGATCCTCGGGGCCTTCGGCCTCCGATGCCATGCAGATGCCCATCGAGACGGTGACCGTGCCATAGTTCATGCCGGTCTGGCTGCTGGTGAACGGCGTCTGCTCGATCAACGCCCGAATGCGGTCGGCGATCTCGAAGGTGGCGTCTTCACTGGCGCCTTCGACGATCATCGCGAATTCTTCGCCGCCGGTGCGGGCGACAAACATGTCGCCGCGTATGCTGGTCTGGAAAATTCCGGCGATGATCTGGATGATCTTGTCGCCGACCGGATGTCCGTACCGGTCGTTGATGTCCTTGAAGCGGTCAATGTCGGCAAGGATCAGGGCGTTGAACAGAATGCCCCTGTTGCTGTTGTAGATCCTGGTGATTTCCTTGTCGAAGGCACGGCGGTTCCAGATATGCGTCAGGGGGTCGGTGTCGGCCAGTCGCTTGTATTCTTCGAGCGTCGATTTCACGCTTTCGAGTTCCGCCGTCTTGTCGCTCAGCGTCGACGCGACCTGCCTGCCGTGGTCGATGGTCGAATTGGTGGCGATGGCCATCGCATTGGCGATCTTCTGCAGCAGGTCCTGCGAGAGCGGGCTGCGGCTGCTCAGGCCGCTCGATGTCTCGTCGAGGATCCTGCCGTATTTCTCGATGTGGCTTCGCTCGCTTCTCAGCAGCGCCGCGACATCCTCCAGTTCCTTGGCGATGACGTCTCGCGCATGCTCGACAATGCTGGGCCCGTGATTCTGGGCGAAGTACGTGCTTCCGATCTTGTCCAGTTCGTCCTGTGTCGGACGTTTGCTCAGCAACAGGACGGCCAGGCTGAGGTCACGGTTGGTGCCGCTCAGCGCCTCGTAGAAGATCTCGTAGTTGCGCGGCAGGCCGAGGACGCCCAACTGACGCATCGTGGCGACGACGGTGGTCGCGAAATCGGTGCTTCGTTCGGCCGAGGCGGCTGCGGGCTGCATATCCTGATCACTCTTCCCCTGAAGTCCGCGACAACGATCGCGGGCTCATATCACCGACTGGGACACTACCCGATGGTTCGGAACAGCTTGCGAAGTGGCATGTCCCCACCCACGGCTTCGCATGACCTCAAGATAAATCATGCAGCGCTAAAGTTTACTTAATTTGTAAGAAACGGGCGCGGGTTCAACGCAAGACAGATCGGCGGACCCTCCCACTGTTCGTGACCGGGAAAGGCAGCGTTGACGCCGCGCGCCTCCCGCCGCGTGCAGGCCCGGCGCAAAAATCGGGCCCGGACGGCAAGGACATGTCGCATTTTTCAGGGTGCGGAAGCCGACAAGCTGGAATCGTGCAAACACTGACAGGCTTCCAGGAGGGGCAAGGTGAGCGACCAACACTCGGGGTCTTGTCTCTGCGGAGCGGTCCGCTTCCTTACGCATGGAGCGTTGCGGGGGGTCGTCTACTGTCATTGCTCGCAGTGCAGGAAGCAGAGCGGGCATTTCTATGCGGCCACCAGTGTCGCCAACGACAAGATCGTGATCGAAGGCGCTGAAAGCATCACCTGGTACGAAGCGTCGGACTTCGCCAGGCGCGGCTTTTGCAAAGCATGCGGGTCCGTGCTGTTCTGGAAGCCGCGAGACCAAGACTATATTTCGGTCATGGCTGGATCATTCGACCGGCCGACCGGCCTCCAGGGCGAATGCCATATCTTTGTCGGCGACAAGGGGGACTACTATTCGATCGACGACGGGCTGCTGCGGTTTGAAATGTCGACGCCGTCGATACCTGTTGCCGAATGAAGTTTTGGCGAACAGCCTTGTTCCATTGACCGGGCCATTGCTTTATCCGTGCCGGTGATTCCGAACGGGGTTTGGGCATGCAGCGACTGATCGATGCTTATTTCAATTCGGTGCGGGCGTTTCGCAAGCTGGCTGTCAGCGAAAAGGCCTTTCAGCAGGAATTGCTGCTGCTTGCTCTCGCCGTGCCGCTCGGCTGGTTCGTCTCAATCTCGTGGCGCGGCTATGCCCTGCTGATCGGCGCGGTGCTGCTGTTGATCATGGTCGAGGTGCTCAACACCGGCATCGAGGCGGCCTGCGACGCCTTCAGCCGGGAGTTCAACGTCGACATCCAGTTGGCGAAGGATTGCGGTTCGCTCGCCGTGCTGATTTCGGTGGTCATCGTTGCGGGCGTCTGGGGCATTGCCCTCATCGAACGGATCACCGGGCTACCGATCTAGCGGCGGCAATCCCATATGACAGTCACCAAAGGAGACTGTCATGACCGAAGCCGCGAACTCTCTGCTCGTCGAACGCGCTGGCTTGCCGGAGGATCTTCGCTGGCTGGCTGAAAAATACCCGCGCGAACACTGGCAGGACCATGGCAACATCCATGGCATAGCCACCATGTGGCTGCAGCGGCACGACATGTTTCGCGAGCTCGGCCAAATGCTGACCACAGGAATTGGCGACTACCGCGAGGGCAGGCTGACGGCACCCGATTTCGCGCGCTGGTTCACGCCGCGCCTCAATCATTTTTTCGGTCATCTGGACGGCCATCACAATGTCGAGGATCACCACTATTTCCCGGCTTTCGCCAAGGCGGAGACGCGGCTGAAGCGCGGTTTCGAGATCCTCGACGCCGACCATCACACCATCCATGAAGGGCTCGAGCGCAATGCAGAGGCCGCCAATGCTTTCATCAAAACGCTTCAGGAGAACGAAGACAGGCAGCGCTTCGCCGCCGACGCCTATGCCGATGAAAACAGCCGGCTGATCGCCATGCTGGCCCGGCATCTTGCCGACGAGGAAGACCTGATCATCCCGCTGATCCTCGACCGGGGAGACCGGGCACTTGGTGTGGACT
The DNA here is from genome assembly GCF_041661565.1 of Mesorhizobium sp. Classification (GTDB taxonomy): domain Bacteria; phylum Pseudomonadota; class Alphaproteobacteria; order Rhizobiales; family Rhizobiaceae; genus Mesorhizobium. Next base: position 9,797 of record NZ_JBAZUD010000008.1, read on the forward strand.
GACGATCAAGACTCCTTGGCGCGCTCGTGCCTGGCGATCTGTCGGGCGATGAGCCAAGCCAGGATCGCCACAGTCAGGCCAATTCCGAGCCCGACCAGCAATCGCTCGTGACGCAGCAAGGCCTGGCCGATGAAGCGCTCCGCGCCCAATCCGAAGACATAGCCTATGGTGCTAAAAAGCACCGCCCAGATAACCGATGAGATGGCGTTGAGGATGACAAAACGCGGCGCCGGCACGGTCGAAAGTCCTGCCGCGATGCCGCCGACAAGGCGCATGCCATAAATATAACGGTTCGACAGAACGAAGATGTCGGGATGGGTGTTCAGAAGCCGATAGGCGCGGCGGAAGCCGGGCCGCCGGCGCAATCCGACGACATGGCGGTTGTCGGCGAAACTGCGGCCGAGAATGAAGAAGAACGTGTCGCCGATGAAGGCACCGAGGGCTGATGCGACGATGGCGTGCCACAGCACGAAGACGTGCTGATGGGCGAAGAAGCCGCCAAGGATCGCGGCGCTTTCACCCTCCGCGACGCAGCCGAGAAAGACGGCGAGCAGACCGTATTGTTCGATGAAATGATGGATCGCGTCGGTCATGAAGCCGAATGCTGCCGCGACAGCCTCTCGTCAATCCGCCTGACCATTTCGGTCAGCTGCACGATCTCGTCGCGCATGCCGATGATCTGGCCGTGACGCAGTTCGTCCAGCTTTTCATGCAGCGCCATGATTTCGATCTCGGCCTTGAGGTTGACCTCGTAGTCGTGGGCGGCGTCGATGCGGTCGCGCACGGCTTGGCGGTTCTGCGACATCATGATGACCGGCGCCTGCAGGGCGGCGACCATCGACAGCACAAGATTGAGGAAGATGAAGGGGTAGGGGTCGAACGACTTCTGCCCCAGTAACCACCAGTTGGCGCCGATCCAGAGGACCAGGAAGGCTATGAAGGAGAGGATGAACGTCCACGAGCCGCCGACGCGCGCGATGGCGTCTGCGATGCGGTCGCCCGCGCCCTGAAGCCCAGCCAGGCTCTCATTGACATTCTGCGACAACGGCTTGCGGTCGACGGTGCTCTGCAGCACCCGCCTTTCAAGCTCGCTCAGGGCTTCCGGTGTTCGCCTCAGCCAACGATTGGCGAGCTCGGGCACGGTCTTGTTCATGGATGTCTCCATATCAAAGCGTCGGCTTGGCAGCTTCGTCTCCATATAGGAAGATGCCGCCCCGTCAAAAGCGCGGCATCGAGGTGGAGCAAATGCCAGATTTCGCTAAAATCCATGCTCGTGCCGCCAAACGGAAGGGCGGTGAGGCGGAGCTCGCGTCGCTGCTGGGGCCTGCGCCCGACAATGCCGCGGTGGCCGATATCGCGGACGACCGCATCTTGTCGACGATGGCCGAGCGCGTTTTCGCCGCCGGGTTTGTCTGGCGGGTTATCGAGCAGAAATGGCCTGGATTCGAAGAGGCCTTTCTGCGATTCGAGCCGAAGCGGCTGCTGTTCCAGCCCGATGATTTCTGGCACGATCTGGCCTCGGATCAACGCATTGTGCGCAATCCACAGAAGATCAGGTCCGTGCGCGACAACGCTGCCTTCGTCGAGCGTGTGTCGAAGGACCATGGCGGCTTCGGCAATTTCCTTGCTGACTGGCCGGCCGATGACCAAGTCGGGCTGATGGCCTGGCTCGGCAAGCATGGCAGCCGGCTCGGCGGCAATACCGGCCAGTATTTCCTGCGCTGGCTGGGTTGGGACGCCTTCGTCATTTCAGCCGACATGGCGGCTGCATTGCGCGATGCGGGGCTCGACGTCGCCGACAACCCAACGTCGAAGAGGGATCTCGACAAGATCCAGGCCCAATTCAACCATTGGGTGGCCGAGACAGGCCTGCCGCGCCGGCATATCTCGCGCATCCTGGCGATGTCGATCGGCGACAATCATTCTCCGCAAGCGTTGCGCGACTCTATGGGGGACGACTGAGCTCCGGCCTTCCAGCCGCAACCGACATTCGTGGATCGGTCAGGACGCGGATGACCTCCGGCATTCGGCTGGGACAGGAATATTGTCCGGTCCGGATTGGTCCAAGCGAACGCCATTGCCCGGCCAATTCCGTCGCGCTAAGTCAGCGGCATGACCAAGAAGCTCGACATCCTGCGCATCGCCGTTGCCCAGCTCAATCCGACCGTCGGTGATATAGCAGGCAATCTCGCCAAGGCGCGCGAGGCGAGGGCGGATGCCGCCCGCCAAGGCGCCGACCTCGTGCTTTATACCGAGCTTTTCCTCGCCGGCTATCCGCCGGAGGACCTGGTGCTGAAGCCGGCGTTCCTGAAGGCCTGTGAAAAGGCCGCACAGGACTTTGCCGCCGACACCGCCGATGGCGGCCCTGGCGTAATCATCGGAACGCCCCTGAAGCGCAAGAGCGGCACGCACAATTCCATCATATTCGCCGATGGCGGCAAGATCATCGCCGAGCGCTACAAGCTCGATCTTCCGAACTACGGCGAGTTCGACGAAAAGCGCGTCTTCCAGGCGGGACCCGAAATCCAGGGGCCGGTCAATTTCCGCGGCGTGCGCATCGGGATCCCGATCTGCGAGGACATCTGGGGCGATGTCGGCATCTGCGAGACACTTGCCGAAAGCGGCGCCGAGATCCTGCTGGTGCCGAACGGCTCGCCCTATTACCGCGCCAAGATCGATGTCCGCCAACAGGTCGTCATCCGGCAGGTCATCGAATGCGGCCTGCCGATCCTCTATGCCAACCAGCTTGGCGGCCAGGACGAGCTGATCTTCGACGGCGCATCGTTTGCCATAGGGTCGGACAAGCGGCTTGCCTTCCAGATGAGCCAGTTCGAGGAGACGGTCGACGTCACCACCTGGAAGCGTACGGATGAGGGGTGGTCCTGCACGGAAGGGCCGATGTCGAAGATCCCGGAAAAGGACGAGGCGGACTACCGCGCCTGCATGCTTGGGCTGCGAGACTACGTCAACAAGAACGGCTTCAAGAACGTCGTCCTCGGCCTTTCAGGCGGCATCGATTCGGCGATCTGTGCCGCCCTTGCCGTCGATGCGCTCGGCGAGGAACGGCTGCGCGCGGTGATGATGCCCTACCGCTATACGTCGAAGGACTCGCTGAAGGATGCCGAGGATTGCGCCCGTGCGCTTGGCTGCCGCTACGATATCGTGCCGATCTTCGAGCCGGTCGAAGGGTTCCTGCACGCGCTGGCGCCGACGTTCGAAGGCACCAAGGAAGGCATCACCGAGGAGAATCTGCAAAGCCGCGCGCGCGGCACAATCCTGATGGCGATCTCCAACAAGTTCGGCTCGATGGTGGTCACCACCGGCAACAAGAGCGAGATGTCGGTCGGCTATGCCACGCTCTACGGCGACATGAATGGCGGCTTCAATCCGATCAAGGACCTCTACAAGATGCAGGTCTACGCGCTGTCGCGCTGGCGCAACAGCCATGTGCCGCCGGACGCGCTCGGACCGTCCGGCGAGGTCATTCCGAAGAACATCATCGACAAGGCGCCGTCGGCGGAACTGCGCGAGAACCAGACCGACCAGGATTCGTTGCCGCCCTATCCCGTGCTGGACGACATTCTCGAATGCCTGGTCGAGAACGAGATGGGGGTCGACGATATCGTGGCGCGCGGCCACGACCGGGCGACGGTGACGCGAATCGAGCATCTGCTCTATATCGCCGAGTACAAGCGCCGACAGGCGGCGCCGGGCGTCAAGATCACCAGGAAGAATTTCGGCCGCGACCGCCGCTATCCCATCACCAACCGGTTCAGGGATCGCGGGTAGTCGGCGTCCTGCGCGAAACCACACGCATGCTGTCGGCGAGGGTGTAGTCATGCCTGATTGCGAGATCAGCTTCGACCTGGCACGGATCGATTTCCGTGCGACATCCGACCTGTTGATGGCGAGTTACTGGGGCGCCGGACGCAGCGATGCGTTTCATCGTCGGGCCTTTGCCAATTCGTTGTGCGCCGCCGCCTATGTCGACGGCGGGCAAGTCGGCTTCGGCCGGGCGATCACGGACCGCACGGTGTTCGCCTATCTGGCCGACATCATCATCTGGCCCGAACACCGCGGGCGGGGCATTGGCTCGCGGCTTGTGAGGGCGCTGATCGATCATCCGGAACTTGCCACCGTGTCGCATTGAGCCTGTCGACCGGGGACGCGCACAAGGTCTATGAAAAGCTGGGCTTCAAGGCATCGACGGATGGTCGATACATGCGCCTCGATAGGTCTGCGTAAACGGCGGCCCGCCGGCGCCTCCCGGGCGTCGTTGCAAGAGAAGCCCCGTTTCCCCGGAGCAGCCGCGCTTTTCACATGCGGTCGACTTGGCGATCCTCGTCGCCTCTCTATATAGACGCCTGCGTGCGTGTTCCATGTCCGCGGCCGCGCGGGGGCGCTCCTTGTCAATCACAAAGCCATCCGGTACCCCCCGCCCATGACAGTTACCGTTCGTTTCGCCCCATCCCCAACCGGCCGCATCCACATCGGCAATGCGCGCACCGCCCTGTTCAACTGGCTGTTTGCCATGAAGAACAAGGGCCGCTTCATCCAGCGCTTCGACGACACCGACATCGCGCGTTCGAAGCAGGAATTCTCCGATGCCATCCTCTACGACCTGCACTGGCTGGGAATTTTTCCGGACGCCACCGAATATCAGTCGCGGCGCTTCGAGGTCTATGACGCGGCTGTCGAGAGACTTAAGGCAGCGGGCGTGCTCTATGCCTGCTATGAAACACCCGAGGAACTCGATCTCAGGCGAAAAGTGCGCCGCACCCGCGGCCTGCCGCCGGTCTATGGCCGCGAGGCGTTGGCGCTGACGCAAGAGCAGGTAGCGGAATATCAGTCCGACGGCCGCAGGCCGCACTGGCGCTTCCTGCTGCCAAATTTCGGCGGCGATCCACAGCAGCCGGAACGCAGCGAGATCCACTGGAACGATCTGGTGCGCGGCGAGGAAACGGTCGATCTGGCCTCGCTGTCCGACCCTGTCCTGGTGCGCGAGGACGGCACCTATCTCTATACGCTGCCTTCGGTCGTCGACGACATCGAGATGGGCGTCAGCCATGTCATCCGCGGCGACGACCATGTCACCAACACCGGCGTGCAGATCGCCCTGTTCCAGGCGCTGGGTGCTGCGCCACCGGTTTTCGGACACCACAACCTCCTGACCACGGCGTCGGGCGAGGGGCTGTCGAAACGCACCGGCGCGCTCTCGATCGAGAGCTTGCGCGAGGACGGCATCGAGCCGATGGCCGTCGCGTCGCTGGCCGTGCTGGTGGGAACGTCCGAGAATGTCGCGGCGATGACGACGATGAGCGAACTGGCCGAACGCTTCGACCCGGCGGCGACATCGAAATCCGCGGCCAAGTTCGATCCGGACGAACTGTTCGTGCTCAATCGGACGCTGCTGCATCACATGCCTTTCGCCGAAGCGCGCGACCGGCTGATCGTGCTCGGCATTTCGGGCGAGGACGCGGAGGCTTTCTGGCTGGCGGTGCGTGGCAATCTGGACAGGCTGTCCGACGCGGCCAGCTGGTGGCGAATGCTGCGCGACGGACCGCGGGAGACTCCGGAGTTTTCCGATGACGATCTCGACTTCGTTCGTCAGGCCTTCGACCTTTTGCCTGAAGAGCCGTGGGGCGCAACGATCTGGAAGGACTGGACGGACAGGATCAAGGAGGCGACCGGCCGCAAGGGCAAGGCGCTGTTCATGCCACTCAGGCTTGCGCTTACCGGACTGCCTTCGGGGCCGGAGCTTGCAGATCTATTGCCGCTGATGGGTCGGGAAGGAACGTTGGCCCGACGACCCTGATCTTGCGCTGCTCCGGCGGCAGGGTGGAGACCGGCGAGGCCGCCGGCTTGACGGAGAGCCGCTTGATCGCCGCCTGGTCCAGGCCGCCGTCCATATTGGCCTGGGTTTCGGGGTCGGCTGCCGGATTGGGCTCGGAAACCGGCGCCACGATCGATGATGCCGCATCCGTTTGCGGAGGCTGCGACTGTGCCGGATTCGGCGGATTGCCGGCTATGACCTGGAAGTTCTGCGCGGCGTTGCAGCCGCAAGCCGGCGGCCGCGACATGTCGGACCGCTTGTAGAGATAGGCGGTCGGCAATTCGCTGTAGGGTCTGCCGGTGACCGATGACGTCATCGAGGCCGAGTCGTCGCCCATGCCGCGAGTATAGAAAACCTGCATCTCGGTGCCTGGGCAGCTGGATTCGCAGTTTTTCTGGTCACGCTCGAAATCGCCAAGCGAGGCGGCATTCGACATCGGGAAGAAGTATCCATCGCAGGTGCGCACGCAAGAGGTGTGGAACTCGCCGCCCGCGAAATCCGGAATGCCGGGGCGATTGAGCACCCGGCGAACGTTGCGTTCCTCGTCCGGATCGGCGGTCCGGTCTAGTGTATCGAGTTCCCTTCTGTCGCCGCCGAAAAGCTGATCGAGCAGGTTCGTCCTTTCGTCTTCGCGGTTTGCTTCCAGCGCCCGCGCCCGGCGCGGATCGACAGGGTCGTTGCGGCAGCCATTGGCATCGAGCGCCGCAAGGATGCGCGCATTGTCTCGGCGCGAGCCGCCTTCGGCCAGGCGCTGGCGTTTGCCTTGCAGCGCGTCGAGATTGGCTTTCATGCGGTCGATGGTGGCGTTGAGCGAGGCGCATTGGTTGACGTTGCGGCCGAAGAGGGAAAAGAAGCAACCGGCTCTGCTGGACTGGCCGCGAACCTTCGAGATCTGCTCTCGCTGCTTGTCGATAGCCGCGTCATATTTCCGGATCAACGCTGGGCCGCCGGCGCCGCGTGAGGCGGCAAGCTCATCCTGCAAGCGGCCGCAGATTCGCGAGGCGGCTTGCGGCTCGCTCACCGCGCCGACGCAAAGCAGGAAGCCAAGCAGCAGCGCGGCGGAATGCGACCGCTTCAACCCTCCGCTTCCCATCCGCCAAACTCCGCCTGATCGTTCGCTAGGCTAGCGCCTTCGCGGTTAACCGCAGTTTACCGCGACATCGTCAATCAGCCCAGATTGACGACCGCCTGCGCCTTGTGGGCTGCCTCAACCACCGCCAGGGCGGTCATGTTGACCACGCCGCGCGAGGTGACCGACGGCGTCAAGATATGTGCCGGCTTGTCGGTCCCGAGCAGGATCGGCCCGACATGCAACGCGTCCATCATGGTGCGTAGCGCGGTGAGCGTAATGTTGGCCGAATCGAGGTTGGGAAAAACCAGCAAATTGGCTTCGCCCTTGAGCCTGGAGTGGGGATAGACGCGCTGGCGCAGACTTTCCGACAAAGCCGTGTCGGCATGCATCTCGCCGTCGCATTCAAGGTCGGGCGCGATGCGAGCAAGGATCGCCGCCGCTTGCCGCATCTTGAGCGCGCTCGGCGAATCGCGCGAACCGAAGTCCGAATGCGACAGCAGCGCCGCCTTGGGTTCGATGCCGAAGCGCTGGATTTCTTCCGCCGCCAGCACCGTCATCTCCGCGATCTCTTCGGCCGTGGGGTCAACGGTGACGTGGGTATCGGTCAGGAAAACGATGCCGCGCTGCGAAATCAGCATCGACAGCGTCGACAGGTCATGGTCCTTGATGCCGGCCCGGGGACCGATGATCAGCGCGACGTTGCGCAGGTGGCGCTCAAAACGGCCTTCGAGCCCGCAGATCATCGCATCGGCATCGCCGCGCTTCAGCGCCAGCGCGGCGATCACCGTGTTATCGGTGCGCACCATCGTGCGCGCCGCTTCCGTGGTCACGCCGCGCCGGCCGGCAAGCTCGATCAGGAGATCGACATAGTGGCGGTAACGCGGATCGTCCTCGGGGTTGATCAGGCCGAAATCGACACCCGGCTTGATGCGCAACCCATAGCGCTTCAGCCTGACTTCGATCACATGGGGGCGGCCGATCAGGATAGGCTCGGCAATGCCTTCCTCCAGCACCACCTGCGCGGCGCGCAGCACCCGCTCGTCTTCGCCGTCGGCGTAGATGACGCGCTTGGCGATCGACACCTTGGCGGACGAGAACACCGGTTTCATCACCAGGCCGGAGCGGAAGACGAAGCGGTTGAGCTTGTCGATATAGGCGGCAAAGTCGGTGATGGGCCGTGTCGCCACGCCGGTGTCGCAGGCGGCCTTGGCAACAGCCGGCGCGATACGCAGGATCAGGCGAGGATCGAAGGGCGAGGGGATCAGGAACTCCGGCCCGAAGATCGGCGTCTCGGCGGAATAAGCTCGTGCGGCGACATCCGATGGCTCCTCGCGGGCAAGAGCCGCGATGGCACGCACGGCGGCCATCTTCATCTCCTCGTTGATAGCGCTGGCGCCACAGTCGAGCGCGCCGCGAAATATGTAAGGAAAACACAGGACGTTGTTGACCTGATTGGGAAAATCGGACCGACCGGTGCAGATCATCGCATCGGGGCGTGCCGCTCGCGCCAGTTCCGGCATGATCTCCGGGTTGGGATTGGCCAGTGCCAGGATCAGAGGCTTCGGCGCCATGTGCCGCAGCAGCTCCGGCTTCAGGACCCCAGCTGCGGACAGGCCAAGGAAGACGTCTGCACCCGGCATGACATCGGCCAGCGTGCGCGCGTCGGTGTCCTTTACATAAGGGTCCTTCCAGCGGTCCATTTCGTCGATGCGCCCCTTGTAGGCGACGCCGAATCGGTCGGTGACCCAGATATTTTCAACCCGCACGCCGAGCGAGACCAGGAGATTGAGGCAAGCCAGCGCGGCGGCGCCGGCGCCGGAGGTGACGACCTTGATGTCCGCTATGGCCTTGCCGGCGAATTCCAGGCCGTTGAGCACGGCGGCGGCGACGATGATGGCTGTGCCATGCTGGTCGTCGTGGAACACCGGTATCTTCATGCGCGCCTTGAGCCGTTCCTCGACCTCGAAGCACTCAGGCGCCTTGATGTCCTCGAGATTGATGCCGCCAAAGGTCGGCTCAAGCGCCGAGATTGTCTCCACCATGCGCTCAATGCCTGGCGCGTCGATCTCGATGTCGAAGACGTCGATGCCGGCGAATTTCTTGAACAGGACAGCCTTGCCTTCCATCACCGGCTTGGAGGCGAGCGGGCCAATGTTGCCGAGGCCAAGAACAGCCGAGCCGTTGGAGACGACGCCGACCAGATTGGCGCGCGCGGTATAGTCGGCCGCGGTCGCTGGATCGTCGCGAATCTCAAGGCAAGGAGCAGCGACGCCCGGCGAATAGGCGAGGGCGAGGTCACGCTGGTTGCCAAGCGGCTTGGTCGCCTGGATCTCGAGCTTGCCTGGCCTGGGATGCTTGTGGAAATAGAGAGCGGCTTCGTCGAGGTCCGAACGCGCCGGTTTGTTGTTCTCGCCTTCCATGCGGCCGCTCCCTCGAAATCTGCTGAAGAGCCCTTCTAACATGCGGCCCGGGTTTTCCGCGACGCTAATTGACGCCCCGTGGCGTTGCTGGCCAGAGCGCGGAAAATGACAGTCAATCAGACGGTTATGCCAGTTTTCCGGCCAGCGATCGCTCTCGCCTCACGGACAAGTTGATCAAAAGGCGCTGACGTAGAGGCCGCCATCGACCGGTATGTTCTGCCCGGTCAGATAGCCGGCGTGGACCGAGCAAAGGAAGGCGCAAATCTGGCCGAATTCTTCCGGCGTGCCGAGTCGCTTGGCTGGAACATCGGCGCTGATGCGGGTCTTGCGCGCGGCGGCCGCGGCCGGGTCTTCGACCGTGCCGGCCTCATGCGGCCCACGCAGCCGGTCGGTGTCGAGCTTGCCCGGCAGGAGGCTGTTGATGGTTACGTTGCGGTCGACAACCGTTCGCGCCACGCCGGCCAGGAACGAGGTGAGGCCGGCGCGCGCGCCCGAAGACAGATCGAGGCCCGGAATGGGGACGTAGACCGACAGCGAGGTGATGTTGACGATCCGGCCGAAGCCTCGTGCCGCCATGCCGTCGATGACAGCCTGCACCAGTTCGATCGGCGTCACCATGTTCTGTGTGACGCCTTCGAGAATCTTCTGGCGATCGAGCGTGCGGAAATCGCGCAAGGGAGGCCCGCCATTGTTGTTGACGAGGATATCCGGTTCGGGACAGGCGGCAAGCAGTGCCTTCTGCACCTCCGGCTTCGAGACGTCGCCGACGACTTCCGTCACCGTCACGCCGAAGCGCTCGCGCAACTCGGCGGCTGTCCTGGCGACCAGGTCGGCATTGCGCCCGTTGACGACGATGTCGCAGCCGGCCTCGGCCAGCGCCATGGCGCAGCCGCGCCCCAGCCCCTTGCTCGAAGCGCAGACGATGGCCTTCTTTCCGCGAATACCGAGATCCATGGCGATTTCTCCTGTGATTTGTCCAGCAAGCTAGCTCCTGGGCTGGACCAATCGCAACCGTCATACGGTTGTTGCATGAATCGGCGCATAGCCTGCGCGAAAGCAACGGTGACAAGGCAATGTCTGGCGAACAGCCCCGCACTTTCCGCAGCATGTTCATCTCCGACGTCCATTTGGGCTCGAAGGCGGCCAAGGCCGAGTTCCTGATCGATTTCCTCAGGCATCATGACGCCGATATCATCTATCTGGTGGGCGACATCGTCGATGGCTGGCGGCTGCGGCGGAGCTGGCACTGGCCGCAAAGCCACAATGACGTCGTGCAGAAGCTGCTGCGCAAGGCGCGCAAGGGCGCCAGCATCACCTACATAGCCGGCAACCACGACGAATTCGCCCGCCAGTTCCAGGGCGTGCATTTCGGCGGCATCGTCGTTGCCGACCGCGCCATCCACGAGACCGCCGACGGCAAGCGCCTGCTCGTCATCCATGGCGACCAGTTCGACACCGTCGTCCACAATGCGCGTTGGCTGGCCTATCTCGGCGACCATGCGTATGACGCGGCGATGCTGGTCAACCGGGTCGTCACGCGGCTGCGCCAACTGCTCGGCCTGCCCTATTGGTCGTTCTCGTCCTGGGCCAAGGCCAACGTCAAGAAGGCGGTGAACTTCATCGGCTCGTTCCAGACCATGCTTGCGGAAGAAGCGCGCCGCTCGCATGTCGACGGCATTATCTGCGGCCATATCCATCATGCCGCCATCGAGAACTTCGGCGATGTGCGCTACATCAATACCGGCGACTGGGTGGAAAGCTGCACGGCGGTGGTCGAGCACTTCGACGGCCGGCTGGAGATCCTGACCTGGGCGCAGGTGCTGCCGGAGATGCCGGAAGAACCCTTTATCCCTTTGCTCATCGAGGATCGGGTGGGGCAGGCGGCTTAGGACCAGGCACTCACATCTCTGTGCGATCAATCCGTTGGGCCAGCCGGTTTCGCCCGGTTTTGGCCCGTGTTAAGTGATCGATGCCTGCAGCGGTCCTATCGAGCGCGGCTTTATTGGATCGATTCATGTCCCTGCCGCCGCTTTCGCCCGAACAGCTCGTCAAGCCACGGCATTTCGAACTGCGCCTAAGCCTGATCTTCGCGACCTTGTTCGTCTCGCTTGGGACGCATGTGCCTTACTTTCCGCTGTGGCTGCAGGCCGAAGGGTTCGATGCGCAGGAGATCGCGGTCATCCTGGCCGCGCCCATGTTCCTGCGCGTGGTGACGACGCCGTTGCTGACCGCGCTGGCCGACAGGGCCGGGGACCGCGCCAATGTCTATATCGCGCTGGCGGCCGCCGCGCTGCTGCTGTCGGCTGGATATTTCCTGACACCGACTTACGCCGTGGTGCTGACGGTCTCGATGGCGCTGACCATAGTCTGGACGCCGCAGTCGCCGATCGCCGATTCGCTGGCGCTTTCGGGCGTGCGCCGCTTCGGCTGCAACTATGCGAGCATGAGGAAATGGGGATCGATCTCCTATCTGTTCGCCAATGTCGCCGGCGGCTTCATCCTGGCGACGACGGGGTCCGGCGCTGTTCCGGTGATCATTTTCATGGCGCTGGCCGCAGCGCTCGCCGCCGGTTTGCTGGCGCCGCGCATGGGCCGTCCGCGGCGCTCGTCGCCGCTTTCGGCGGCCGACATCCAGCACGCGGCGCCGAAGCTCCTCAACGCCTATTTCCTGTACTTCTCCATCGGCGTCGGCGTCATCACCGCCAGCCATGCCTTCCTCTATGGATTCGTTTCCATCTACTGGAAATCGATCGGTCTGGGTGATTCGGTCGTCGGTTTGCTGTGGGCCTGGGGCGTGGTCTCGGAAGTCTGCATGTTCATGGTGTTCACCCGCTTCTTCAATTCGTTTTCCGTGGTGTCGATCATGGTGATGGCCGGGGTCGGGTCGATCGTGCGGTGGATCGCCTTCCCGCTGGTCTGGCCGCTCGGCCTTGGCGTTCCCGGGTTCTTCGTCGTGCAGACATTGCACGCGGTCTCGGTGGCGCTGGTGCTGATCGGTCTGCAGAAGATGATCGGGGAAACGATTTCCGAGGAGCGTACGGGCGCCGCGCAAGGCATCGCCTATTTCTCCAACGGCTTCTTCATGGCCTTGGTCACCCTGGCGTCCGGCCCGCTCTATGACCGTTTCGGCGTGGACGGGTTCTTTGCCATGGTGCCGGTCGCCTTGATCGGCCTCGTCCTGATCGGGCTCGCGGCCCGCTCAGCCCCACAACGCCGTATCGGGCGGTGACAGCAGCGAACCGTTGTAGACAAGGCCCGGCACACGGTCGCGTGCAAGCAGCAGCGGACCATCGAGGTCGACGAAGTCGGCATCCTGGGCGAGCAGCACCGCCGGCGCCATGGCCAGCGACGTGCCGACCATGCAGCCGACCATCACGCCGAAGCCCAGTTCGCGAGCGCGGTCGCGCAAGACCAGCGCAGCCGTCAGCCCACCCGACTTGTCGAGCTTGATGTTGACGGCGTCGTAGAGACCGACGAGCGCGCCAAGGTCCTTGGCGTCGTGCACGCTTTCGTCGGCGCAGATCGGCACGGGGTGCGCGATATGGCGCAATATTTCGTCATGGCCCGCCGGCAGCGGCTGTTCGATCAGCGCAATGCCGTGTCCGGCGGCAAAGGCGAGGTTGGCAACGATGTTGTCTTCGGTCCAGCCCTCATTCGCATCGAGGATGATGCGGCTGTCGGGCGCTGCTTGCCGGACGGCGCTGATGCGGGCGATGTCGTTGTCTCCGCCGATCTTGACCTTGAGCAGCGGGCGCGCGGCGTTGGCGCGGGCCTGCGCCGCCATCGCTTCGGGTTCGCCGAGCGACAGCGTGTATGCGGTTTCGAGAGGCCGTAGAGGCGCTGTGCAAATGCTGGATGCGACAGGCTTGCCGGTCATCTTGGCTTCCAGATCCCAAAGCGCGCAGTCGATGGCGTTGCGCGCCGCTCCGGCCGGCATTGCATCGAGCAAGGCGGATCGGCTGATTCCGCCGGCGATTCGGGCCCGCATGGCTTCGATCGCCTGGCGTACGCCCTCCATGGTCTCGCCGTAGCGCTTGTAGGGGACGCACTCGCCCCGGCCAGTGTGGCCGCCATCAATGATCGAGCAGGCTATGACCTCCGCTTCGGACTTCGAACCACGCGAAATGGTGAAGGTTCCAGCGATCGGGAAACGTTCGGCCTCAACCGAAATGACACGCGCCATATTTTTCTGCTCCGGCTATGCAAGAACGCTGGCGTCGGCAAATCGACAGCTTGGTTCCGTCAGGCTAAAGAGGACGCCATGTTGACTATCGGCAAGCGCGACGCAAGCGGCACGACCGCTGAGGAAGCTGACCACGATCCGCGCGTGGCGATCGGTGAGGAGAACGGCGTTCTCGGTTGCGCCTTCTCGGGAATCTGGACGACACGGACGGTCGCGCTGATCGACGCCGATATGCGACAGGTCGAGAACCGTAGCGGGTTCAAGGCCTTGGCGCTCGATCTTTCCAATATCGAGAAGATGGATACCGCCGGCGCGTGGTTGATCGACCGGCTGATCAGTGCCTTCGAGAAAAAGGACGTCAAGGTCACGCTGCAGGGCCAGAGCGAGATCGCATCCATCCTGCTCGACGCTGTCGGCGAAGCCTCCCGGCGCGAACCCGAATCCCCAGCCCCCACCCCGCCCAACTTCGTCATCCGCACGCTGGAGGCGGTCGGCCGACGCGTCTACGACATGCGTGACGACTTCCTCGCCTCGATGAATATCCTGGGCGCCACCATACGCGGCGCGCAGATGAAACTCGGCCGTGGCCATGCGGTCAACCCGGCGGCAATCTTCAACCAGATCGACCGCATGGGCGTCGGCGCCATCCCGGTGGTGGTGCTGATGTCGGCCATCGTCGGCGCCATCGTCGCCCAGCAAGGCGCCTATCAGCTCAGCTATTTCGGTGCCGACATCTTCGTCGTCGATCTCGTCGGCGTGCTGATCCTGCGCGAACTCGGCGTGCTGATGACGGCGATCATGATCGCCGGCCGTTCCGGCAGCGCGATCACCGCCGAGATCGGTTCGATGAAGATGCGCGAGGAGGTCGACGCGCTCAAGGTCATCGGGCTCAACCCGATCGGAGTCCTGGTCTTTCCGCGCCTGGTTGCACTGGTTATCGCCTTGCCTTGCCTGACCATCATCGCCAATTTCGCCGCGCTTGGGGGCGGCATCCTCGCCGCATGGCTCTACTCCGACATTGCGCCGGCCGCCTTCATCGACCGGCTGCGCGTCGCAATCGACCTCAGCACCATCTTCTCCGGCCTGATCAAGGCGCCTTTCATGGCGATGATCATCGGCACGATTGCCTCGGTCGAAGGCATGAAGGTCGGCGGCAGCGCGGAATCACTGGGCCAGCACGTCACCGCTTCGGTGGTGAAATCGATCTTCATCGTCATCATCCTCGACGGACTGTTCGCCATCTTCTACGCAGCGATCGAGTTCTGAGATGAGTGTGGACAGCCAGACAGAGGCGAATGTAGCTGAAGCCGATGGCGGCGATGACGACATCGTCCTCTCGGCGCACGACATCACCGTGTCCTTCTCCGACAAACTCATTCTCGACAAGCTGTCGCTCGATATCAGGCGCGGCGAGATCCTTGGCTTTGTCGGTGCTTCCGGCGCCGGCAAATCGGTTCTCCTGCGCACCATTCTTGGACTGACGCACAAACAGTCGGGGACGATCAAGCTGTTTGGCGTCGATGTCGCCACGGCCAGCGACAAGCAGCGTTTGCGCATAGATATGCGGCTCGGCGTGCTGTTCCAGCACGGTGCGCTGTTCTCGGCGCTGACCGTGCTTGAAAACGTCCAGGTGCCGATGCGCGAATATCTCGACCTGCCGCGCAAGCTGATGGATGAACTGGCTCTGCTGAAGATCGAATTGGTCGGACTGCCTTCCGACGCGGCGCATAAATTTCCATCCGAGCTGTCGGGCGGCATGATCAAGCGCGCTGCACTGGCGCGGGCGCTGGCGCTCGATCCGGATATCGTCTTCCTCGACGAGCCGACATCCGGCCTCGACCCGATCAGTGCTGCGGAATTTGACGCGCTGGTCGTCAAGTTGCGCGATACGATGGACCTGACCGTCTATATGGTCACCCACGATCTCGACACGCTTTTCACCGCCTGCGACCGCGTGGCGGTGCTCGGCAACAAGAAAGTGCTGGTCGAAGGCACCATCGAAGACATGCTGAAGAGCGAGGAACCTTGGGTAAAGTCGTATTTCCGCGGAAAACGCGCGCGGCAACTTGATCTTGCAGCGCGCGCATAGCCATAAGTGAGGCAATGGAAACCAGAGCCAACTACGTAATTGTCGGGATCTTCACGCTGGCCGCGATTCTAGCGGCTTTCGCGTTCGTCTACTGGACGGCGGCGATCGGCGACAAGGGGGAGACCACGTTGCTGCGCGTGCGCATCCCGGGGTCCGCGTCGGGGCTTGGCCGCGGCAGCTTCGTCCTGTTCAACGGCGTCAAGGTGGGCGACGTCAAGCGCGTCTATATCGATGTCGACAACCCTACGGTCGCTATCGCCGATACCGAGATCGACCGCATGACGCCGATCACCAAGTCGACCCAGGCCGATATCGGGCTTGCCGGCTTGACCGGGCAGGCCAATATCGAACTCAAGGGCGCCGACCCCAAGGAAGTGAAACTCCTCGACCAGGCCGAAAAAGACGGCAAGGTCGCGGAGATCATCGCCAATCCGTCGGCGGTGACCAACCTGCTGCAGACGGCGCAGGATATCTTCAGCCGTGCGGACAAGGTGCTGTCGGAGCTCGAAGGCTTCACCAAGGATGTCCGCGGCCCGCTGACGCAGACCGTGCAGAATGTGCAGACATTCTCCGATGCGCTGGCCAAGAATTCCGACGGCATCGACAAATTCCTGTCCGCCGCCAGTACGCTGGCCGATGAGCTGAAGGGTGTCTCCGGCAAGCTCGACGGCACGTTGAAGGCGGCCGAAGGGCTGCTTAACGCCGTCGACAAGGACAAGATCAAGAGCATCGTCGCCAATGTCGACACGGTGACGGGCAACCTCAAGGAGACGTCCCGGCAACTCGACGGCGTGATCAAGAACGTCGATACGGCCGTGGGTTCGGTCAATGATTTCGCCAAGCAGACCCAAGGCACCCTGGCCAAGGTCGACGGCGTGCTGGATGGCATCGATCCGGCCCAGGTCCGAACCGCACTAGCCAACATCCAGAAGGCCAGCGAAAGCGCCGACAAGGCCGCCGCCGATATCGCCAAGGTCACCAACAAGTTCGCCGACCGGGCCGATGACATCGACCAGACGATCAAGGACGCCAAGCAGCTCGCGCAGCGGCTCAACGACGCCTCGGTGCGCGTCGACGGCATTCTCGTCAAGGTCGACACCTTGCTCGGTTCGGGGCAAGCCGATGGTGTGATGGCCGACGCCAGGAATACGCTGAAGTCGTTCAAGCAGGTCGCCGACACGCTGAATGCGCGGCTCGGCGTCATAACCGACAATCTGGCGCGTTTCTCGGGCCAGGGGCTGTCGAATGTCGAGGCACTGGTGCAGGACGGCCGACGTTCGATCAGCCGCATCGAGCAGGCGGTGACGGATCTCAGCCGCAATCCGCAGCGCATCCTTTCGGGGGGCGAGGGCGAGGTTCGGCAATTCGATGGCAGGGCGCGGCGTTGACTTCGGCCTTCGCGCGCCCCAGAAACAGCCGTTGCATGTGCCGGTTGCATTTTCGATCGAAGAATAACCGGGCCGGTGACCATAGGGATCGCGCGTGAAGTCGATTGTATCAAGATCGGGCGTGGCATTGCTTGCCTTGGCCCTTGCAAGCTGCGCGGCGCTGCCGGGCGGCGGACCCGCGCCGCTCGACACTTTCGAGCTGTCGGCCCCGTCCGTCGGCGCGCGCGGCCATAGCCGCCGCCAGATCCTGATCGCCCAGCCGTCCGCGCTCAAGGCGCTGGACAGCCAGAACATCGTCATCAAGCCATCGGACCGGTCGATTCAGTACCTCAAGGGTGCGCAATGGGCCGACCGGCTGCCCCTGATCGTGCAGGCACGGCTGGCCGAGACGTTCCAGCGCTCGGGCAGCTTCGCCGGTGTCGGCAAGCCGGGCGAGGGCCTTGCGATCGACTACCAGGTGATCGTCGAGATCCGGTCCTTCGAAGTGCGCGTCGCCGGCGGCGAACATGCCGAGGTCGACCTGTTCGTGCGCATCCTCAACGACCGCAACGGCGAGGTTCGCGCCTCCAAGAGTTTCACCGCGTCCGCGCCTGTCTCAGGCAGCGGCAATCCCGCCTATGTCAAAGCGCTGGACAATGCGTTCGGCGATGCGGCCAAGCAGATCGTTGGCTGGACGGATTCCGTGATCTGAGCCTCGTAAAGGCCTGATCCCGCGACACTTCTCATTGAATCAGACAAACTGAAAAAGGCGGGAAATCTCCCGCCTTTTTCAGTTCCGGCTTCTCGCCCGTCGGCCAGTCATTGCAAACGACCGCTGGCGTGGGCAAGCTGGTGTAGACCTTGCCGGTGTCCGACGTCAGGTAGGTCTGCATCACAGTCGTTGCGCGCCAGACTTCTCATTGAGTCGGCCAAACTGAAAAAGGCGGGAAATTTCCCGCCTTTTTTGTTTCCGGTTCCGTGCGTGTCAGTCAATCAGTGCAAGCGACCACTGGCGTGGGCAAGCATGGTGTAGACCTTGCCGGTGTCCGACGTCAGATAGGTCTGCGCCATGATGTTGTCGCGGTCGTTGCGCGAGACATCCTTGAGCAGCTTCTCGAAATCGTCGCAGTAACGGTCAACGGCGGTGCGGAACTCCGCCTCCGCCTGATACTTGCGGCGGATTTCGTCGAAGGTCTGCTGACCCTTCAGCGTGTAGAGGCGGCGTGTGAACACGTCGCGCTCGCCGCGCCGGTAGCGGTTCCACAACTCAATCGAGGCATCGTGGTCGATGGCCCGCGCGATATCGACGGAGAGCGAGTTCAGCGACTCCACCACATGCAGCGGCGAGCGCTGGGCAGGTGCCTCGCGCGGTGCTTCCGCGGGTGCCGAGGGCCTGAGCTCTTCATCGTTCGAAGCCGCGGTCAGCAGATCGCGTACCCAGCCGCCCTGCTGCGTGCGGGGGGTGGCATCGCCGCGCGGGCGCGGCGCCGCTTCGGCGGGGCGCTCAAGGTCCAGCGCACCGCGCAACGCGGGACCGCCCAACGGCGCCTGGGGCGAGCGAAGCTCAGGCTGCGGTGAAGGCGGCGCGCGGCGCGGCGGCTCGGGGCGCGCCGCCGGTGCCTGAGGGGCCGCACGCGGAGCGCGTGGCTCGGATCCGTCGCCACCGCGACCGGACTTCGCCACGATGTCCGAAAGCTCCTTCAAGGCGTTGATCTGCTCGGAAACCGCACGGCGTATGGCCGAGGTCGATTCCTTTGCCTCTTCAGGCATTTCGATGACGCCCTTCTTGAGCTCGGCGCGGGTCAGGTCGAGTTCACTCTTGATCGAGCCCGCCGTGCGCCGCATCTCCTCGGTCGCATCGGCAAAGCGCTTTGTTGCCGAATCGACGACGTCGGTGATCGCGATGCGGATCTTGTCAGCCGATTCCATCGTCTTGCCCTCGGCGTTCTGCAGCGTCTGGCCGACGAGGTTCTCGAACGAGCGCATGACCCTTTCGAGATCTTCCGATTTCTTGACCAGTCCGACAGCGAGGTCCTCAAGCGACGACTGCCTCTCGAGCGTATGCTCGAGATTGCTTTGGGCTGAGCTCAACAGGTCCGACGCGCTGGCCAGCAGGCGGCTGTGTTCGTCGAACTTGGTGGCGATCGACGCGACTTCACGAAGAGTGGACGATGACAGCTCCGTCAGCCTTGTGGTGTTCGAATCGACCAGGCGCGCCGAACTGGCGAAGGTCTGAGCGGCTTTCTCGGTGGTCGCGGCGAAGCTCTGCGTGCTGCCGGTAAGGCGTTCGTCGACTTGGCCGAGATTGACCGCGGCCTGCTCGATCAACTGGCCGAGCTGCGAGCTGGACTTGGTCATGCGGCCAATGAGGTCGGCGACGCTGTCGGACAGCGAGGAGCGGGCCCCTTCGACAGCAGACAGTGTCTCGGCGGTTCGGCTGGCCAGCGCGTTGACCAGGGCGGCATTCTCGCTGCGCAGCTTCTCGGTGGCGCGCTCGGTCACCTCTTCCATGCTCTTTTGAAGTTCCGAGCCACCCTGGGCGAAACGCTCGACCAAAGGCCGCGCCGTCTCGTCGAGGATCTTCGACATTTCGGCGGAACGCGCCGCGAGCATCGTGTTGAGTTCGCGGGTGTTGGCGCCGATGGTCTTGGCCGCGTCATTGGTGCTCTGGCCGATATGCTGGCCGACCGCGGTGAAGGTCTCCGCGATGACGTTGGCGCGCGAGACCAGTTGCGCCTCGGCGCTCGACACTTGCTCGTTGAGCTTCCGGCCCATAGTTTCGGCCGTGTAGGCGAGACGGTTCTCGACGCTGGCGATCTGCTCTTCGACGCGGGCGGCCGTGGCCGCGGCGCTCGAGGCGAGCCGTTCATCTGCACCGGCAAGCGCCTGCTCGATCTGGCGAGCATGCACGGCCATTTCCTGACCGGTCTGCCTTGCGCGCTCCGCAACCCGCTGCTCGGTATCGGCAAAGGTGCCGACGATGATCTCGGCATGTTCGCCGATGGCCGAGGTGCTGGTGGCAATGCGCGACACCAGACGCTGATCGGCGTCGTCGAAGATTCGGCCGATTTCCGATGCGCGGCCCGACAGTGCTTTCGAACCCTCGGCGATGCGCGAGACCAGTTGCTGGTCGGCGGCGTCGAAGATGCGGCCAAGGTCCGACGCACGAGCGGCAAGCGCCTCGGCCGATTCGCCGATGCGCATGCCGAGCCGCTGGTCGGCGCTCTCGAAATTGCGCAGGATGTCGCCGGCGCGGGCCGCCAGCGACTGAGCCGTCTCTACGGCGCGGGCTACCAGCTTCTGGTCCGCGGCATCAAATGCGCCGGCGATCTCGCCAGCGCGTGCAGCCAGATGATCGGCCGTATCCTGAGCGCGGGCGGCCAACTGGTCTGATGTGGCCTGCGCGCGAGCGGCCAGTTTCTGGTCCGCGACGTCGAATGTGCCGGCGATCTCACTGGCGCGGGCGGCGAGTTGATCGGCGGTTTCATGCGCTCGGGCCAAAAGGGAACTCGAGACGTCGTCTGCGCGGGCAAGCAGGACGTTCGACGTGTCCTGCGCCCGGGCGTGCAGGCGACGATCGGCCTCCTCGAAGGAGCGGGCGATATCTTCGGCTCTTGCCAGCAAGGCGGCGGACGTCTGCTCGGCGCGCTCGGCAATCCTGCGGTCGGCATCGCTGAACGCGGCGCCGGCCTGCTCGTGCAGCGTGCTGGTGACTTCCAGGACTTTTTCACGCAACGCGCCGGCAACGAAGACGGCGCTCTTCTCGAGCACGCCGCGGACATTGTCGACGCCGGCCGAGAGGGCGCGCTCCATGGTCCCCGCACGTTCCTCGATGATGCCGGTCTGACGGCTGAACGCCTGCTCGATCTTCTCCACATCAGCGGCGATCGCCGCTGAAATGTCCGTGCTTCTGCCGGCGATCTGGTCGATGTGGCCGGCGAGCGAACGATCGACATCCTTGCGGGTCTCGGCGAGCTTGCCCAGATCATCTTCCAGCGCGCGGGTCAGCATGTTGCGGCCTTCGGCCAGCTTGCCGACATGTCCGGCGATGATGTCGTCGATATCGGCGCGGCTTGCGGAAAGCTTCTGCAGATCGGCTTCCAGTGCCCGCTTCAGGATATCGCGGCCTTCGGCCAGCTTCTCGACCTGGCCGGCGACCAGGCCATCGATGCTCGAGCGGCTGTCGGCAAGCTTGGCAAGATCATCTTCCAGCGCCTTCGAAAGGGTCGAGCGCTCCTGGACGAGCTTTTCGGAATGGCTTGCGACCAGGCCACTTACGCTTTCGAGATCGGCCTCGAGTGCCCGGGCGAACTGGGCGCGGTCATCGACCAGTTTTTGCGACTGTCCATCAACGGTGCTCTTGATGGTATTGAGGTCGGCCTCCAGGGCCCGCTTCAGGATATCGCGGCCTTCGGCCAGCTTCTCGACCTGGCCGGCGACCAGGCCGTCGATGCTGGAACGGCTGTCGGCGAGCTTGGCAAGGTCATCCTCCAGCGCCTTCGACAGGATCGACCGATCCTGGACAAGCCTCTGCGCGTGGCTGTTGACCAGTCCACTTACATTATCGAGGTCGGCTTCAAGCGATCTCGACAGTGCAGTGCGGTCCTGGACCAGCCGTTCGGAATGGCTTGCGACCAGGCCACTGACGCTTTCGAGATCGGCCTCGAGCACGCGGGCGAACTGCGCACGGTCATCGACCAGTTTCTGCGACTGGTCGGCAACGGTGCTCTTGATGGCGTTGAGGTCGGCTTCCAGTGCCCGCTTCAGGATATCGCGGCCTTCGGCCAGCTTCTCAACTTGGCCGGCGACCAGGCCGTCAATGCTGGAACGGCTGTCGGCGAGCCTGGCAAGGTCATCCTCGAGCGCCTTCGACAGGATCGACCGATCCTGGACGAGCTTTTCGGAATGGCTTGCGACCAGGCCACTGACGCTTTCGAGATCGGCCTCGAGCACGCGGGCGAACTGGGCACGGTCATCGACCAGTTTCTGCGACTGGTCGGCAACGGTGCTCTTGATGGCATTGAGGTCGGCTTCCAGGGCGCGGCGCAGGATATCGCGGCCTTCGGCCAGCTTCTCGACCTGGCCGGCGACCAGGCCGTCGATGCTGGAACGGCTGTCGGCTAGCTTTGCGAGGTCATCCTCTAGCGCCTTCGACAGGGTCGAACGATCCTGGACGAGCTTGTTCATGTGGTCGGCGATGACGCTGTTCACATTCTGCAGGTCGGCTTCCAGGACCCGCGAAAGCTGACCGCGATCCTCGGCCAGCTTTTCCGACTGGCTGGCGATGACGCCTTTGATCGTGTTCAGGTCGGATTCGAGCGCCCGCTTGAGAAGGTCGCGCCCTTCCGCCAGCTTCTCGACCTGGCCGGCGACGAGGCCATCGATGCTCGACCGGCTTTCGGCCAGCTTGGCGAGGTCGGCCTCGAGCGTCTGCGACAGCAGCCCGCGGTCTTCGACCAGACGTCCCGAATGGCTCTCGATCAGACCGCGTATCCCAGACAGGTCGTTGTCCAGCGAGTTGGAAAGCAGGGTGCGGTCTTCCGCCAGCTTGGCGGAATGGGTTTCGATGAGGCTCTTGATGCCGATGATGTCGTTTTCGAGCGCCTTGGCGAGCACGGCGCGGCCTTCGGCGATCTTCTCCACCTGACCGGCGACCAGACCGTCTATGTCGGCGCGGCTGTCCGACAGCTTGCCGAGGTCAGCTTCCAGGGCGCGCGAAAGAATGTTGCGGCCTTCAGCCAGTTTTCCAACATGACCGGCAACCATTTCATCAATGATCGTACGGGCTTGCACCAGCTTTCCAGAGTCTTCGTTCAAGGCAAGCGAGAGCTTGTTTCGGCCTTCTTCCAGCCTTTCGAGATGGCTGCCGAGCGAGGCGTCGATCGCCGCGCGTGATTCATTGACCTTCCGCAGATCCTCTTCGAGCGCACGCGCGATGAGGTTTCGGCCTTCGGCCAGCTTCTGCACCTGGCTCGTCACCGCCGCGTCTATGCCGGCGCGCCCCTCGGCGAACTTCTCCAGGTCTGCATGCATTGCCGCAGCCATGCGCTCGCGGCTTTCGGCAAGCTTGCGGCTGTGGTTCTCGACGGCTTCCTCGATCCCGACCCGGGCATCGGCAAGCCGCTGGATGTCGCTGTCGAAGGAGCGCGAAACGACATGACGCGCGGCTTCCATGCGCCCCGCAAAATCACTGGCGCGGGCTTCGAGCATGGAAGAGGTCGAGGTGACGATGTCGGCCATGTCGGCGCCGATCTGGGCTTTGCCCTGATCGATCATCGCCGACAGCGTGTCCTTGCTCTCGGCAAAGGTGTGAGCGATTTCACGGGCGCGTTCGACCAGGCTCTCGTTGATCTGGCGGGCGCGGGCCTCGAGTGCTGCATTGAGCTTCTGAGTTCCGGTATCCAGCGCCTCGGCGCGCGTCTGGAACTCGCTGATCAGCGCCTGGCCGCGCTCGGCGAGCGTCCGCTCGATGCCGTTGAGGCTGGCTTCGAACTCCGAATTGAGGGTCCTGGCGGCACCGCCAAGCAGGGACACCATGCCGGTGGTGCGGTCGTCGAGCAGATCGGTCAGCGAGCGGGTCAGGCCGTCGGTGGTGTCCGTCAGCTTGGCAATGCGGGTGTCGAGCAGGCTGGCGAAGGCCTCGCCCGAGGTCGACAGCCGCTCGGTGATCGAATCGAGCCGGCCTTCCACCGAGTCGAAGATCGACATCGAGCTGTCATTGATGCGGTCGATAAGCGTGTCACCGGAATTGGTGATCGTCATCGACAGCTTGGTCGAAGCGTTGAGGATCGAGTCGCGAATGATGTCGCTGGCAGCGCCAATCTCGTCCTTCAGCGTCTCATGTGCTCCGGTGATCGAGGCGCGCACGCGCTCTGCGTGGGTGACGACGGCTTCGCGCTCGCTGCCCAGTCCGTCGACCAGCGACCGAATGCGGGATTCGTTCTCCGAATAGGAGCGTTCGATCTGGTTCACTTCGCTGTGGACGAGAGTTTCGAGCTCGACGGCGCGCGCAAGCGTGCGTTCGATGCCTTCGCCCATGGCCGCGACTTCGCGGCGAACGGCCTGGCCAATCATCATGACGCGATCCTGGGCCAGGTTTTCGGGCTCGGTCAGGCGGAAGGCCACTTCCGTCATCGACTGAGCGGCAATGCGCATCTCCTGAGCGCGGCGGATCATCGCCGCGAAGGCCCAGAACAGGATGACCGGCAGGATCGCCGCGACAGCCAGGCCCATCAGTTCGGGGCGGGCAAGAAGCTGGTCGAGCGTGCGTATTTGCCAGATGCTCGGCCCGAACAGCAGATTGGCCAGTGCGCCGGCGCCGGTGATCCAGGCCAGCGAGACGATGGCGACCACCCAGTATATCGTGGTCGAGGCACGTCGGTTGAGGCTGTGGAGAAGTGTCTTGTAGTCCTTCTGGCGATCGTCATTGGCGGGCGAAAAACCGGCCGGCTGGGCGCCATTGCGGGTCTCGACCGGGCGAAGCTCGGCGGGCTTGGCCTTGGGCGCGGATTTCGCGGCCTGGCTCTGGGTGATCTGACCCTGGGTGGCCGGGCCTTGGGCGACAGAGGATGCCTGAGTCTGGCCACGACCTTCGCGCGCCAGTTCATCGGCGGCCTGGGATATCTGCGCTTCCAGGTCCTCCATGGACGCCGCGATGTCGAGATCGCCGCTGCCGATATCACCGCTGAGGTCGATATCGAGCGCCTTTTCAAGTTCCCTGGCCACGTCGCTGTCCAGTGTTCTGGTCGTCGATGGTTTCTTCGCCATGCCTTCGCTACCCTGTACTAGCTGCCGCGGGCTTATAATTCTGCTTATTATCTAACCCCCGCGCAGGAGGCTGAAAATGGACTCTCGTATCGTAATGACACAGGGGGGTAAAGAAAACATGCATTCCGCGAGATACGTAAAACTTTAAATATAAGGTTAACGCGAGCGTGATTTCCCCGCCGTTTTCGCAACGTTTTTCGATGCCATTCATTAACCCGTTGTCCACCGGGTTCGCATAGTTTCCCGGCGGCCAGGAAACGGAGTTCCAATTTCATGCGTGGCGAAAGCGGTATTGCCTTTTCAATGCCTGGGGGAGACGTGTCCGGACCAGGACGTTCGCGGCCGGTCGATCTGGCACACCTTGCCCGCCAGACGATGGGCGACCGCGGGCTCGAGCAGGAGGTGCTGGCGCTGTTCGTACAGCAGGCACTGTCGGTCCGCGACAAGATCGTGGGCGCCGGCATCAAGGACCGGCTTCTGCTTGCCCATGGGCTGAAGGGCTCGGCCCGGGGCGTGGGCGCCTTCGCCATCGCCGATTGCGTCACCGAGATCGAGCTCCGGCCCGAAGACAGCCAGACCCTTATGCGGCTGGGTGCGCTGATCGACGAAGTGCGTGATTTCGTCGCCGCCATCAACCGCTGAGCCGGGTTGCAGAAAAACGTCACGTCGCGGCGCTTTCGCGCGGCAGTTGACTTGTCGCTTAGTGTCTTGAATCTGCAATCCGTCAATTCGCACCGGGCGCGGTAGCGAATCAGGCGAATTTGAAATCACGCCGCCAGTTGCTTATCCCGGTTGACACTCCCATCAGGTGACCAATGACCAAACTGACCTTCATCGCCCATGACGGCACACATTTCGAGGTGGATGCCGAGAACGGCTCGACGGTCATGGAGAACGCGATCCGCAACGCGGTCCCGGGCATCGAGGCGGAATGCGGGGGCGCTTGTGCCTGCGCGACCTGCCACGTGTATGTCGACGAGGCATGGACCGCGGTGGTCGGCGAGCCGGAGGCAATGGAGGAGGACATGCTGGACTTTGCCTATGACGTCCAGCCGAACTCGCGGTTGTCCTGCCAGATCAAGGTTCGCGACGCGCTTGATGGCCTGGTCGTCAGGGTGCCCGAGCGTCAGGGCTGAGCGAGCCCTACCCGCCGATTTTTGCAGCTGATGCTTGGCAGCGGGCCGGCGGTCATGCAGTCTCGCCGCCTATGCAGCAGCGAGGCCATTTCATGACTGCCACCATC
Source organism: Mesorhizobium sp. (assembly GCF_041661565.1). Lineage (GTDB taxonomy): Bacteria > Pseudomonadota > Alphaproteobacteria > Rhizobiales > Rhizobiaceae > Mesorhizobium. Next base: position 35,771 of record NZ_JBAZUD010000008.1, read on the forward strand.
AGCACGGACGTTCTCATTGTCGGGGCAGGGCCGGTCGGCTTGTTTGCCGTGTTCGAGCTCGGCCTGTTCGACATGAAGTGTCACCTGATCGACATCCTCGACCGTCCGGGCGGCCAATGCGCGGAGCTCTATCCGGAGAAGCCGATCTACGACATTCCCGGTTGGCCCTCGATCTCGGCGCAGGGGCTGATCGACAAGCTGCTGGAGCAGATCGCGCCGTTCAAGCCCGACTTCACCTACAATCGCATGGTGTCCAGCCTCGAAAAGCTTGATGACGGCGGTTTTCGCGTCACCACCGATGAGAATGAGGTGTTCGAGGCGAAGGTTGTGGTGATTGCCGCCGGCGGCGGCTCCTTTCAGCCGAAGCGCCCCCCTATACCGGGCATCGAACCCTATGAAGGCAAGAGCGTCTTCTATTCAGTGCGCCGGATGGAGGATTTTCGCGGCCATGACCTTGTGATCGTCGGTGGCGGCGACTCGGCGCTGGACTGGACTTTGAACCTGCAGCCGGTGGCGAAGAGCGTCACGCTCGTGCATCGGCGGCCCGAGTTTCGCGCCGCGCCCGACAGCGTCAACAAGATGTACGCCATGCAGGAGATGAAGCAGTTGCAGTTCCAGGTCGGGCAGGTGACCGGACTGACAGGCGCCGACGGCCAGCTCTCGTCGGCTGTCATCAAGGGGCCGGACGGCGATATCGAGGTGCCTTGCACGCGCATGCTGCCGTTTTTCGGCCTGACCATGAAGCTCGGCCCGATCGCCGAGTGGGGGATCAATCTTCATGAGAACCTGATCCCGGTCGACACCGAGAAGTTCCAGACCTCGGTGCCCGGCATCTTCGCCGTCGGCGACATCAACTGGTACCCGGGCAAGCTGAAGCTGATCCTGTCGGGCTTCCACGAAGTGGCGTTGATGGCGCAGGCCGCCAAACGTATCGTCAGCCCCGGCGAGCGCATCGTATTCCAGTACACCACCTCGTCGAGCAGCCTGCAGAGGAAACTCGGCGTCGTCGAGTGAGCCGCCTGACCGGCTCGCGGTGGGAATCGGCGGAACAGCGAAACTTTATTCGGCCATCACCGGCGCATGCTCGGCCTGGCCGCGCAGCGCCTTCTCCGGCATCAGCCATAGCGTGATCAGGGCCAGAACCAGCGTCGCCGCGGCCACGAGGAAGATCATCACGAAGGGCTCGGCGGATATCACCTGTCCAACGGCGAGCGTACCCTCTCCGGCGGCCAGCGGCAGGCCATAGCCGAGGGCGACGGCGCCAAGCATGGCGACGCCCAGTGCACTGCCCAGCGAACGCAGGAAGGTCAGGACACCTGTAGCGACGCCCAGATGCGGGCGGTCGACGGCGTTCTGGACCGAAACCGTGGCGACCGGGAAGGTGGTTCCGCTGCCCAGCCCGATGCAGACCGTCAGGATTTCGACCATCAGCAGCGAGGCATGCGCCGCGACGAGGGCGAGCAGGCCGAGGCATATTATGGAAAAGAGGACCCCGACCATCGCGATGCGCTTGTAGTGGGTGAAGCGCGGTATCATTCGGCCGCTGAACGTGGCGCCGACCACCGTGCCCAGCAGCAGGCCGAGCATTGCGAGGCCGGATTCGCTGACCGAAAGGCCAACGATCGACTGCAGGTAGACAGGCAGGTAGACCGCCAGGCCAATGTTGGCGGCCTGCAAAAGGAACATCGACGACGTGCCGCCCAGAACGATCGGATTGCTCAGCACCTCGAGCGAGATGAGCGGTTCGGCCGCGCGCAGCAACCGCAGGGAAAAACCGGCCCAGAACACCGCCGATGCGGCAAGCAGCCCGAGGATTTCGCGCGACACCCACGGATATTCGCTGCCGCCCCAATTCAACGCCAGCAGCAGCAATGCGGTGGCTACGACCAGCAGCAGCGCGCCAAGGCCGTCTATGCGGTGCCGCTTGGCGGCGATCGGCAGTTTCTTGAGCGGATTGTTGATGATCGCCATGGCCAGCAGGCCGAGGGGAATGTTGATCCAGAAGATCAGCGACCAGTGGAGATGTTCGGCAAAGGTGCCGCCAAGCAGTGGCCCGGCAATGCTGGCGACGGCCCATGTGCCTGAGATCCAGGCGGCGTAGCGAGCCCGCTCGCGCGGCGGCACGAGGTCGCCGATGACGGTCTGCGTCAAGGTGAACAGGCCACCGCCGCCGGCGCCCTGGATCGCCCGCCCGACGATCAGCACGAACATGTTGGGAGCCATCGCGCTGACCAGCGAGCCCGCAAGGAAGATCAGGATTGCGGCATAAACGGTCGGCCGGCGGCCATAAACGTCGGAAATCTTGCCGTAGAGCGGCGCCATGGCGGTCGCGGTCAGCAGGTAGCCCGTGACGATCCAGGGCAGGTATTGCGCATGGCCCAGCGCGTGCCCGATGGTCGGCATGGCCGATGCGACGATGGTCTGGTCGAGGGCCGCCAACAGCATCGACAAGAGCACGCCGGCGATGATGGCATTCTTTTCGCTTTCAGTCAGCGGCGTGCCTGTTTCCACCATCGTTTGCTTGTCGACAGCCTGGTCCATGGTAACGTCATCCGTAAGTTTGCGACCCTGCGACGGCGTCATTCGGCCGATTGATCGCATGGGCTCTTTCAAGCTCGCCCGGCGGGCCTGGTATATGTCGTCCCCTATAGGCCGATTTCGAGGGGCCCCGAGCGTTTTTCGTCGCTGGCACCACGCTTCGACGAATTTGGCTTACGTGCCCGTTCAGGCTGGAGGCAGCTGACCATTGTCCAGGCGTTCGATGCGGTAGCGCAGCAACCTCAGGATGCGGCTCTCGAAATTGACGCTTTCGACGCGGTCGAACCGCACTTGATCGCGGTCGTGCCTGGCAAGGACGGAAGCGGTGATCGCAGCGGCTTTTGCCTTGGCCGCTTCGCAGGTCTTCTCGGGATAAGTTGCCTTCAGCGCGTCTTCGAGCTCGCGGCCGTGGTTCTTGGCGATCTCGACATGCCGCTCTTCATGGCGCCTGATGTCGGCGGCCAGCGTATCCCAGAACAGTCTGACATCGGCATCCGCCTTGCGCGGGCGGCGCCACTCGGGAAGGATGACCTTCACCTTGATGGTCACCACCGCATCGGCGATGCGGCAGGAATTCGCTGACTGCGCGTAGCTGATACGGGTGGTGAAGGCCATTCGCGTGGCGCCGGGGTGCCGCATCCCGGTGCTTTTGACTTCGGGGCCGTGTTCGGAGAGCTGGGTCTCGATGTCCTCGAGCGTGCTGCCGCCAATGGCGAAGTAGCTGTATGTCTTGACGAGGTTGGCCGCGCCCGCCGGGAAAGCGGCGCCGGCAAGCAGCAGAGCGCAAAGCAGGTATCGTTTCATGCCAGGGACGGACCGGTTCATTATGTTGCCTCTTTGGCCACCTTGCTTTAGGGGCGTGGCCGGCGCAACGCAATTGGTCCGCAGCGGATCACACATGGGTGATGACCTATGGCTCATCATGGGCTGACGACTAGGCGATGGCGGCTGGCACATGGGCGCCATCTCGACCTTGGTGGCAAGTCCGTGGTTGTCGGCATCCTCAATGTCACGCCCGACAGCTTCTCCGATGGTGGTTTGTTCGACGCTCCGGAAAAGGCGCTGGTCCAGGCGCGCCGCATGGTGGGCGAAGGGGCGCTGGTCGTCGACGTCGGCGGAGAATCGACACGCCCGGGCGCCGCGGCGGTCTCGGCCGCCGAGGAACAGGACCGGATCCTGCCGGTGATCGAGGCTCTGGCGACTTCCGGCGAGGTGCTGATTTCTGTCGACACCTATCGGGCGGAGACCGCGCGTCTGGCCGTCGCCGCCGGTGCACATATCGTCAATGATGTCTGGGGTTTACAGCGGGAGCCTGATATTGCCCGTGTCGCCGCCGACACCGGGGCAGGGCTCGTGATCATGCATACCGGGCGGGGGCGTGAGAAGCTGCCCGACGTGATCGCCGACCAGCTGGCGTTCCTCGGCACCTCGCTGAATATCGCCCATCGCCATGGCGTCGCCGATGATCATATCGTGCTCGATGCGGGCTTCGGCTTCGCCAAGGAGACGGCCGACGAAAATCTCGACCTGATGGCGCGCTTTTCGGAGCTGCATGCACTCGGCTTTCCGCTGATGGCAGGCACCTCGCGCAAGCGCTTCATCGGTGCCATCACTGGCCGCGATGCGGTTGACAGGGGTGCCGGCACGGCGGCGACCAGCGTCATCTTGAGACTGCAGGGCGCGCATCTGTTTCGCGTCCACGATGTCGCAATCAACGTGGACGCGCTGGCCCTCGCGGATGCTATGCTCACGCGTCAAACCGAGCGAACGGACCGCTGAAGCAATGTATGTCATCCGCTTGAAGAATTGCGCTTTCTTTGCCCGGCACGGCGTGCTGGACGAAGAGGAACGGCTTGGCCAGCGCTTCTATGTCGATGCCGTCCTCACGGTCGACCCAGGCCGCGCCTTGGTCGAGGATTCGATAGAAGACACCGTCAATTACGGCATCGCCTTCACGGAGATCGAAAAGATCATCACCGGGCAGCGCCGTTTTCTGATCGAGTCCCTGGCGCTCGAGGTTGCCCGTGCTCTGGCAGCGCGATTTCCGCAGATCAAGAAGGCCGAGGTCACGGTGCGCAAGCCCAACGCGCCGGTGCCTGGCGTGCTCGATTACGTCGAGGTGACCGTTGTCTGGCCAGAATAACACCGTTTACCTGAGCCTTGGCGGCAATCTCGGCGATCCGGCGGCGTCGATGGGGGCCGCGCTGCGGCTGCTGGACGCCGACGCGGATACGCGGGTCGCCACCGTTTCCTCGCTCTATCGGACGCCACCGTGGGGCAAGCTCGACCAGCCGGATTTCCTGAACGCCGCCGCCGGCCTGTCGACCCGCCTGTCTCCGCGCGCGCTGCTGGACCTCTGCCTCGACGCCGAGCGCCGGCTCAAGCGCGTTCGCGAGGAGCGTTGGGGGCCCCGCCTCATCGATATCGACATTCTGGTGTTTGGCGACCGCATCATCCATGAAACCGGGCTGGAAGTGCCGCATCCGCGCATGTTGGAACGCGCCTTCGTGCTGGCGCCGCTGGCTGAGATCGCGCCGGACCTCGCCATCGGGGAGCATAGCGTGTCAGAGCGACTGGGCGCGGTCGACGCGGCCGGCATCGAGCGTCTGCCATCCGACCGTGAGTGGTGGCTGCGCTAGGCCCAAGGCGCGTGGCGTCGAACAGGCTGCATGGGACAGCCTTGGCTCCTGCAAGCTGAGTGTTCGCAAGTATGAGATCCGTTGCGAATTGGGCCGGCGTCAGCCGGAGAAACCACCACCGTCCAGAAATGCCTTTTCCTCCGGCGTGGTCTCGCGGCCGAGCATGCTGTTTCGATGCGGAAAGCGGCCAAAACGCTGGATGATGTCGCTGTGCTCTTCGGCGTATTTCAGGTAGGGTTCGGCCCTGGTCCGGGTCAGCTCGACCGACAGGTCCTGGTCGGCCATCAGCTCTGAATGTTCATAGGGCAAATAGAGGAAGACGCGGATTGTCTCGTCGAGCTGCAGATCGTGGCCGGCGGCGATCGCCTTCGCGGCGAAATATCTGGCGAGCGGATCGGTCGCGTACATATGCGCCGTGCGGCGAAAGCAGTTGCGCGGAAACTGGTCGAGCAGGATCATCAGCGCGAGCGACCCTTCGGCATGGTCCGACCAGCCGTCGCATTCCCGCCGCGCCGCGGCGTGGTGCAGATCGAGGAAGCGGCGGCGGAAGTCGGCGTCGAAGGCCTCGTTCACCTTGAACCATGCATCCTCTCCGGCATCGCGCCAGAATTCGGTGACCGACAGGGCTCTGATGTCCAATTCCATGCGCAGGTCCTCGCTCAATCTGCCGGATCGGATTTGTGCAGCACGCCGGCGGTCTCTTCACTGAGCGCCCGACCGGGTCTGCGCGGCGTGGAGAGCGGTGTCGGGATCGGTGTGCCGATATTGCCCTTGAGGAAGCGCTGGCCGGAGCGGATGCCTTCGGCGAGCTGCGTCTCGAAGCGGGCCGTGTCGCGGCGGCGGACATCCTCGATCACATCGGCCACGTCTTCCGGATCGACGCCGAGCGCTTCGAGGGCCGAGCCGCCGAACACCAGCGCCGACTCGAAGGTTTCACGCAACTGGAAGTCGACGCCGGCGCGAATGAGCTGCAGCGCGGTTCCCCGGTCATAGGCGCGCGCCAGCACCGTGAGCAGGGGAAACTCTGCCTTGACCAGCTGGGCAATGCGAACGGCCACATCCGCCTTGTCGACGCAGATCAGGACAGCGCGCGCCCGGCCGGCGCCGGCGGCGTGCAGGATGTCCAGCCGCGTGCCGTCGCCATAATAGACCTTGAAGCCAAAATCCGCCGCCGCCTGGATCATTTCGACCTCGTTGTCGATGATCGAAACGTCGATGCCGCGCAGCAAGAGCGGCTGGCTGGCGATCTGGCCGAAGCGCCCGAAGCCGATGATCAGCACGCTGCCGGTAAGGCCATCGGCGACGTCGATGCCGTCAAGCGACTGCTCGTCGCGTGGTGTGATCGAGCGCAAGGCGATGATCGCCAGCGGGGTCAGCACCATGGAAATGATGACGATCGCCGTCAGGGTGGCGTTGGCCTGGCTGTCGATAATGCCGACCGCCGCTGCCGCCGAATAGAGAACGAAGGCGAATTCCCCGCCCTGCGCCATGAAGACGGCGCGCTCCAGCGCTTCCCGATGGCCTGTCTTCAGGACGCGGGCGACGACGTAGATGCCAAGCGCCTTCATCACCATGTAGGCGACGACATAGATTGCGACCAGCCGCCAGTTCTCGGCGACGACATGCAGGTCGAGCGACATGCCGACAGCAAGGAAGAACAGGCCGAGCAGGATACCGCGGAACGGCTCGATGTCGGCTTCCAGCTGGTGACGGAAGGTCGATTCCGAGAGCAGCACGCCGGCAAGGAAGGCGCCCATCGCCATCGACAGGCCGCTGAGTTGCATGGCGAGCGCGGATCCGAGAACGACCAGCAGGGCCGCTGCCGTCATCACCTCGCGGGCGCGGGCATCGGCCAGGATGCGAAAGAATGGGTTGAGCAGATAGCGGCCGGCCAACACAAGTCCGGCGATGGCCGCAAGGCCGATGCCGACGTCGGTCAGCCGTTCGGTCAGGCTTGTGTCGGCACCGCCCGGGGCCAGGAACGCTATCAGCGCGAGCAGAGGCACGATGGCGAGATCTTCGAGCAAGAGAATGGAAACGATGCGCTGGCCTTTGGGCGCGGCGATTTCGCCGCGCTCCTCGAGAAGCTGCATGACGATCGCCGTTGACGTCAGCACGAAGCCCGCGCCGGCAACGAAGGCTTGCGCCACCGGAAAGCCTCCGGCTACGCCGACGCCGGTCAGCAAGACCGCGCAGACGCCGACCTGCAGCGCGCCGAGACCAAAGATTTCGCGGCGCAGGCCCCACAGCCGCGACGGCTGCATTTCCAACCCGATGATGAACAGGAACATCACCACGCCGAGTTCGGCGACATGCAGGATGGCCTCCGATTCGGAGAACACGCCGATGCCGAACGGGCCGATCACGACGCCGGCTGCCAGATAGCCAAGGATGGAGCCGAGGCCCATGCGCTTGAAGATGGGAACAGCGACCACGCCGGCGGCAAGCAGCGCCACCACCTGGACCAGATCGCTGCTCGATGCCTCTACCGCCATGCCGTCATTCCGCTCGTTTCGAGGACCGCGGCGTCCGCGGTCGGGGCCGTCACGGACATCCCTTGATGCCTAGATCGCTACGGCAGTCTGATTTTGCGCATGATCCCCGGCGAAAATCGATTCCGATTTTCAGGGCCTGATTCAGGAGAGCCACATAAGGGGTCAGCCGGGGATGGAACAGATCGAATTCGGGGCATGAGTTAACGCCGGCAAGCCGCCTGGCGTGTTGCCACAGATCGCGACGAGACGCGGTTGACCTATCAGCCAAAGTCCAGGCGGTAATAACCAAGCATCAGGCGGCGGCGGTTGGCCGCGGCTCTTCAAGTGGGCTCGATGATGTTCAGTTCGGCGCGATGGAACCGACTTCGACGGTGTCGACGCGCTTCAGACTCATTCCGATCACCGGCACCAGTTGGTCCTGCACCCGCACGGCAATTGTCACCGTCATCGAATTGTCGTCGGGAATGCGGGCCTGCATGACGCCGCGCAGCTGGTTGCGGTTGATGGTGAAGACCACCTTGTGGGGATCGACCACATTGCCGCCGATGATGTCGAGGCCCGCACCCGCCGCGCCTCCCATGAAGGAGCCCTTGTAGTCGCGGCCCTTGCGCTCGATCCTGGCCGACATCGGCTGGGTGAAGACACCGACTCGGCAGCCGCCGTCCAGCGCCATGCCCATCTTGCCGTCGGGGGAAGAGCCGGTGAAGCTGCAGTTGAACTTGGTGCCCTTGTACTTGCCGGCGACGATTTCGCCTGGCCCGACCCATTTGCCCTCGGCCGATTCGAAGAACTGCTTGTCGGGTTCGGCCGCGAAAGCCTTTCCGGCAATGCCGACGGTAGCGGCGAATGCGAGCGCCATCGGCACGACACGAGACAGAATTACGCTTTTCATCGACGACACCCGGCAACAAAGACACTGTTTGGAACCGGTTTGACCATGAACAAGATTGGTTAATGCTTCGTCACCCTTGCGCTCTGAAAGCGCGGTGCGGGGAACGTCCGGACGATCATGGTGCTACTTCCGGAGCTCGGCGGCTTCGGTGCCTTTCCGGGTTGCGAACGATGTCAATGCCGAGAGGAAATCGCCCAGCCCGGGCCGCTTCGCGGCGCTGAAGGGCAGGGGTCTTGCCGTCTCCATCGCGGCGATGCCGATGCGCGCTGTCATCATGCCGTTGACGACGCCTTCGCCAAGCTTCGCCGAGAGGCGCGCCGCCAGCCCGTGGCCGACGATCTGCTGGACGAAACTGTCGCCGACCGCGATCGACCCGGTGACGGCGAGATGCGCCAGCACGCTGCGCGCCAGGCGGAAGAAGCCCAGCGTTCCCGGCCGCCCGCCATAGAGTTCCGACAGGCGGCGGATCAGGCGCCCGGCCTCGAACACGACATAGGCGACATCGACGAGGGCGCGCGGACTGACCGCCGTCACCAATGAGACGCGCTTGGCCGCCTCGAGGATCATGATTTTTGCCCTGGCATCGAGGGGGCCGAGAATCTCCGTTTCGGCCAGACGCACCAGATTGCCGCCGTCGATGATTTCGCCGCGCAGGTCGGCAAGCGCGCGCCGGCCGGCGGCGGTTTCCGGTTTGGACGCCACAAAGGCCGACAGTTCGTCGACAACCGATCGCGCTGTCTTGGGATCGTCGCGCGCTATGGCGTCGAGTGCGCGCCTCTGCAGTTTTTCGACGTCGGCGAGACGCGCGATCGCCAGGAATTCGCGAATCAGGATGACCACAAGCGCCACCACGGCGATGCCGGCCATGCCTGCGGCCAGCCAGCCCAGCCATTCAGCGCGCGCGAACAGCTCGCGGATGAGTTGGTCGGTCCACAGCCCGATCGCCAGCGAAACCAGCACGCCGAACGCGCCAAAGAAAATGCTGCCGAGCAGCGAGCGTTTCCTCGGAGCGATGGCGGGTGGCGGCTCGGCGGTGACGATGTCGGGCTCGTCGAAGACATCGACTTCCGCCGGGATGACCATGGCGATGTCGGTCTTTAAAGCGCTGGGCTTCCTCGACGTCTCGGGCGAGGCATGACGCGATTGCGGCGTCGCTTGTCTTGGCTCGGCTTCCGGCTCGATGCGGAAGGCCGCCGGCTTGCGGGGCGGGTTCATGCCAGATGGTCTCCGATCAGGAACTGCAAGGCGCGGTCGAGCCTGATATGCGGCAGCGACAGGGTGACGCCTTCGGCCGTGCGTTCGAGTTTGGGCGGGCGGAACCGGACGAAGCGGATTGTCGGATCCGTGGCGTCCAAGCCGTGGCCTGGTCCCGAACCTTCGAACACAGCATCACTATTCTGCGGCAAGTCACCGGGAAATATCGCTGTTTCCGTTTTTCCGTCGAATGTTTCGCCGTTGATCTTCTCGCCGGCGATCGGTGTGCCGATGATGACCGGCAACGTCTCGCGGCCTTGCTTGACCGTGCCTTCGCGTGTCGCGCGCACCGCCGCCATGGCGACGACATCGACACCGGCGCCGGTGAAATTCGCCCGTGCGACGGCGCGGTCGGCAAGCCGCCGCACGATCGCCTGGAGACGGTCGTGGCTCTCATGGTGCAGGTGATCGGCTTTCGTGGCGGCAACCAGTATGCGATCGATGCGCCGCGAGAACAGGTCGGTGAAGATGCTGCCACGGCCGGGACGGAAACAGCTGAGGATTTCGGTCACCGCGCGCTCGAGATCGGCCATGGCGCCGGGACCGGCGTTCAGAGCCTGCATGGCGTCTATCAGCACGACCTGCCGGTCGAGACGAGTGATGTGTTCGCGGAAGAACGGTTTGACGACATGCGTCTTGTAGGCCTCGTAGCGCCTTTCCATCATGGCGTGCAGCGATCCCTGGCGCGGACGCCTGTCGCCGAGCCCCGCCATGGGCGCGAATGTCAGCGCCGGCGAGCCTTCGAGGTCGCCTGGCATCAGGAAGCGCCCCGGCGGCAAGGTCGAAAGGGCCCGCTCGTCGAGCTTGCAGGCCTTGAGATAGGCCGCGAAGCTCTCGGCCAGCCGGCGCGCCGTCATCTCGTCGGCATCTGCATTCGGATCGACCTCGGCGGCGACCGCCCGCCATTGCCGCGACAGGTCCTCGCGCACCGGAAGATCCGCCATTTCGAACGCCTCGCGCGAGAAATCGGCGAAGGATTTGCCAAGCAGTGGCAGGTCGAGCAGCCATTCACCGGGATAGTCGACGATATCGACGGAAAGTTTTCCGGAGGAGAACATGCGGCTCCAGCCGGAGGCCGATTCATATTCGATGGTCAGCCGCAGTTCCGAAATGGCGCGGGTCGAGTCGGGCCAGTCGCGGCCGTTGACGAGGGCGGCGATGTGATCCTCATATTGGAAACGCGGCACGGCATCGTCCGGCTGCTGCTCGAGGAAAGCGCGGGCAATGCGCCCGGATTTCTGCGCCTCGAACAGCGGCAGGCGTCCACCATGGATCAGATTGTGGACGAATGCCGAGATGAAGACCGTCTTGCCGGCGCGGGAAAGGCCGGTGACGCCCAAGCGCAGCGACGGAGAAAAAAGCCCGCTGGCACGGCCCGACAAAGTGTCGAGGGCAATCCTCGCCTCGTCGGTGAAAGTGGTCAGCGATGATGCCAAAATATGATCTCTCGAGCTTGTGCCCGCCGGATATAGGCGCTGCAACCCGGCTTTGAAATGGCGGCCGTGGCCGCTATCAGAGATCGGCGGGTGTCAGGAACGCTTCGAGATAGCCACCGCCCTGGGCGGCCGTAGCCAGATCGCCGTCGAAGCGGATAACCGCCAGGCCCGACGTCGGGAAGCCATGGTTGAGCATTGCCCGCGCTTTCTCGTCTCCGTCGCCCGAAACCGCGATGGCGAGATCCTCCGTCATCGGGTTGTGGCCGATGACGAGCAGCGAACCCGGTCCGCCATTGTCGCGGATGAGGCTGAGGTAGCCGGCCGCATCTTCGCTGTAGAGCGTCTCGAAGAACAGCACTTTGCCGGTATCCGTCTGGCCGGCCAGGGCTTCGAGCGTCTCCCTGGCGCGTGTCGCCTTCGAGCACAAAGTGAGGTCGGGAATGTAGGTCCGGGCCCGCATGGCCGCCCCCATCGCTTCGGCGTCGGCGCGACCGGACAGGTCGAGCGGCCGATCGAAGTCACGCATGCCCGGCAGCGCCCACCCCGCCCTGGCATGCCGCAAAAGAAAAAGCCTGCTCACCCAACCTCCGCTCGTGTGAGATGCCGAAGCCGCTGGATTAGCCATGAGAATGGCCTGGCGCACAATGCCCATGTCCCGTGCCTCGACGACTCACCCATGAAATGGCGTGGCACGATCGACGGATTTCGGCCGTCGACGCGCGCAGTTTTGCCGTCAACACCGCTCGCCTCGGACATTAACAATTGCTCGAGACGGCGACTGTTTGCGCTTGTACAGGTGTCGGGCGACGAATATATAGGCGCGAAATTTGGGGCAGTTTGGGTGAGTCTAATGAACGACATCGTTACCGCCGACTACGTACCCTCCGAAGACGAGCCGTTCATGAACGAGCGGCAGAAATCCTACTTCCGCCTGAAGCTCGTGACATGGAAGAACGACATCCTGCGCGAGGCGCGCGAGACACTCGAGATCCTGCAACAGGAAAACGCCAACCATCCAGATCTCGCGGATCGCGCTTCCTCGGAAACCGACCGCGCCATTGAACTCAGGGCTCGCGACCGCCAGCGCAAGCTCATTTCCAAGATCGATTCCGCCTTGCAGCGCATCGACGAAGGCACCTACGGCTATTGCGAGGAGACCGGCGAACCGATCGCACTCAAGCGGCTGGACGCGCGTCCGATCGCGACATTGTCGATAGAAGCGCAGGAGCGGCACGAGCGCCGCGAGAAGGTCTACCGCGACGATTGACGTCGAACCTGGACGATACGCCGATAGCGGCGACGTTGATTTTCAAATGGCCGGGTTTCCGGCCATTTTCTTGTCGGGCAGGGCGAGCTGGTCGCCGCTTTACCGCTTCTGGCTGGAAAGCTCGCCCAGCAGTTTCGTCATTTCGTCGTCGAGCGACGGCGGTGCCTTCGCCTGCGGTTTACCCATCGGGGCGACTGGGCGAGGCTCGTCCAGCGAGACTTCCAGTTCCTTCATCAACGCATCGTCCATGCTGTCGTGCACCGGCGGCGGCGCGTGCCTGACGGTATTGGCATTGGCTGAGCCATAGGCGGGCAGCGGCGTCACATTGGCCGACTGGTAGGTTTGCACAGGTGCCTTCGGCGTCGGAGCCGGTTCCGGTGCGGTCTGGCGCTGACGCGCAGGTGGCGCCGGGCTCGGCGGCTGCGGAGCCGGCGCCTGTCTTGCCGGGGCGGGGGCGGGAGCAGGCTGGGGCGCGCGCGGCCTTGGTGACGCTGGCGCTGCCGTTGCCGTGACCTGCTGCGGGCCACCGTCGCCGGTCAGGGCCGGACGGCGGGGCGCCGAAAGCCGGATATCGCGTTCGACGACGACATCTGTGGGTCCGCCTATCAAAAGCAGATGCTCGATGTCGTCGCGGCGCACCAGCACCAGCCGGCGATGGCTATCGACGGCAGTCGCGTCCATGACGGCCAGCCGTGTCTTGCGGTTCCTGCCGCCCGCGACGAAGGTCCCGAATGTCAGGCTTCGCAACATCTTGATGATGACGAGGACGATGACCAGCAGGATAAGCGCCGCGAATGTCCACAACAGTGCCGCGGCATAACCGGGGCCCGCCACGCTATCCAGCCACTGCATTGGTTTCCCCTGATCGCCCTTGGAAGTGACGCGACACTAGACCGTCGCGGCGGGCCACCGCAAGTTGCCTTTCGCCCTTGTTGAACAGCTTCAAAACCCCAGAGGCCGAACGGACGTCATTTTTATCCGACATTTGCCGCGCAGGCCTTTTCCGGACTAGGAGAATATGATTCAACCCGCTAGGGGCGGGTGTCGGAACACCGGATTTCACGAGCAGGGGGCACATGGCCAAGGAAGCGCGCGGCGATTTCTATCCGGTACCGATCGTCGACCAGAACACGCGACCGGGCGCGGTGACCCGGCTTATCATTTTCATCGTTGTTCTGACGGGGGCGGCAACCGTCTTCGGCCTTTTCCGCGAGCGTCTCGGCGATCCTTTCCTGCTCGGCATGCTCGGTGTGCTGGCCATGATCGGCGTCGGCTTCCTGTTCGCGACCGCGATCGGCTTCGTTCAGATCACGCCGCGATCGACAGGCGATGAACTGTCGAAATCCTTCGTCGATTCCATGTCCCAGGGCCTTCTCGTGACGGATACCAAGGGCCGTGTCGTCTACGCTAACCGGGCCTATGCCGACATGACGGGAGCGTCGTCGGCGGCCGACCTCAAGACGGTCGAGGGGTTGCTGTCGGATGTTCCGGAAGCCTCGGTGACCATCTATCGGCTGGCGTCCGGCCTGCGCGACGGACAGTCCGGCGACGGCGAGTTCCGGCTGGCGCAATCCATCCGGCCCGGCGCCGAACCGGGCGCGCATTGGTACCGGGCCCGGGCCCGGACCTTCAGTGTTCCGGGGCAGCGGCCTCCGATGCTGGCCTGGCAGCTTGCCGACATTTCGCAGGAGCGCGCCGAGCAGGAGCGCTTCTTCCTCGATCTGCAGAAGGCGATCGATCACCTCGATCACGCGCCGGCCGGCTTCTTTTCGGCCGACCAGGAGGGCCGCGTCACCTATATCAACGCCACGCTCGCCGAATGGCTGGGCATCGACCTTGCCAGCTTCACTCCCGGCGCCGTTTCCTTGCCGGAGATCGTCGCCGGTGACGGCATGGCGCTGGTGCGCTCGGTCAAGGCCGATCCCGGCACGACGCGCAACGCCGTCATCGACCTCGACCTGACCACGATGACGGGCGAGGCGCTGCCCGTGCGCTTCATGCATCGGGTCTCGGCCAGCCGCGAGGGCGTCAATGGTCCGACACGCACGATCGTGCTCAATCGCACGCAGGGCGAGGACGCCTCGGCCGACCTGCGTGCTTCGGAAGTACGGTTCACCCGCTTCTTCAACTCGACGCCGATGGCCATCGCCGGCGTCGACGATAATGGGCGCATCCTGCGCACCAATGCGCCGTTCCTGTCGCTGTTCTCGTCCGTCGTCGACCGGGACGCCGTCGATCGGCGCGTGCGCCTCGATACGGTGATCCACGAGCGCGACCGGCCGGCCTTTGCCGTGGCGTTCGAAAGGGCGCGGCAGCGGCAGGCCGACATCGAGCCGATCGACACGTTGCTGCCGGGCAATGAGGAGCGGCATATCCGTTTCTATGTCAACGCGGTTGCCGACGGCACGGGCGGCGAGGGCGCCGAGGAGTCGGCGATCGTCTATGCCGTCGAGACGACCGAACAGAAGGCGCTCGAGGGGCAGATGGCGCAAAGCCAGAAGATGCAGGCGGTCGGCCAGCTTGCCGGCGGCATCGCGCACGACTTCAACAACGTGCTGACAGCCATCATCATGGCGTCGGACCTGTTGTTGACCAACCACCGCCCGTCGGATCCATCCTTCCCCGACATCATGAACATAAAGCAGAACGCCAACCGGGCAGCCTCGCTGGTGCGGCAGCTGCTGGCCTTTTCGCGCAAGCAGACGCTGCGGCCAGAGGTGCTCAACCTGACCGACGTGCTCGCCGATCTCAGGATGCTGCTTGCACGCCTGGTCGGCAATGACATCAAGCTCAAGGTCGACCACGGCCGCGATCTGTGGCCGGTCAAGGTCGATATCGGCCAGTTCGAGCAGGTGGTGGTCAACCTCGCGGTCAATGCGCGCGACGCCATGCCGGCGGGCGGCGACCTGACCGTGCGCACCCGCAACGTGACATCGGACGAATCCAAGGCCTTTTCCTACCGCGAACTCACCCCGGGCGACTATGTGGTGGTCGAGGTGGAGGACACCGGCAGCGGCATCACGCCCGATGTGCTGAAAAAGATCTTCGAGCCGTTCTTCACCACCAAGGAAGTCGGCAAGGGCACGGGGCTGGGCCTGTCGATGGTCTATGGCATCATCAAGCAGACCGGCGGCTACATCTTCTGCGATTCCGAGGTTGGCAAGGGGACGACGTTCCGCATCTTCCTTCCGCGCCATATCGCTGAGGTGAAGAAGGCGGGCGAGCCCACCGATGTGCCGGCGGTGCCGGCCAAGGTCGCCGATGCCGCCAAGGACCTGTCCGGATCGGCGACCGTGCTGCTGGTCGAGGACGAGGACGCGGTCCGCATGGGCGGCATGCGGGCACTGGTGTCGCGCGGCTACACCGTCCACGAGGCATCCTCGGGCGTCGAGGCGCTCGAAGTCTACGAGGCGCTGGGCGGCAAGGTCGATATCGTCGTTTCCGACGTGGTGATGCCGGAGATGGATGGACCGACGCTGCTTGGCGAGTTGCGCAAGCGCAACCCGGACATCAAGTTCGTCTTCGTGTCCGGCTATGCCGAGGACGCCTTTGCCAGAAATCTGCCGGCCGACGCGCATTTCGGCTTCCTGCCGAAACCGTTCTCGCTCAAGCAACTGGCGACGATCGTCAAGGACGTGCTGGAGTCCTAAGCGTTCGATATCTGCCCTTGCGCTATGCCGCCACTACGCCATGATTGCGGGTGAAACGGCAAGCGTGCTTTGGGGAGCAGCGGTTGACGCCACACATCGAGGCAGGAAAGGGCGATTTCGCCGACACGGTGTTGCTGCCGGGCGACCCGCAGCGCGCGGCCTGGATGGCGCAGACTTTCCTGCAGGCGCCGCGCTGTATCAATCGCCGGCGCGGGGCATTGGGATTCACCGGACAGTTTCGCGGTAAACCGGTCAGCATCCAGGCGACCGGCATTGGCGTATCGTCCTTTTTGATCTACGCGCATGAGCTCTTGGACTACTACGGAGCCCGCACGTTGATCCGCACGGGCACCTGCGGCGGTCTGACAGCCGCGGTAAAGTTGCGCAGCATTGTCATCTCGCGTTCGGCACTTCCCGAAAGCGATCAAAGCGGCCAGGTTTTCGGTCTTTACAATGCTGCCTCCGGCGCCGATCCAGCGCTTTTTGCACGGGCCCTGACCAGGGCGGCCGAACTTGGCATCGACCACCATGCCGGCCTGACAGCCTGCAGCGATATCTTCCATCATCCGGAGGGTCATGCCCGCTTTGCCGATGCACGGGCCGCGGGAGCCCTGGCCGTGGACATGGAAACCAGCGCGCTCTATCGCATCGCCGGGCACTTCGGCGCGCGGGCGCTGTCGATCTGCACCGTGGTCGACAACATCGAAACCGGCGAATTCACCGACTATTCCGAACGCCAGGCGCTTTTCGCCGGTATGGCCGGTCTGGCGCTTGATGTCGCCGTGGACCAGCCGTGACTAGGCGGCTCGCCGCTTCGGCACGATCTGCTCGTCCAGGTCAGGCCGGTGGCCGCGCAGATAGAGCGCGCACGTGGTGCGCAGCATCGACGCGAAGTTGGGGATGGCGCCATTGATCTCGATCGCTTCGTCGTAGAGCTTCGAGATGAATTTCGGCGTGGTCAATCCCTGGCTATCCGCGATCTCGTCCAGCAGCGCCCAGAACGTGGCTTCCAGCTGGATGCTGGTGGAGTGTCCGTCGATACGGATCGACCGGTTGATCTGACGATAGCCTTCGGGATCCTGGCCCGCAAATACCCTGCACATCCGACAAACCTCCCATGATTGTTGATCTTGGGTGGACGGTCCGCGTTTCGCCAACACGGCTCGTCCCCGACATCACTTTCCGGCAAAATGGCCGTCACGGCAATCGGACTTTCGTCCGTATAGCGTCTCGGAGAATAGTTCACGCTTCTTGGCGTGGTAACCGGCTGCCACCACCTTTTCCCGGCGCCGCTCATAATCGCCTCGACACGCAACGACGGAGACTGATTTGGCGAAGGCGATCCATTCCATGATCCGGGTTTTCGATGAGGCCCGGTCCGTCGATTTCTACAGAAACGCTTTCGGGCTCGATGTCGCCGACAGGCTGGATTTCGAGACGTTCACGCTCATCTATCTCAGCAATGCCGAAACGGGGTTCGAGGTCGAGCTGACCGTGAACAAGGGCCGCCAGGAGCCTTATGCGCTGGGCGACGGCTATGGCCACCTCGCTGTCTCCGTCGCCGATCTCGACAGTGAACATGACCGGCTTGGCGCGCTTGGCCTCAACCCGAAAAAGATCGTCGAGTTCAACCATGACGGGTCGCTGATCGCCCGCTTCTTCTTCATCGAGGACCCCGACGGCTACAAGATCGAGGTTCTGCAACGTGGAGGCCGCTTCCAGTAGACGACATCGCAGCCGCACCGCCAGGCGCGGAGCCAGCAACGGCGCTTTCCAAGG
Organism: Mesorhizobium sp.; assembly: GCF_041661565.1. Lineage (GTDB taxonomy): Bacteria > Pseudomonadota > Alphaproteobacteria > Rhizobiales > Rhizobiaceae > Mesorhizobium. The sequence goes on from NZ_JBAZUD010000008.1 coordinate 53,721, forward strand.
CGCAAATAGCAAGCAGGGAGGAATAAAATGGTCACGATCTATGACGCGAAGCCTGGACTTTCACGTCGTGAACTTCTCAGACGTGGCGGCATCGGCGCGTTGCTGGTCATTTCCGGCAGCGCCGTCATCAGCCCCGAACATGCCTGGGGGCTCGAAACGTCAGCACTCAAGCCTGAAACCATGGCGACGCTGATCCAGATGGCGCGCGACGTTTACCCGCACGATCAGGTTCCCGACAGATATTACGCCATCGCCGTGAAGGGTCACGACGAGAAGGCCGGCAAGGACGCCGCCTACAAGTCCATGATCGAAGACGGCATCGCCGACATCGACAAGAAGTCCGGCGATGGAGGCTATCGGGGCCTTGGCTGGGAGGAGCAGCGGGTCGCGGTGCTGAAGCAGATCGAGACGACGCCATTCTTCCAGACCATCCGAGGCGGCCTCGTGGTCGGCCTCTACAACCAGAAAGAGGTCTGGCCGATCTTTGGCTACGAGGGCGAGTCCTATTCCAAGGGCGGCTACATCGCGCGCGGTTTCGGCGACATCGACTGGCTGTGAGCCGCCGTCGATCTCAAGACCCGCAAACAGGAATTCTGGGAGGAAATCATGGCAGCAGCATTTGACCTGAACAACGATGGCGTGGTCGTCATCATCGGCTCGGGGGCCGGCGGCGGCACGCTCGGCAACGAACTCGCGCAGAAGGGCGTCGATGTCGTTATCCTCGAGGCCGGCGCGCGCCACGAATACGAGGACTTCATCAACGACGAGTGGGATTCGTTCTCCCAGCTCGCCTGGACGGACAAACGCACGACGTCGGGCGACTGGCGGGTGGCGAAGGACTTCCCGAACCTGCCGGCCTGGATCGTCAAAGCCGTCGGCGGCTCGACCACCCACTGGGCCGGAGCCTCGCTGCGCTTCCAGGAGCACGAGTTCAAGACGCTTTCGACCTACGGCAAGGTCGCAGGCGCGAACCTGCTCGACTGGCCCATCACGCTGGCCGAGATGGAGCCGTACTACGCCAAAGCCGAAGCCAAGATGGGCGTCACGGGCACCAATGACTGGCCGAGACTGCCCGGCAACAACAATTTCAAGGTGCTGAAGGCCGGCGCCGACAAGCTAGGCTACAAGGAATGCCATACCGGCAACATGGCCATCAATTCCGTCCAGCGCGACGACCGCAACTCCTGCCAGCAGACCGGGTTCTGCTTCCAGGGCTGCAAATGGGGTGCCAAATGGTCGACGCTCTACACCGAGATTCCGAAGGGCGAGGCAACCGGCCATCTCGAGGTCAGGCCGAACGCCATGGCGATAAAGATCAACCATGATGCCTCCGGGAAGGTGACCGGCGTCGTCTATGCCGACAAGGACGGCAAGCTGCACGAACAAAAGGCCCGCATCGTCGCGGTCGCCGGCAACTCGATCGAGAGCCCGCGGCTGCTGCTCAACTCGGCGTCCGGAAAATTTCCAGACGGTCTCGCCAACTCGTCGGGGCAGGTCGGCAAGAACTACATGCGTCACACCACAGGCTCGGTCTACGCCATTTTCGAAAAGCCGGTGCACATGTATCGCGGCACCACCATGGCCGGGATAATCCGCGACGAGGCGCGTCATGATCCGTCGCGCGGTTTTGTCGGCGGCTACGAGTTCGAGACGCTGTCGCTGGGCCTGCCGTTCATGGCAGCCTTCCTTGACCCCGGCAGTTGGGGCCGTTCCTTCACCACGGCGCTCGACCACTACGACCACATGGCAGGCCTGTGGATCGTCGGCGAGGACATGCCGCGCGCGGAGAACCGCATCACGCTACATGCCGATGAGAAGGACGCGCATGGCATGCCGGTGGCCGATGTGCATTTCGACGACCATCCAAACGACACAGCGATGCGCAGCCACGCCTACAAACAGGCCACGGCGCTTTACGCCGCGGTCGGCGCCACCCGCACCTTCCCGACGCCGCCCTATCCGTCGACCCACAATCTCGGCACCAACCGGATGAGCGAGAAAGCGGCGGACGGCGTCGTCAACAAGCACGGGCAGGCGCACGACATCAAGAACCTGTTCGTGTCGGACGGCAGCCAGTTCACCACGGGCGCCGCGGAAAATCCGACGCTCACGATCGTGTCGCTGGCCATTCGCCAGGCCGATTACATTGCCTCGCAGATGTCAGCCAAGACCATTTGACCTCCCGACTGCCTGAGAACGCGGACCCCCAAGGTTCCGCGTTCTCTTTTTCGGGCGTATCAGCCCTTCGTGCAGGTGGACGCCGTGAAGGCGCCGTCCGGCTGCTTCATGATGATGTCGAAGGAGGGTCCGTCCGGACCGTCCAGCGTCGCCTGGGTCAGCGAGATCGAGTTGCCGCCCGCGGTATAGCCGCCCAATGGTCCGAGCCATGAGATCGCGCCGTTGGCATCCATCTGGTAATTATAGCCCTGCCGTGCGGTGCCGAAGATGACGGGGCCGCTATAGACGTTGCCCTTGATGGTGATGTCGCCAAGATTGATGAACATGCCCAACAGATAGACCTCGCAGCGGTAGGTGCCGTCCGGCAGCCTGCCGTCGTTGAAGTCGGCGCGTACGGCACCGGCTGTCGCCGCCAGGAGCGATATGGCGACAATGATGCGGGAGACGAGGGATGTCATACGAGCGCTCGGTTTTGAAGGGTGAGTTTGCCCTAGATCGGCACAGCGCCGCAACAATCGCGTCGACCGAATGGGACAACGGCCAAAATCTAGGCAAATGAAATATCTGATCAAAAAGTAGGCATAAGGCGCGGGCCGTTGCGTAAATTCCTCTCAACACATTTTTAACCGGCTTTCCTTGTTTCCATAAGGCTAATATATCAAGCGTTTGATATTCTTTGCGAATTCGTTCGCATCTGACACCGCCGCGCGGATTGGCACGGCGGTTGCATTGCACTCCAGCGGTAAAGTGAACCAGGCTTGGAGTGTGCACTATGAGGGGCAGTTTCTCTACAATAACAAAAATGTTTGCGGCGAGCGTGGTTGCGGCCGGCGTTCTGATGTCCGTTCCGGCCAAGGCGGCGGACGATACGATCAAGGTCGGCATTCTTCATTCGCTGTCGGGGACCATGGCGATTTCGGAGACGACTCTTAAGGACGCCATGCTGATGCTTATCGACGAGCAGAATGCAAAGGGCGGTCTGCTCGGCAAGAAGCTCGAGGCAGTGGTCGTCGATCCGGCGTCGAATTGGCCGCTGTTCGCCGAAAAGGCGCGCGAGCTGATCTCGAAGGACAAGGTCGCGGCGGTGTTCGGCTGCTGGACCTCGGTGTCGCGCAAATCGGTTCTGCCGGTGTTCAGCGAACTCGACAACATCCTGTTCTATCCCGTCCAGTACGAGGGCGAGGAAAGCGAGCGCAACGTGTTCTACACCGGTGCGGCTCCCAACCAGCAGGCCATTCCGGCCGTCGACTATCTGATGAGCGCGGACGGCGGCTCGGTGAAGCGTTGGGTACTTGAAGGCACCGACTACGTCTATCCGCGCACCACCAACAAGATCCTCGAAGCCTATCTGAAATCCAAGGGCGTCGCGGCCGAAGACATCATGACCAATTACACGCCGTTCGGCTTCTCCGACTGGCAGACCGAAGTCTCGGCGATCAAGAAGTTCGGTTCGGCTGGCAAGAAGACCGCGGTCGTCTCGACCGTCAACGGTGATGCCAACGTGCCGTTCTACAAGGAACTCGGCAACCAGGGCATCAAGGCCGAGGATATCCCGGTGATGGCGTTCTCGGTCGGCGAGGAAGAGCTTGCCGGTCTCGACACCAAACCACTGGTCGGCCATCTCGCCGCCTGGAACTATTTCGAGAGCGTCAACACGCCCGAGAACAAGAAGTTCATCGCCGGCTGGCACAAGTTCATCAAGAACAACAAACGCACCACCAACGACCCGATGGAGGCGCACTATATCGGCTTCAACATGTGGGTTAAGGCGGTTGAAAAGGCCGGCACCACCGATCCGGACAAGGTCATCGACGCCATGATCGGCGTCTCGGTGCCGAACCTGACCGGCGGCTACTCGACGATGATGCCGAACCACCACATCACCAAGCCGGTGCTGATCGGCGAAATCCAGGCCAATGGCCAGTTCGAGACGGTCTCAAAGACGCCGGGCCTGGTGATGGGCGACGAATGGTCCGACTACCTGCCCGACTCCAAGGACCTGATTTCCGATTGGCGCGCGCCGCTCAGCTGCGGCAACTTCAACGTCAAGACCGGCAAGTGCGGCGGCAAGGGCACGAACTGATCCTCCCAGGGCAGGACCTTCGGGTCCAGCCCATGACCGCGTGCGTCTGGACAGTGGAGCCACTGTCCGGACGCCCAGTTCAACCCCCACGAGCCATCAAAAGCCGATGAAGACCTTGCACGCGATTGGCCTGACGCTGTTGTTCCTGCTGGCGACGCTGTCGTCCTCGGGCGCCGCCGAAGCCGATCTGCGCGCCATCATCGCCAAATTCGCGACAGCGACGGGCTTTTCCGAAACAGGAGCTGTCGTTCAAGAGTTGACGGCCACGGGCGATCCGGCTGTCGAACGGCCGCTTGCTGCATTGGCGGACGGCAATCTTTACGTTCGCACAGCCGACTCGATGGTGTTTGTCGGCCAGGAAGGTGACGCAAACTTCCAGCTCTTCGATCCGCTGAGCGGCGAGGCAGCGGGCGAGGCCTCCGGCGACGACATTACCAAGGTCGGCGTCAACAACACGCTGCGTCGCGCCATCCGCGATGCGCTGGGCACGTTGACGCTTGGTTCCAAGGATCCGGCTGTCCGCATCGCTGCCGCAGACACAATGTTCAAGACGCCCGATGCCTCCAATATCGCGCCGCTCGACGCGGCGATCGCCGGCGAAACCGTGGCGAGCGTCAAGACGCTGCTCGAGCAGGCTCGTGCCGCTTCGGTCCTGGTGTCGGATCAACCCGAGGCGGACAAGCTCGCCGCCATCGCGCTGATCGGCTCGCGTGGCGATCGCGACGCGGTTTCGCTGCTCACCTCCGTCGAGGCCAACGCCTCCGGATCAGTCAAGGACGCGGCGACCGCGGCTATCCGCAACATCAATTCTACGCTGGCGTTCTGGGATGCCGGCCAGAACATCTGGTACGGCATTTCGCTGGGGTCGGTGCTGCTGCTGGCGGCGATCGGGCTTGCCATCACCTTCGGCGTCATGGGCGTCATCAACATGGCGCATGGCGAGATGGTCATGCTCGGCGCCTACACCACCTTCGTCGTCCAGCAAGTGATCCGCACGTCCTTTCCCGACCTGTTCGACTGGTCACTGGTCATTGCGCTGCCGCTGGCCTTTCTCGTCTCGGCCTTGGTTGGTCTGGTCATCGAGCGCGGCGTCATCCGCTTCCTCTATGGCCGTCCGCTGGAGACGCTGCTGGCGACATGGGGCGTTTCGCTGATCCTGCAACAGGCCGTGCGCTCGATCTTCGGGCCGACGAACCAGGAGGTCGGAAACCCGTCCTGGATGTCGGGCTCATTCAATGTCGGCCAGCTCGCGGTCACCTGGAACCGCCTCTGGATCCTGGTTTTCGCGCTCACCGTGTTCGGCGTGCTGCTCTATGTGATGAAGCGTACACCTTGGGGCCTGCAGATGCGCGCCGTCACCGCCAACCGGCGCATGGCGGCCTCGATGGGCATCAGGACGCCATGGGTCGACGCGCTGACCTTTGCGCTGGGGTCGGGCATTGCCGGCATAGCGGGCGTGGCGCTCAGCCAGATCGACAATGTGTCGCCCAATCTCGGCCGCGGCTACATCATCGACAGCTTCATGGTCGTCGTCTTCGGCGGTGTCGGCAATCTGTGGGGCACGCTGGTCGGCGCCTTCTCGCTTGGCATCGTCAACAAGTTCCTCGAACCCTATGCCGGAGCGGTGCTGGGCAAGATCGTCGTTCTGGTGCTGATCATCCTGTTCATCCAGAAGCGCCCGCGCGGCCTGTTCGCGCTCAAGGGCAGGGCGGTGGAAGCATGATGTCAGGACGCTTCTTCGCCGCCGGCGCCGATCGCCGGATCGCCATCACGATCTTCATCCTGCTGGCGGTGGCCGTCATCGTCCCGGTGCTGAACCTGGCTGTGTCGCCGACCAGCGCGTTCTACATCCCCTCCTACATCGTCGCGCTGACCGGCAAATATCTCAGCTATGCGCTGCTGGCGCTCGCGCTCGACCTTGTCTGGGGCTATTGCGGTATCCTTTCGCTCGGCCACGGCGCCTTCTTCGCGCTCGGCGGCTACGCGATGGGCATGTACCTGATGCGCCAGATCGGCTCGCGCGGCGTCTACGGCAACCCGATCCTGCCGGACTTCATGGTGTTCCTGAACTACAAGGAGCTGCCATGGTTCTGGACCGGCTTTGACCATTTCTGGTTCGCCGTGCTCATGGTGCTGGCTGTACCCGGACTGCTTGCCTTCGTCTTCGGCTGGTTCGCCTTCCGCAGCCGCGTCACCGGCGTCTATCTCTCGATCATCACGCAGGCGATGACCTATGCTCTGCTGCTCGCCTTCTTCCGCAACGACATGGGCTTTGGCGGCAACAATGGCCTGACCGATTTCAAGGATATTCTGGGTTTCAACGTGCAGGCCGACGCGACGCGTTCGGCGCTGTTCGCCGCCACAGCGGTGACGCTCGCGCTTGGTGTCTTCGTCACCTGGGCGATCGTCGGCTCGAAATACGGCAAGCTGCTGATGGCGGTGCGCGATGCCGAGAGCCGCACGCGCTTCCTCGGATGGCGGGCTGAAAACGTGAAGCTGTTCGCCTTCACCGTGTCGGCGGTGATGGCCGGCATAGCCGGCGCGCTCTACGTGCCGCAGGTCGGCATCATCAACCCCGGCGAGTTCGAGCCATCCAATTCGATCGAGGTGGTGATCTGGGCGGCCGTCGGCGGCCGCGGCACCATCGTCGGGCCGATCATCGGCGCGCTGCTCGTCAATGCCGGCAAGTCCTGGTTCACCGGTGTGCTGCCGGAATTGTGGCTGTTTGCGCTTGGCGGCCTGTTCGTCGCCGTTACGCTGCTCTTGCCCAAGGGCATCATCGGCATGTGGGATTCCTGGCGCGGCAACGCCAGGGCGCTGCGGGCGGCGTCGCTGGCCGAGGAGGCCGGCACCGATGGCCGGGTCGGCGAACAGCGGATCATCCACGGCGCGGCGCGCACGGCTGGCGAATGGTCGTCGTCCAATCCCGAACCGCAGCCGGCGGAGTAAGGGGCCATGTCGAAGAGCGACACGATCCTCTATCTCGACGGCGTCTCCGTTTCCTTCGACGGCTTTCGCGCCATCAACAATCTTTCGCTGGTGCTCGACAAGGGCGAGATGCGCGCCATCATCGGTCCCAATGGCGCCGGCAAGACGACGATGATGGACATCGTCACCGGCAAGACACGTCCCGACGAGGGCGAGGTGTTCTTCGACGGCCAGGTGGATCTGACCAAGCACGACGAAGCCGAGATCGCCATGATGGGCATCGGCCGAAAGTTCCAGAAGCCCACGGTCTTCGAGAGCCACACGATCGAGGAGAACCTGATGCTGGCGCTGAAGGGGCCGCGCTCAATCTTTCCGGCGCTGTTCCACCGCCGGTCGGTCGCCGAGGCGCGGCAGATCGACGATATCCTCGGCATCATCCGGCTTGGCGACAAGCGCAACGAACTGGCGGCCAATCTCAGCCATGGGCAAAAGCAGTGGCTGGAGATCGGCATGCTGTTGGCGCAGGACCCGAAGCTGCTGCTGGTGGACGAGCCTGTCGCCGGCATGACCGACGCCGAGACAGAGGAAACCGCACGGCTGCTCAAGGACATCGCGCGCGACCATTCGGTCATCGTCGTCGAGCACGACATGCATTTCGTGCGCGAACTTGGCGTCAAGGTCACCTGTCTGCACGAGGGCTCGGTGCTCTCCGAGGGGACACTCGATTTTGTGTCGGCCGACGAGCGCGTCGTCGAAGTCTATCTGGGGAGATGACCATGATCTGGCGGGTCCAGTTCCATCGCTTCGACCTGGCGTTCCTCAGGTTCTGGAAAAGGCGCTGACATGCTCGAGGTTTCGGACGCCACTCTGCATTACGGCGCCGCCCAGGCGCTGCGCGGCGTATCGCTGAAAGCGAGGGCCGGCAAGATCACCTGCGTGCTCGGCCGCAACGGCGTCGGCAAGACCAGTTTGATGAGATCGATCGTTGGCCATCACCGGCTGACGAGCGGAAGCGTTGCCTTCGAGGGGAAGGCGCTCGACCGGAGCGCGGCGTATGATCGCGCCCGGTCGGGCATCGCATTCGTACCGCAGGGCAGGGAGATCTTCCCGCTGCTCACGGTGCGCGAAAACCTGGAATCGGGGTTCGCTCCGTTGAAGCGCTCCGACCGCAACGTTCCCCCCCATGTCTTTGAATTGTTCCCGGTGCTGAAGCAGATGCTCGGCCGCCGCGGCGGCGACCTTTCCGGCGGCCAGCAGCAGCAACTGGCGATCGGCCGGGCGCTGGTGGTGCGGCCAAAGCTGCTGGTGCTTGACGAACCGACGGAAGGCATCCAGCCGTCGATCATCAAGGACATCGGCCGCGCCATCCGCTATCTGCGCGACCAGGCCGGCATTGCCATATTGCTGGTCGAACAGTATCTCGATTTCTGCCGCGAGCTCGCCGATGAGGTCAACATCATGGATCGCGGCGTGATCGTCCATACGGGGCCGGCAGAAGACCTGGACCGCGCTGATGTCCGTAAATTCCTGACGGTCTAGAACAGGCACTGGACTTCAGTCGACGATGCGAAGTCCTTTGCAAGTCCAATAATTCTCCGATCCGCCCACCTGTTGTCTCTGGCATGCTTGATATCGCGTGCTAGTCTATTCTTGGCTTTTGTGAGTCGGCCGCTTCCGTATCAGTCTGGTTATCGCGGATCGACGCGCCTCCTGGCGCCGGGCATTCTCCCGCGATCTGTTTGTCGTTCAACGCGTTTGGGCACACAGGCAAAGGACGGCCATGGAACGCTACATCGAGGACTACCAGAAGCGACGTCTCACCGAGCGGGTCGACATCATCACGGCCGTGAACATCCTGAGGTCGCAGGGCTGCGACCAGGACAGACTGGTCGAGGAGATCACCAAGGTTTTCTACGTCGACCTGGATGCGTTCAACGAAGTGGTGATGGTGGCGTAGCCAAGATCACGATCAGTCGCGCGACAGACGTTGCGGAGGGCTGGCCATCTTCCGGGCGGACCGGACCATTTCAATTCAGAACTGGCCCGACAGCCCCGCCAAGATCTTGTCGGGCGACGTCACTCCAGACGGAACCCTTCGTTCGGTTGCGGGTTGCAACATCTCCAACAACAGGAGATGCAGCCATGGACCACACCAACCACGTACGTCTGGCCAGCAACGAGTTGACCGCCGACATCCTCGACGGCGCGACCATTTACGGCGCGGACGACGAGAAGATCGGCACCGTTTCCCATCTGCACGGCAGCCAGGTCGTCATCGATGTCGGCGGTTTCCTCGGCATCGGGGCAAAAGCCGTTGCGGTTCCCGCAAGTCAGTTGGACTTCATGCGTGACGAGGACGGCGATGTCCATGCGGTCACCGCCTGGACGAAAGACCAGCTCAAGCACATGCCCGAGCATCAGGATTGAGACTTGATGGAGGCTGATTTCGGCAGCCTCCACTTTCAGGACGAGAGGGATCGACCGTGCAAATCGTTCGAACAGAAGTCACGAGGCCGCTGACGTCAGATGGCCGGTCGATCCTTCGGGTCATGTTTTGCGGCGAGGGCGATGACTGCGTCACAGTGGACATGGCCGGCGCCGATGAAAAAGCCGAGGACGACGCTCTGGACAGAGCCAAGGCCATTCTGATGAAGACGGCAACGTTCGGCCTTGCCGCGAACGCCTATGACGCCAGCAGCAACGGCAATTTCGATCAGGTAGACGTGACGTCTGCAAGTGACGGCACGGGCGAGGTGTACATCTTTGAATATCGGGACGGAGGAGCCACAAGGCGCATTCCACCGTCGCGAATGCCAAGCCTTGACGCCGCGCGGTCGGAAGCCATCCGTTGCGCGGTGGATCTCCTGGTCGATCTTCAGCCGGGCATCGACGATCTATCCGGTTGGCTGGTTCGCGTGTCCGGCGAAAATGGCGAGCTGCTGTGCGTGGTCGACGTGGCGGAGGCGGAAGCGGCAAGGCAGGCCAATCCGTAGGGCATGACCGGCTTGCTGATGCGACGCAGCGCAAGGTCGGCTGTTCGAATGAGGCTAGTACCGTGCTGAGGCTAGCGCGTCCATTTTCCGATCAGATG
>NZ_JBAZUD010000009.1:0-61824 GCF_041661565.1 Mesorhizobium sp.
GTCCTGCGGCGGCCGCATCAAGGTTTATGTGGAAAGATTGGGCTGATCTGCGATGGATCCCTATGCGCTGAAAACGCTCAACGCCGAACGCCGCGCCCGCCGCGCGGCGATCCTTGTCACCGATCTTGGCGATGGCCGCGACCGCGTCGTGCGTGAAGGCGATCATGTCGCGGGCGATCTCGGCGCCGCGATCGCCAGGGCATTCCGAACCGGCAATTCCGGTTCGATCGAGGCCGAGGGCCGCACCTTCTTTCTCAACGCGCATCTGCCGCGGCCGCGCCTGGTGGTGATCGGGGCCGTCCACATCAGCCAGGCGCTGGCGCCGATGGCAAGCATTGCGGGCTATCCCGTCGAGATCGTCGATCCGCGCACGGCCTTTGCGACGCGGGAACGCTTTCCCGATATCGCTTTGCACGCAGAATGGCCGGAGGATGTGCTGAAGCGCCAGCCGCTTGACAGCTATACGGCACTTGCCGCCGTCACGCATGATCCCAAGATCGACGATTTCGCGCTGAAGGCGGCGCTCGACGCCAACTGTTTCTATATCGGGGCGCTCGGCAGCAGAAAGACGCATGCCAAGCGCGTCGAGCGCTTGCTGACGCTGGGTGCGAGCGCCGACCAGCTCGCCCGCATCCACGCGCCCATCGGCCTGGACATCGGGGCTGCCAGCCCGGCCGAAATTGCCGTCGCCGTCCTCGCGCAGGTCGTTCAAGCCTTCCGATCTCGAGGTCTTGAAGCGAAGGGCGCCGCGGCGTGAAATTCGGACCCGTGCCGATCGAGGCGGCCGAAGGGGCGATCCTGGCGCACGCCACCACCGCCGGCGACCGGCGCTTCCGCAAGGCGCATAGGCTGAGCGCCGATGATGTGTCGGTGCTGCGAGCGGCCGGGATTTCGCGGGTCGTCGCGGCCGTGCTGGCCGCAGACGACCTTGGCGAGGATGCCGCCGCCGCCAAAATCGCCGCAAGCATGCTCCACAGAAACATCGACACCAAGGCACCGGCGACCGGCCGGGTCAACCTCCATGCCGAAGCGGCCGGTATCTTCACAGTCGACGCCGCGATGATCGACGCCATCAACGCCGTCGATCCCACCATCACCATCGCCACGCTGGCTCAGCATGCGCCGGTCGAAAAAGGCCAGATGGTCGCGACTGTGAAAATCATTCCCTTCGCGGTCGCGTCTGCCCTGGTCGATGCGGTCATGAAAATCTGCGCCGGTGGCGAGATCTTTGCCGTCAACGCCTATCAACCAGTGCGCGTCGGCGTCATCCAGACCGTTCTGCCGGGCATCAAGCCGAGCGTGCTCGACAAGACGCTTCGCGTCACCGAAGCGCGGCTGGCGCGCTCCGGCGGCAGGCTGACGGCCGAGCGTCGCACGGCGCATGAGATCGCGCCGGTGGCGGAGGCCGCGGCCGCGCTGGCCCGCGACAACGACATGGTGGTGATCTTCGGTGCGTCGGCGATGAGCGATTTCGCCGATGTCGTTCCGGCGGCGATCGAAAGAGCAGGTGGCACCGTCATCCGCGCGGGCATGCCTGTCGATCCAGGCAATCTTCTGGTGCTCGGCACGCTCGACGGCAAACGCGTCATCGGTGCGCCGGGCTGCGCCCGCAGCCCCAAGGAGAATGGCTTCGACTGGGTTCTGGATCGATTGATCGCCGGTCTGGATGTGACGTCCAGGGATATTGCCGGCATGGGGGTGGGCGGGCTGTTGATGGAAATTCCCACTCGGCCGCAGCCGCGCGAGCCATTGCCGGTCAAAAGCCAGTTCAAGGTCGGGATCGTGCTACTGGCGGCGGGCCGGTCCAGCCGGATGGGAGGGCCTAACAAATTGCTGGCGCTGTTCGACGGCAAGCCGCTGGTGCAACGTGCTGCCGAACGCGCTCTCGGCTCGAAGGCTTCCGGCACGATTGCCGTCACCGGTCACCAGCGCGAGCGGGTGCGTGCGGCACTGGCGGGGCTGGATGTGACCTTCGCCGACAATCCCGATTTTTCCGAAGGCCTGTCAACGTCGTTGAAGGCCGGCATTGCCTATCTGCCCGAGGACTCGGCCGGCGTGATGATCCTGCTCGGCGATATGCCGGGTGTCGGATCGGACGACATCGACAGGTTGATCGACGCATTTCGCGAGGCCGGAGGCAATTCGGTGGTCCGCGCCTCGCATCGGGGCAAGCGTGGCAACCCTGTGATTTTGCCGCGCTCGCTGTTTCCCGCGATCGCCCATCTCGAAGGCGATACCGGTGCACGGCATCTGGTCGAGGCCGAAGGGCTCGACGTCATCGACGTCGAAATCGGCGAGGCCGCTTCGCTCGATGTCGACACCCGCGAAGCGCTCGAAGGTGCCGGCGGCGTGCTGCAGGATTGACAAACCCGGACCGAATTACGCAAGCCTTTGGCATGGCTTTTCTTCCGTCCGCCTATGCGCTTCTACCCCCCTCTGGCCTGCCGGCCATCTCCCCCTCAAGGGGGGAGATTGGCAGGGTCGGTGGCGGCACTCATTCTGCAGCCTTCGAGATTGGCGAAAGCCGACGTGACATCCGATCTCCCCCCTTGAGGGGGAGATGGCCGGCAGGCCAGAGGGGGGCAGTCGCGCTCCGAACCATTCTAGTTTCCGTTTTTTTTCTGTTTTCTGCCGGTCACGCCAGTGCTCTCGAACTGAAACCGTTCAAGGACGATCTCTTCGCCTATCCGGCCGCGCTGTCGTCCGACACCAGCGGCGCCTACACGGTCATCGATTACCGGGAACCGCGCGACATCAACCAGCGCGACGAGGTGCCGGAAAAGCGCGTGCATGCCCAATACACTGAAACCGGCGTACGCAAGGTGCAGCAGGACCTGATGTTGAAGACCGATGTGGGCGATATCAGGCACATCGCCGTGGGGAAGTCGAAAGGCGCCGGCATCATCGTTCTTTATCTGCACGGGCAGGGCGGCAGCCGCAAGCAAGGCGTCGACGACTTCACATTCGGCGGCAATTTCAACCGGCTCAAGAACCTGATGGCCGAAAATGGCGGCCTCTATCTCAGTCCGGACTTTCCGGATTTCGGCGACGCCGGCGCCGCCCAGATCGCCGCGCTGATCGATCATTACGCCGGGCAATCGCCGGGGGCGAAGATCTTTGTCGCCTGTGGCTCGATGGGCGGCGCGCTCTGCTGGAAGCTCGCCGCGCGCAAGGACACGGGAGGCCGTATCGACGGGCTGCTGCTGCTCGGCTCATTTTGGGACGAGAGCTTTCTGGCGAGCCCCGCCTTCAAGCGGCGCGTCCCGGTTTTCTTCGGCCAGGGGAGCCATGACGTGGTCTTTCCCGTGGCAAAACAGGAGGCGTTCTTCCGCTCCATCCTTGCCAGATCCAAGACCTACCCGACCCGTTTCGTCCGCTTCGAGACAGGCACGCATGGCACGCCGATCCGCATGACCGACTGGCGCGGCACGCTTAACTGGATGCTGACGAAGGCGCCCTGATCGCCGCTGAGGACGGCCGTCCAACGCTCAGGGCGCGGTGTTGTAGTCGACAACCGTCTCCGGGTTTTGCTCGCCGTCATAAGATGCGTCGACGTCGTATTGGACCAGCGAGAAATCACCGTTGCGAAACAGGTAGGTTCCCGCGTTCGATGCATCGCCGACGCCGCGCCACTTGTTGAAGGTGTTGATCGTGTGGGCATCCGAATCATAGTTGGAATTGACCGCCCAGCCGGTCGTTCGGAAGCCGATGATGTGGATGGATTCGACCTTGCCTTCGCTGTCGTTGTTCACATAGCGGATATCCATCTCCGGCTCGGTGAACTGCAGCTGCCTGACGCCAGATACATCGTCGCTTATGTAGTAGATGGAGCTTTCATTGTAGGCGGCGGCAGAGCAGGAAAACTGGAAGAGCCGTGTTTCTTTGTCCGGATCGGTCGGCAGCGCATCCTTGTCTTTGTACTTGATCGAATAGAGCTCCGGCTCATTGGCTAGCCGGTCCTTGTCGCACTGGTTGCCATAGGCCGCCAGAAAGGCCTTCTTGGCCTGTTCCAGTGCCGCATCCTTTTTCGGCGGCGGCGGCCCTTCGCCGCAGCTTGATGGCAGAGCGTCCTCGAAACCGGCGGAGGAAGGTTTCAGCTCGCCCTTTTCGATATGGATCGGATCGAAGGGCGGCGCCGCCTGGATCTGGGCATTCACCTGGCGCAGCGTATAGCAACCGGCAAAGACCTTTTCGCCGCCGGCCTTGTCGGTGGCGCGGATGGCGACGGGGACGCTGTAATAGATGCTGCCAGCGGCGCCGTCATTCGAAATCGCGCCGGTCTCCACCTCGACCTTGTCGGTCCCGTCATAACCCTTGACGAAAGCATCAAAATCCTTTGCCGGCTTTGTATCTCCGAAATAGCCCCAGGCGCGGGCGAATTCATGCCGGTTTATGGCACTGTAAAGCGACTGGATGACCGCATCCGCACTTGACCGGTCATCGACATAGGGCGCTTCGGCCACATCGCCGGCGGCCAGCGCCGTCGGGCCAGATGTGGCAAGGGATAGAAAGGCAGTCGCTGCGAATAGGACGTGTCTCATCGGGTGATCTCCGCCTGATAGAGGGATTCTACCGTGCGGATTGCGGCAAGGTGGTGACGCCGCGCGGGTCAAGCTTGAAGAATCGGCCGCGAAGGCGCTACGTCCCGTTCGCCGGCGTTCGGCCGGACAGGAGATATGACGTGACGATATCGATGTACGAGGCATCCGTGCCTGTGTTTTCGGCAAGGCTGAAAGCACTTTCCAGTGTGCTCGCGGCGGCGGAACAGAATGCGCTTGACCGCAAGATCGATCCGCAGGTGTTTTTGACATCGCGGCTGGCGCCTGACATGTATGCGCTGACCAGGCAGGTCCAGATTGCCACCGATCACGCCAAGGGCGCGCCCTCGCGCCTTGCCGGTCGTGAAGTGCCGAAATACGAGGACAATGAGGCTAGCTTCGCCGATCTGGAAGCGCGCATTGCCAAGACGATCGCCCATCTCGAAACATTTTCAGCCGCCGACTTTGACGGCTCCGACGACAAGATGATCGAGTTGAAGATGGGAGGCCGTGAAACGACGTTGAGCGGCATGCAGTATCTGCTGCATCTGGCCATGCCCAATTTCTACTTCCACATCACCACCGCGTACGACATCCTTCGCCACAACGGCGTGCCGCTCGGCAAGGCCACCTTCATTGGCACGCGCTGAGGATTTTCAGTTTTTCAAGATGTCCCGGAGCGATCCGGGACATCCCTCGGCTTGATTTGCTCAGCGCATCGACATTTCGCGCGCTATGCGTGGAAAGTCGGCTGGCTTTATCCCGATGTCGGCTCGGTCCGCATTGCTCATCGAATGAAGCACGGCGAGTGCCGCTCGGTATCTCAGTTGTTCCTGTGGACGCGGCCTTGCGAACATTTCAGTGAAGAAACCCATGTTTGAGCCCCCGTTAGATCCTCCACACCTGCCATTATAGGTGAATCGTGACAATTGTGCAGTGCAACATAAGCATGCCAGCCATGTCCTGAGGGTGCGGACTGCAGGGGATGCGATCTATCACGGGGTTGGCAATCGCTGTCCTTGATAGCAACAGGGATCCCCGAGACAACAGAGAGGTGGGACAATGGTGGACTTTCCGATCGAGCCGGTACGTGGAAAATTTCCCGCTCTTTCCCTGACCGACAGCGGCCGCCGCCGGATTTATCTCGACAATCCCGCCGGCACCCAAGTGCCCCGGTCCGTGGCCGAAGCGGTGTCGCGCTGCCTGCTCACCACCAATGCCAATCTCGGCGGCTATTTCGAAACCACGATCGCGGCTCAAACTGTCGTCGACGACGCGCATCAGGCAATGGCTGATTTTCTTGGGGCCGCGAGCCCCGAGGAAATCATCATCGGCGCCAATATGACAACGCTGACCTACAACATGTCGCGCACGCTCGGCCGGACGATGAAGCGGGGGGACGAGATCATCCTCACCCGCATGGACCATGAGGGCAATGTGTCGCCCTGGCTGCAACTGGCCGAGGATCTCGGTCTGGTCGTGCGCTGGCTGCCGTTCGATGAAAAAAGCTGGCAGGTCGAGGAAGAGACTCTGGCCGGCCTGCTGTCGCAGAAGACACGGCTGGTCGCGCTGAACTATGCCAGCAACCTGACCGGTTCGATCAATCGCGTTCAATCGCTGACCCGCCTCGCAAAACAGGCCGGTGCACTGGTCTATGTCGACGCTGTGCAGTTCGCGCCGCATGGCCTGATCGATGTGCAGGACCTCGGCTGTGATTTCCTGGTCTGCTCGGCCTATAAATTCTTCGGTCCGCATATGGGCATATTGTGGGGCCGGCGCGATGTGATCGAGGGGCTGACGCCCTACAAATGCCGCTGTTCATCCAATGGTCTGCCGGAACGGTTCGAGCTTGGCACGCCGCAGATCGAACTGATGGCCGGCCTCACGGCGGCGGTGGACTATTTTGCCGGGCTGGGTGCAGCAACGGGCGAGGGCGGATCGCGCAGGCATAAGATCGCCAGGGCATTCGAAGTCGCCATCGCCTATGAAAATCCGCTGGCGCAAAGGCTGATCGACGGCCTGTCCGATATCCCGGGCCTGACCATCCACGGCATCACCGATCCGAAGCGGCTCGGCGATCGCGTGCCGACGGTTTCCTTCACCGTCGATGGCATCGTGCCTGAAACGATCGTCCGGCAGATGAATGCCGAGAACATCTTCCTGTGGTCGGGCCACAACTACGCCTGGGAGATCGTCCACCAACTCGGCATCCCGGACGAGCAGGGCGTCGTGCGCATTGGCATCGCCCACTACAACACATCGGCCGAGATCGACGAGACGCTGGAGAGCGTGCACCGCGTCATCGCCATGCTCAGGCAGCAGCGTTCCTGACGCCTGCTTGAACCTTACCGCGCCTTGCCGCCGAAGCCGGTTAGGAAAGCGGCGAGATTGTCGCCAAGTTCGTCGCAGAGATAGCCGCCTTCCTGGACAATGACGGTCGGAAGGCCGAGCTTGGCGATAGCTTCGCCGATGCGCGAGAAGCCCGGCGTCGTCACCGCAAGCCCGCCGAACGGATCGCCCTCGAAGGCGTCGAGGCCGAGCGCCACGACCAGCGCGTCGGGTGAAAAGGCCCGGATGCGTTGGAACGCTGCCTTGAGTGCCTCCAGAAACGCCGCGTCGGCGGATTTGCGCGGCAGCGGCAGGTTGAAATTGTAACCCAGGCCAGCACCTTCGCCACGTTCATCGGCATGACCCCAGAAGAACGGGTAAAAGCGCACCGGATCGGCATGCAGCGAGACGGTGAGCACATCGGGCCGTGCATAGAAAATGCCTTGCGTGCCGTTGCCGTGGTGCAAATCCACATCGAGGATCGCCACCCGCGCCGCCTGCTTGCGCAGGACCTGCGCCGCGACCGCCGAATTGTTGATGAAGCAGAAGCCGCCCGCGACATCGGCGAAGGCGTGGTGGCCCGGCGGACGGCACAGCGCATAGGCGGCCGTCGCCCCAGCCATGACGGACTCTGCGGCTTCGACCGCGCTCCAGGCACTCCACAGCGCGCTTTGCCAGGTATCGCCCGAGATCGGGCAGGCGGTATCGGCCATATGGTAGCCGGCCTGGCCGACCGCCGAGGCCGGATAGGAGCCGTTGCGCGCGATCGGATGGATGTTGGGGATCACTTCCGCGGAGGCGCCTTCGATGCGCTGCCAGCGCGTAAAGATATGCTCGAGGAAATCCAGATATTCCGGCGTATGCACCGCGGCGACCGGACCAAGCCCACGCTCGCGCGGTCGTTCGATCGTGCAGCCGGCAGATAATGCGCCGGCTAACAATCTCTCGACGCGTTCCGGTTTTTCCGGATTCGGCTGTGCCGCACCGCTGGACAGAAAGGCCTTGGGGTCATGGCGCTTCTGCTCCTCGGCGTAAAAGGCTTTCATTCCTGCTCCCCGGTATTCGGCGCGTCGGCGAAGGCGAAAAAGGCCTCGCCGATGATCTTTTGCGTTTGCTCGTAGCTCGACCAGGCGATCCCCAGCCTTTCATAGAAGGCCGTCGCACCCTCATTGTCGGTATCGACGGAGAGCCTCAGATAGACACCGCCTTGCTTCCGGCACTGTGCCGCGACCTGCCGCAGAAGGCGCTCGCCGATCCTGCGGCCGCGAAACCGGTCCTCGACATAGAGGTCCTGCACATAGACGCCGGGCCGTCCCATCCAGGTGGAAAAGATCGGGAAATGCAGGCAAAGGCCTGCGAATTCACCGCCCACTTCCGCGATCAGTGTCGAGAAGGCAGGCTTCTCGCCGAAGCCGTAGGTCCTGAGATCGTCCGCCGTCGAGATGATCTCCTCGGGCGCGCCGATATGCGTGCCAAGCTTCAGGATTGCCGCATGGATCGTTTCGACGTCCTCGATCCGGCCGGGGCGGAGGGTGATTTCGGGGGCAACGGTCATACGAGGGTCGGCGCCCAGGCACCCCCCTCTGTCCTGCCGGACATCTCCCCCTCAAGAGGGGAGATTGGCAGCTTCTGACCCGTCGTACATGCTGCAAGGCCGGAAGGTGGTGAAAGCCGAAATGACAGCCAATCTCCCCCCTTGAGGGGGAGATGGCCGGCAGGCCAGAGGGGGGTGGGACTGGACGCTACCATCAGATCATCGCCTCAAAACGCCACCCGGTCGCCGCCCTTGAGCGCCAGCATCTCGCGCGCCTCGGTCGGCGTCGCAACCTCCAGCGACAGTCCATCGAGAATGCCACGGATGCGGCGCACCTGATCGGCGTTGGACTTCGCCAGTTGACGGCCGTCGTAGAGACTGTCTTCGAGCCCGACGCGGACATTGCCCCCCATCGCCGCCGCGATCGAGATCAGGGGCATCTGGTTGCGGCCGGCGGCCAGCACCGAAAACTGGTAGCTGTCGCCGAACAGCTTGTCGGCGATCCGCTTCATGTGGATGAGGTTGTCCGGGTCGGCGCCGATGCCGCCCAGGATACCCAGGACGAACTGGATGAAGAGTGGTCCCGACACCAGGCCGCGGTCGCGGAAATGCGCCAGCGAATAGAGATGGCCGACATCGTAGCATTCGAATTCGAAGCGCGTGCCGCAACCCTGGCCAAGCTTCTCGATCACCCCTTCCATGTCGGCGAACGTGTTCTTGAAGATGGAGTCGCGGGTGGCCTCGAGCAGCTTCGGCTCCCACTCGTGTTGCCACTCCCTTGGCCTGTCGAGCATGGGGAACAGCGCGAAATTCATCGATCCCATGTTGAGCGAGCACATTTCCGGCTCGGCCCGCAGCGGCGCGGCCAGCCGCTGCTCCAGCGTCATCAGCGACGAGCCGCCGGTGGTGATGTTGATCACCGCGTCGGTGGCCTGCTTGATGCGCGGCAGGAACCGCATGTAGACGTCAGGGTCTGCCGTCGGCCGCCCGTCCTCCGGATCGCGGGCGTGAAGATGCAGGATCGAGGCGCCGGCCTCGGCGGCGGCGATGGCGTTCGCCGCGATCTGGTCCGGCGTGATCGGCAGATAGGGCGACATCGACGGCGTGTGCACCGAGCCGGTGATGGCGCAGGTGATGATGACTTTTCGCGGCGCCATTCTGCTAGCCCCGGCCTTCGACCGGCAGGTCGAGCTCGGATGCCAGCACCTCCAGCGAGTCGCCGATGATCGAAACGATCTCGCCGACCTGGTCGCTGGTCACGATCATCGGCGGGGCGACCATGAAATTGTCGCCGTCGACGCCGCCCTTGACCCTGCGGCCATAGATGATGAGCCCGCGCTCATAGGCGAGGTCGAGCAGCCGCTGGGTGGCTTTCTTGTCCTGGTCGATGGGCCGCAGCGTCTCGGGATCGGCAACCATCTCGGCGCCGGTGAGCAGGCCCTTCCCGCGGACGTCGGCGATGAACGGGAAACGCTTGGCCAGACCCTTCAGCCCGTCCATCAGCACGTCGCCCATGGCGGCCGCATTGGCGATCAGGTCGAGCCGGTCCATCTCGCCGAGCACAGCGAGCCCGGCGGCGCAGGCCAGCGGGTTGCCGGCATAGGTGTGGCCGTGCTGGAAGCCGCCCGAGGCGAGCAGTGGCTGCACCAGACGCTGGGGGGCAGCGAGTGCGCCGAGCGGCGCGTAGCCGGAACCCAACCCCTTCGACAGCGCGACGATGTCGGGTTTGCAGTTCCAATGGTCGCCGCCGAGGAACTTGCCGGTGCGGCCGGCGCCGCTCATCACTTCGTCATGAATCAGGAGGATGCCGTAGTGGTCGCAGATCTCGCGAATTCGCGGATAATAGCTGTCCGGCGCCACCAGTGCCGCAGTCGCGGCGCCCCCGATCGGCTCCATGATGAAGGCGACGACACTCTCCGGCCCTTCGGCGAGGATCTTCTCCTCCAGCATGTCGGCATAGCGGATGCCGCGCTGTTCCATCGAAAGGTTGTCACGGTCGCGCCAGGCGGTTGGCGCCGGGATGGTGGGCATCACCCGCATCATCGGCTCGAATGTTTCGACCAGCGCGTCGTCGCCCGTTATCGACAGCGACCCCAGCGTGCCGCCATGATAGGAGGGGAAGCGCGTGATCACCTTCCAGCGGCTGGCCTGGCCGGTGGCGACCGCCCACTGCCGCGCCAGCTTGATGCAGGATTCCGTCGCTTCAGAGCCGCCGGAGACGAAGAAGATGCGGTCCATGCCTTCCGGCAGTTTTCCGGCCAGTTCCCGCGCCAGCTCTTCAGCCGGTTCGTTCTCGAAATGCAGACGATAGGCGAAGGTGGCGCGGTCCATCTGGCGCTTCATGGCGTCGAGCACATTGCGGTTGGAATGGCCGATATTGGCGACCATCGGCCCGCTCGATCCGTCGATGAAGCGGCGGCCATCCTGCGTCCACATATAGATGCCTTCGGCGCGATCGATCAGCGGCCGGCGCAGGCTGGACAAATAGAACAGATGCGATTCACGCCTGGCGTCAACGCCTTGAGAGGTGGTCTGGATTTTCGACATGTCAGGACTTTCCGAGGTAACGATCGAGGACATTTTGCGTGACGCGTTCGACCATGGGATCCTGCCGCAGCAGGCCGGCCACCCATTCGCAACTTCCGGCGTGGAAAACCTCGCCCTTGCCTCGCGGGAAGTTGACGATCATGCCGTTGCCGCGTTTGACTTTTTCGAGATTGGCATCGCTCCTGTCGCCGAACAGCGTTTCGGCGCTGAAGCGCCCGTCCTCGTCGGTAAGGAACTGATCCTCGATCGCGATATCCGCGCTTTCCTCGACCTGACTGGCCATACCGACGGCGAGAACCTGCAATCCGTCGGGTGCGCCGCTGTCTGAGGTAGGGTAGGGCAGGCCGCCGCGGATCTCGAAATCGAGCCCATCGACCTCATACCCATAGACATGGCTGTCGGCGCCGAGCAGGTCGCCATAATAGATGCCGGTGCCGGCAAAGGCCCAGTGCTCGGGCCGGTAGACCGGAAACCCGCGCACGCCGCGCGGCGCGCAGCCGCCCCAGCCAGCATAGAGGCCGCGTGTGGCGTTGAGCCCGAAGGTCGCTGAACCCGGCCGGCCGATTTCCGGCGCCTCCCAGGAATTTGTGGCTCGGGTCACGTCGCCGCCCTGGAGATAGGCGGGATCCTCCTTGCGCGAGCGATATTTGTAGCAGACTTGCCGGCGGCCCTCGTCCTCCAGCCGGGTCTGCCACATGAAGTTGCCGGCGAAGCGCGCCGCATGGCCGCCGCGTTCCACATAATTGTCGACCGCGTCACGCATTTCCCAGGTCCAGTATTCGTCATGGCCGACGAAGACGGCGCAGTCGTAGCCGTCGAGAATTTCAGGAAAAAAATGCAGATCATGCTGGCTGGCGAGGTCGACGCCGTAGCCGGCCCGTTCGGCGAAGCGGAAGAAATGGCTGTCATAGCTGGCC
This sequence comes from Mesorhizobium sp., assembly GCF_041661565.1. Taxonomy (GTDB): domain Bacteria; phylum Pseudomonadota; class Alphaproteobacteria; order Rhizobiales; family Rhizobiaceae; genus Mesorhizobium. The sequence goes on from NZ_JBAZUD010000009.1 coordinate 11,865, forward strand.
CAGCCCGACGAGGCGTATTTCTTCGAATGACCGGTGGCCAGCGCCCATTCCATGTGCGGATAGCGCGGCGCCGTCTTCGGCGGCACGGCGATTTCCAGCGGTACGCGCGGCGCATCCTTCGGCAGCACGACGAAGCCACGGCACCAGGGGCGCTGCGTCGATACGATGGGCGAATACTGGTCACGGTTCGGCCCGGTGATGCCCTGGTAGTGGTTGGAACCGCCCCAGGTGTTGTAGGCGAGCCAGGTACCAGTCGCCGCTACCTGCAGCACGCGGCCGGGCCTCTTGCCGGGCAGTGGCGCGACGATCACAATATGGTGGCATTGGATCGGCTTGCCGTCACGGCCTTCCGCCGTGAGCGTAATCCGATAGGCGCCGGACGGCCAGTCGGCCTCGACGGGGAATTCGAACGAAGCCTCCCAGTCGCAGCCCTCGACCGAACATTGATCCGGACTGTCCTGCCAGCGCGCCGCGATGCCCGACTGCTCGAAGACTCTCGTCTCCAAGCCGCCGTCGCGAATGATCGTGATGCTGAAGGACGGAGCAGTGGAACTGACATGCAGCGTCACCGTCTCACCGGCGCGGTAAGAGAAGCGGTCGCTGTAGCACCAAATCTCGCCGCGCTCGCCATCCATGCCCGGCCATTCATAGTAGTGACCGCGCACCGCATGGCGGCGCTGCTCAGCTGTCAATCCGAAATCGGGGAATTGGGTGGGGTATCCGGTCATTGTCCTGCTCAGGCGGAAAGGTATTTCTTGAGGAAGCCGCGGGTGCGTTCTTGCCGCGGCGCACGGAACATGTCGGCGGGCGGACCCTCTTCCACCACCACGCCGCCATCCATGAACAGCACCCTGTCGGCGACTTCGCCGGCAAAGCGCATCTCGTGCGTTACGATGAGCATGGTCATATGTTCGGCGGCGAGCTGTTTCATCACCGCGTTGACTTCGTCGACCAGTTCCGGATCGAGGGCCGAAGTCGCTTCGTCGAACAGCATCACCTTGGGCTGCATTGCCAGCGCACGGGCAATCGCCACGCGCTGCTTCTGGCCGCCGGACAGCCGCGAGGGATAGGCGTCGATCTTGTCGGCGAGCCCGACCTTGGTCAGCAGGCCGACGGCCAGTTCCCTGGCTTCGGCTTTCGGCGTGCCCTTCAGGATCACCGGTCCCATGGTGATGTTTTCGATGACGGTCAGGTGTGGGAACAGGTTGAAGTGCTGGAACACCATGCCCATCTGCTGGCGCACCGTGTTGATGTGGCGCTCGAAGGCCCGGCCGCGCAGCTTCTGATTGACCTGAACGCCGTCCAGCCAGACCTCGCCGCCGTTGAGGGTCTCGAGATGGTTGATCGAGCGCAGCAGCGTGCTCTTGCCCGAGCCGCTCGGCCCGATGATGGCCACGATCTGCCCACGCTCGACCGACAGGTCGATCCCCTTGAGCACCTCGACGGCACCGAACGACTTGCGTGCGCCGCGCACCTCGACCATTGGCCGCTGCGTCCTCATCGGGAGACCTCCACATGTCGTTCGAACCGGTTCAAGGCCGCTTCGAGCACGAGGTTCAGGATGTAGTAGAGCGCGGCCGCCGTGATGTAGAATTCGAACGGCCGGAAGGTTTCGCTGATCGCCAGCTGTGCCGAATGGACAAGCTCTGCGATTCCGATGACCGAAACGATGGAGGACTCCTTCAGCAGCGCGATCATATTGCCGCCGATCGGCGGCGCGGTGTTGCGGATGGCCTGCGGTATCACGACATGGCGCAGCGTTCGCCATTTGCCGAAGCCGATGCTGCGCGCGCCTTCGGTCTGGCCGACATCGACGGCGACGATGCCGGCGCGGATGACATCGGCATTGTAGACGGCGAAGTGCAAGCCGAGCCCGACGATTCCGGCGGCCAGCGCCGGGATGTCGATGCCTATCTGGACCAGGCCGAAATAGATCAGGAACAGCTGCAGCAGCAGCGGCGTGCCCATGAACACCCACATGAAGGCGCGCACCGGATAGGCGACGATCCGCGGGGCGTAGAGCACGATGACCGCGAACAGGATGCCGAAGATGAAGCTCACCGCGCCCGCCGCCACCGTCAGCACGGCCGTCCACCAGGTGCCGATCAGCAGGATGTCCCAGTAGGGCCAGACAACGGTGAAATCGAGACCTTGCATCGTGTTCCCCGCTCAGACGATGGCAAAGCGTTTGTCGAGCAGGTCGACGGTTCGCGATACGGCGTAGACCATGATCATGTAGAGCAGCGCTGCCACGCCGAAGATCTCGAACGGCTTGTAGGTCGAGCCGATGAAGCGCTGGGCCGTGTAGGTCAGCTCGACCACGGAGATGGTGGACACCAGTGCCGATCCCTTCAGCAGGGCGATCGTATTGACGCCGAGCGGCCGGATCATCAGCCGTGCCGCCTGTGGCAGCACCACCTTGCGCAGCGTCTGCAAGCGGCTGAAACCGATGGTTCGCGCCGCCTCGGCCTGGCCCCGGTCGACCGCGACCAGCGCGCCCCGGATCGATTCCGCCATATAGGCGCCGATGTTGAGGCCAAGGCCGATGACGCCCGCCAGGAACGGATCGAGATTGATGCCGATCTGCGGCCCGCCGAAATAGAGCACGAAGAGCTGGATCAGGCAGGGCGTGCCGCGAAACAGGCTGACATAGAGCGTGCCGGCAGCCCGCGCGATCGCTGATCTCGACATGCGGGCCGCCGCCGCCAGGGCCGCGACCGCCAGGCCGAGGACCAGGGCCAATGCGGTAATCTCGATCGTCACCAGCGCGGCTTCCACGAAGAAGGGAAAGACGCGCCGCATCAGGGAGAAATCCATGGGGCGGTCCGGCAAGAGTGGCATTCAGCTTCGGGCGGCCGTGGCCGCCTGAAGCCAGGAGCGGATCAGCGGATGTCGCTGCCGACCCACTGCATGGAGATCTTCTTGTATGTGCCGTCGGCCAGCATCTCGTCCAGCGCCTTTTGCATGGCCGCTTTCAATTGCGGATTGTCCTTGCGGATGGCGATGCCGATGGCGACGCTGCCGCCTTCGATGTCAGGCGTGTTGAGCTGGCGCACCTTCTCACCGGTCTGCTTCATCGCGATCATGACCGGGATGTTGTCGACGACGATGGCGTCGACGCGGCCGGCCTTCAGTTCCAGCAGCAACTCCGGCAGCCCCTTGTAGGTGCGGATATCCCAGCCGCCCTGTTGGCGCGCCCACTTCTCATGCGTTTCGCCCAGCGTCACGCCAAGGGTCTTGCCCTTGAGGTCGTCGAGGCTCTGCACCTTGGAATCGGCATTGACGAAGACAGCGCGGCCGGCATGGTAGTAGGGGCCGACGAAATCGACCACCTTCTCGCGTTCCGGCGTGATGGTCATCGAACCGACGACGGTGTCGTATTTGTTGGCCAGCAGGCCGGCGATGATGCCGTCCCAGGCCGTGGTGATGATGGTCCCCTTGACGCCGATGCGCTCGGCGATGGCCTTGCCGATATCGGCGTCGAAGCCAACGACTTCATTCTGGTCGTTGACGAAGTTGAAAGGCGGATACTGGCCGCTCATCGAGATCTTCAGTTCGCCAGCCGACTTGATCTTCTCGAGGTCGTCAGCCCTGGCCGAAATGGAGGTGAAGGTCGAGGCGAGCAGCAGGGCCGCGACGGCGATGCCGGAGAATAGTCTGTTCATTTTTCTGTCCTCTGGATGGTGCTGAGCGTCTTGTTCTTGGGAGGCGTCTGGACGCTTTCCTATGGGCGATGATTGCCTTTGCGGCATCATTGCGCAAATAGATAATGCGAATGGGGAGCATAGATATCAGGAATGGCTTTGCCGCGCCCCGAGCGCCTGGTGTGGGATCTGGACTGGAACCTGCTGCGGACATTCGTCGTCATCGCCGAGGTGAAGAGCATCACCCGCGCCGCCGAGCGTCTCAACCTCAAGCAGCCCAGCGTCAGCAATGCGTTGCGGCGGCTGGAGGACCGGCTAGGCCGGCGCCTGGTCGAGCGCGACGCGACGCGCTTTGAACTGACCGAGGTCGGACGGCTTCTCTACGAACAAAGTGTCGAGGTGTTCGGCACCATATCGCAGCTCCCCCTGCTGATGCGGGGGATCAGCGACGACGTCACCGGCCACGTCATGATCGCGACGGCCAGCCATGTCGTCTCGCCGCTCTTCGATCGCGCGCTGTCGGAGTTTCACCGCGACTATCCGCGCGCCAGCATCACCATTTCGGTGGCGGCAAGCACCGAAGTGGCCAAGCAGGTGAGGGAGCGCCGCGCCTCCTTCGGCATTTGCCTCGTCAGCCAGCGTGATCCCGCGCTCGACTACGCCATGGTCTATCGCGAGTTCTTCGGCTTCTTCTGCGGGCCGCACCATCGGCTCTACGGGCAGGGCGGCCTGACGCTGGACGATCTGCGGGGCGAGCCGTCCGTGTCGTTCCAGACCGACCATATTTCGGACGCGCTGCGGCCGGTGGCGCTGTTGCGCAGCGAGGCAAGGCTGAATGTCGATGTCGTCGGCGTGTCGTCCAGCCTGGAAGAGGTGCGGCGCATGATTGTCGCCGGGCTCGGCATCGGCCCGCTGCCTCTGCACGTCTCGCGGCGCGATGTGGCGGACGGGACGCTGTGGCGGCTGCCACCCTATGACGCGCCGCCGGCCATCGACATCTTCCTGCTCACCAATCCCGACAAGGCGATGAATCGTGCGGAAAAGGCGCTGCTTTCCGGCCTGCGGTCGCTGATTGCCGAAACCCCGCTCGAGGATCGCATCTACAGGGACTGACCGACTGCCAGGTGGGCCGACCGCCATATGGAGATGACCGCGCCAGGCAACCAGCGGTTCCCCCCACGTCTCCAGACCGCGATGGCCTTAAGTCTCCTATTCGTTAGCCGTGCCCTTGGTGCATTTGAACAAACCGACTATCTCAGGGAGAGGCGGCGTTTCCGCCACGGGAGTGGGCATGCTCAAAGTGCAGAAGGTCAAGATCAACGACATCTACGTGCCGACAGCGCGCAAGAAGACGCTGCATCCCGAGACCGTCCGTCATCTGGCCGAGGACATTCTGGAAAACGGCATGAAGACGCCGATCCAGGTCCGTCATGACGGCAAGCGCCATGTCCTCGTCGAAGGCGTGCATCGGCTGGAGGCCGCCAAGTGGCTGGGCGAGAGCGAGATCGAGGCCTATCTGGTGCAAGCCAAGCGGCACTGACGCGAATTCGGGTGGAGCCGTTCAACCGCTCCCGGCGAACTCAGGCCAAAATCGGACATCGCTTACGAGACCTTGGTCCGACGTGGCGGCCTCAGATGCTTGATGCCGCTCATCTCGACGAAATTCGTCGCCGAATCCCAGAGATAATCGCCATACAGGAACGGCTCGAAGGGCTCGGCGCCGCTCAAGGGCAGTGGCGCGATCTCGGCGTCGACGCGCGGCTCGTGAAAGAACGGGATGGAGAAACGCGCTGTTTTCGGCGCGATCACCCGGTGCCGGGTTGCCCGCACGCGGCCGCTGGTCCAGCGCTCCAGCAACTGGCCGAAATTGACGGCCATTGTGCCGTCGGCCGGCGGCACGTCGATCCATTCGCCGGCGAGGTTTTTGGCCTGCAAGCCTTCGACACCGTCCTGCGCCAGCAAGGTGACGAAGCCGGAATCGGCGTGTTCCCGCCCGATGACGGTGCGGGTCTCGCCCTTGTGGACGACCGAGAATTCCGGGCCGCTGGTGTCGATGCCGGCCTTGGGGTCGCGCAAGGGGTAGCGGATCAGGCGCAGCGTCGAGATGCCTTGGTCGAAATAGGGTTCGAAGATCGTCTCCGGCAGGCCGAGCCCGCGCGCGATCGATCGCATCAGCGCGTTGCCCACCGTCCGCATCGCGCGGTAGTAGTCGGCCGCCGCCGCGCGCCAGCCGGGCAGGGCATCTTCGGTCGGCAAGGGTGTCGGCTCGCAGAGCGGATCGTGCGAAACCGGCACGGTCGCCGCGTCGGCGAGGTCCGGACCCATGTCGATGCCTTCCTTGTAGGAGACGGCCGCTGGCTGCAGCGGGAACCAGCCGCGATAGACGTTGGTCTTCGAACTGTCGAAATTCCAGCGCAGCAGTTTCTGCTTCTCTGCGTCCGAAAGGGCGAAGATGCCGAGCAGTTGCGCCCGCTTGTCGGGGGTCAGCCATTCGTCTCCGGGAAAACCCCGCACCGCCATGAAGCCGATGCCCGAGGCAGCGGCCATGACAGCGGCGTCGGTGCGGTCGCGGGCAGGTGAGGGCGGGCCGAACAGCTCCGCGATGTCGATGGTTTCGATGTCCTGCGCCATGACTAGATCCAGCCCCATCACGATAATCGATGGTAGTGTATCAAAGCTTTTCAATTGACCCAATCGGCTGCCCCGATACTTTGGCTGTCCCAGTCTCCAGCAACGGATCCAGGCGATGGCTAGATATGAGGGCGGATGCCTGTGCGGAGCGGTGCGGTACCGCGCCGACGCGGCCCCCATCAACGAACGCATATGTCATTGCCGCCTCTGCCAGAGGGCGATCGGCGCCGCCTTCAACGCGCGTGTGCTGTTTCGTATCGACGATGTCACGATCGAAGGCACCCTGGCGACGGCCGATTCCTCACCGGATATCAAGCGCGGCTTCTGCCCAAGCTGCGGCACGACGATGTTTTCGCGCCGCGATGCCGCCGGCATCATGGGGATCACCACGGGTTCGCTCGACGATCCCTCGGCCTTCAAGCCGCAAATGCATATCTACACCGCCTCGAAGCAGGCCTGGGTGATTCTGGACGACGGGCTGCCGCAATATGAAGGCGCGCCGCCGCCCGGTTAGTTTCTGTCCTAAGGGGGGCCCGGAGGATGACCAAGATTTGATCCAAATCGTCACGAGATGGCCGGCAAAGCGTCATTGGCGAGCCATCATTGTCTTCTTATTTGTGCGCTGCGGGCACGGTTTTGAGGAGACGACGGATGAACGACAGCATCAGCACCCTGGACGAACTTCTGAGTGATCCGATGGTCCTGCTTGTGATGGAGCGCGACCGCGTACGCCCCGAACAGGTCCGCATGCTGCTCGAGCGGGTTCGCCGGCTGCCCGTCGATGAGCCGGCCGTTCCCCCGGCGCATGTGATCGCCCGGACATGCCAGAAACTCTGGTTGTGCCGTTGACCGACTGGCGATCTTGCGGATGAATTCACGGTCAGCCGCAGCGCGCGCCGGTTTTGACGGCAAGGGCTAGCGCCCGGCTGAGCGGCCGGTCGCTGCATCGCGAAATGGGCTATACCGGACACTCAACTCAAGTCCGGGACGCGCATGGATCTCTTCAGCCTTCTGCAAATGCTGCCTTTGCTGGTGGCCTTGGCCAAGGGTGCGATGCCGCCGACGGTGGCACTGGTCGCGGGATTTGGCCAATGGGCCATCTCGCTGCCGCCATGCCGGACCTCCACTTTCGAGGCGACGAGCTTTCTCGTTTGCGAGGTCGATCCGAAGCTGTACTCGATCGAGCTGTTCTGGAAGGATCCGGCGGGCAAACCGTTTCAGTCGCTGCACGCACTGCATGCCTCGCAACGGGCCTCCGGGCGCACGATGCTGTTTGCCATCAACGCCGGCATGTATCACCCCAACCTCGAGCCGGTCGGGCTCTATGTCGAGCACGGACGGGAAATGACATCGGCGAAGACCGGATCTGGCAGCGGCAATTTTTCACTGCTTCCCAACGGCATCTTCTCCATCAGCGACGGCAAGGCCTCTGTGCGCGAGACCGGCGATTTTCTGAAGAAGCGCCCGCATGTCGACTACGCCACGCAGTCCGGGCCGATGCTGGTGATCGACGGCCGGCTGCATCCGAAGTTCCTGGCCGACAGCACCTCGCGCAAGATCCGTGACGGCGTCGGTGTGCGCAAGGACGGTGTCGCCGTCTTCGCGATTTCGAACGGCACGGTGACCTTCCATGCCTTCGCCCGGCTTTTTCGCGACGCGCTCGGTTGCGACAATGCGCTGTTCCTCGATGGCTCCATATCGAGCCTGTTGGCGCCCGGCACCGGCCGCAACGACGACTATTGGAACTTGGGGCCGATGATCGGCGTGTTCAGGAAAAGCGGTTAGCGCCGAGCGGCGATTGCCAGCTCCGTTCTGCCCTTGCTGGCAGCTGCCTTCACTCCCTTCCTCGCGGAGATAACCTTTGATTCAAACTTTATTGGTAATTTCCCGTTCATAACTCGATCTGGTTTGTCCGTTGGCTGTCGATTTTGCCCTCGGTCTGTTGTGTTTTGAGTACAGGTCCAGATGCGGATACCGGGCGTCATCAGTTTCTTGATCGCATCGCTTTGCCTTGCCGGCTGCACGTCGACGGCGGGTATGGACGCGCTGGATCTGCAGAAACCGTCGAGCGAAACCACCAGTTCCGTGGTGCGCCCGCCGGCCTCCATAGCCACGGCCCCCACCACCAAGAGGGCCCCCAGGGGTGCCGGCAGGATGGCGCCGAGGACTGTCGACCTGGCGCCCGTCGCCGAAAGCGCCAGGCCTTTCAGCCTGGCGGAGGAGGAGACGGTGATGTTGGGCGATCAGCCTGCGCCCGAGGCCGAGCCGCAGCTTGAACCGGCCGCGCTGGTGTCGCCATCGAAATTGCTGAACCGCAATGCGCCGCCCATGTTCGCCGGCTCGATCATGCGTTACGGCTTCCGCGACGCCAAGCCGATCAATTTCGGCAAGGCGTCGCCCCGCCACCTTGCCGTGCATGGCGTCGACGTCTCGCGCTGGCAAGGCAACGTCAACTGGGGAAAACTGCGCGCCCAGGGCGCCAATTTCGCCTACATCAAGGCCACGGACGGCGGCGATCACCTCGATCCGATGTTCATGAAGAACTGGCGTGACGCCGACGCCGCCGGGCTGAAGCGCGGCGCCTATCACTTCTTCTACTGGTGCCGCACCGCGGGCGAACAGGCCGACTGGTTCATCCGCAACGTGCCCAGGATGCCGGGTGCGCTGCCGCCCGTGATCGACGTCGAGTGGAACGGTGAGTCCAGCTGCAAGCGCCGGCCATCGCGCGAAAAGGTGGTCGAGAAGATGCAGGTGTTCATGGACAAGCTGGAGCGCCATTACGGCCAGCGCCCCATCATCTACACCTCGCCGGATTTCTACCGCGACAATCTCAGGGGCGAATTCCTGGACTACCCGTTCTGGCTGCGCGCCGTGGCGCAACATCCCTCAAAGGTCTATCCGGGCCGCAAATGGCTGTTCTGGCAGTATTCCGGCTCCGGCCTGTCGCATGGCGTCACCGGCCGCATCGACCTCAACGTGTTCCACGGCGACGAGCGGCAATGGCGAGCCTGGGCTGGCGGGCAGCAGATGGTCGCGTCGGAATAACCGCTCTCCGATTTGCGACCCGAAGCCGCGAAGCCGGCACTCGTCCCGAGACGATGCGCTATCTCGTGACGCCGAGCTTCGATCTGCTCGGCCGATGCCGTGATTCCTCCAAGGTGGCATAGGCCAGAACCGCCGAGAACGATCCGAAATAGACCAGAACCGCCGTGATAACCATCATGTCGTAACTCGACATTTTCGTAACTCCTTCGATGATAGCCGAGAAAACCGGGCGAAGGGCGAAAGCGCCTTGATGTGGATCAAAGTGTCAGTCCGGCGTGGGGATCTTTTCGTCCGGCGCCATGCATGGATGGGATGCATGGATGGCAGGGCCACGAGACTGGATTGACCGGATTGTTGCCCGCTTGCCGCCGCGACGGCTCATGCCGGTACGCGATCGCGCCAGCCATCCGAAATGCGTTGTAGGGGCTCAGCTCAAAACGTGACGAGATCAGTGTGGCCGAAGCCCTTCGAGTAGTCGAGCACGGAGATGACCGAAGGCATTACGCGGAAGATGCGGACCTGCTCCGGCGTCGGCATCGCGAACGGCATCGACGTCTGCGGCGGGTATTTCGTCGGCAGCAGGCTCAGAACCTTCTCGGCCTCGGCCCTGTCGGTGACCGGCTCCGCGCGTCCGGCCATGGAAAGGCCGGTGATCTCCATCACCTGCGGCGGGTCGTTGTCGATGGTCAGCGACAGGCGGTCGTCCAGCGCCAGATTGGCAGCCTTCTGGCTGTCCAGGCCGCACAGGAAGTAGAGGGACAGGCCGTCATTGGCGTAACCCACCGTCGTCGCCTGCGGCCAGCCATCCGGCCTCAAGGTCGCCACCGTCATGATCCGATGCTGATCAAGAAGCGTCTGGATCTTGTCTTTGATCTCCGCGTCCACCGATTGTCTCCCAAGTCACTAATGACACGGCAATGGTATGGGATCGTGGACAGCGCGGCTTTGACATACGTCAACGCATAGGGAGCGGCGCACCTCGCGCCTTCGTCATCCTCGGGCTTGACCCGAGGATCCATACCGTGACGCTCGCCGAAGAATGCGGCCGGTCAGAATTCTGCATCGTTGCAACGCCTCGACGTCACGGCATGGATTCCAGGGTCTGCGCGCGTCGCTTCGCTCCTTGCTCCGCCCAGGAATGACGAAACGAAGGGCGACGCCATCCCAAGCCTCGTTGATCATCGCGTCGACCTTGTAGCCGTTGGGATCAAGCACGAAGCAGGCGTAGTTATTCTCCGCGTAGTCCGGACGGGGACCCGGGGCGCCATCGCCCGCTGCACCCGCTTCGAGCGCCGCGCGGTGAAACGCATTGACCTCGGCCTAGCTCTTCACCTGGAAGGCGAAATGCAGGTGGGTGAGCGGCGGCTGCTCGCTGGTGCTGGATCTCTGCATGTTGGCCTAATGCAAATCGACCCGATCTTACGACCGGGCCGATGATGTTGCGTTTAGCGGTACAGATTGTTCTCAGCTGCAGCCGCTCGTGCTTCCACACGTATCGCACTTCTCGCAGGTGCCGTTCCGCACCATGGTGAAGTTGTGGCATTCCGAGCATTCGTTGCCGGTGTAGCCCTGCATCAGCGATTGCTGGCGCCGGGTCGCGGCAAGCGCCTTGGCTTCGGCGGCCTCGTTGGCGGCGGCGTCGGTGAACAGCGCCGAGGCGCCCGAGGCCTCGTCGACGGCTTCCTCATAGACGATGTCCTCGACCAGTTCCTTGGCCCGCTCCTCATAGTCGCGCTTGTAGGCGATGGCCTCGTCGCTGGCCGGCTTCAGCGCCAGCACGTTGGAGCCGGAGAAGGCGGTCGTCACGGTCCGGCCTGGGGCCGGGGGAACCGAAGCGCCGCCAAAGCCCTTCGGCTCGGAGCCGGCGCCCGAGACCAGCTTGACCGGCGAGGCGCCGCGCATCAGGCCCTTCGAGAAGGGCGTCGCCTTGCCTTCGGTGATGCCGCGGCCGAGCGCCGTCTTGTCGAAATCCGACTGGTCGACATGGGCGAGGTCGTGGCGGCCGAGATAGGACACGGCAAGTTCGCGGAACACGTAGTCGAGGATCGACGTGGCGTTCTTGATCGCGTCATTGCCCTGCACCATGCCGGCCGGCTCGAACTTGGTGAAGGTGAAAGCCTCGACATATTCGTCGAGCGGCACGCCATATTGCAGGCCGAGCGAGATCGCGATGGCGAAGTTGTTCATCATCGCACGGAAGGCGGCGCCCTCCTTGTGCATGTCGATGAAGATCTCTCCGATACGGCCGTCATCGAATTCGCCGGTGCGCAGATAGACCTTGTGTCCGCCCACCACCGCCTTCTGGGTGTAGCCCTTGCGGCGGTTCGGCAGTTTTTCGCGGTCGCGGTAGAGACGCTCGACGACGCGCTCGACGATCTTTTCCGTCACCTGCACCGCGCGCTGCGCGGCGGGCGCGGCGATCAGCTGCTCGATCGCCTCGTCCTCGTCATCCTCGCTGTCGGCGAGCAGGGACGAGTTCAGCGGCTGCGACAGCTTCGAGCCGTCGCGGTAGAGTGCGTTGGCCTTCAGCGCCAGCTTCCACGACAGCATGTAGGCGCCCTTGGCGTCTTCCACCGTCGCGTCGTTCGGCATGTTGATGGTCTTGGAGATGGCGCCGGAGATGAAGGGCTGCGCCGCCGCCATCATCATGATGTGGCTGTTGATCGACAGCGAGCGCTTGCCGATCTTGCCGCACGGGCTGGCGCAGTCGAACACCGCGATGTGCTCGGGCTTGAGGAAGGGCGCGCCTTCCAGCGTCATCGCTCCGCAGACATGGATGTTGGCGGCCTCGATGTCCTTCCTGGAGAAGCCCAGCGCCGGCAGGATCTCGAACGAGAAATCGTTGAGCTGCTCGTCGGTGAAGCCGAACGTCTCCTTCACCCAGTCGGCGCCGAGCGTCCACTGGTTGAAGACGAACTTGATGTCGAAGGCGGACTTCAGCGCCGCGTTGAGCGCCGCGATCTTGTCATCGGTGAAGCCCTTTGCCTTGAGCGAGCCGGGGTTGACGCCGGGTGCCTGGTTGAGATTGCCGTGGCCGACCGCGTAGGCCTCCATCTCGGCGATCTGGGCTTCCGTGTAGCCGAGCGTGCGCAGTGCTTCCGGCACGGCGCGGTTGATGATCTTGAAGTAGCCGCCGCCGGCCAGCTTCTTGAACTTCACCAGCGCGAAGTCGGGCTCGATGCCGGTGGTGTCGCAATCCATGACCAGGCCGATCGTGCCGGTTGGCGCGATGACGGTCGCCTGCGCGTTGCGGTAGCCATGCTCCTCGCCAAGCTCGATCGCGCGGTCCCAGGCGGCCTTGGCGTGTGCCGCCAGTGCCTGTTGCTTGAGGTCGGACGCAACCAGCGGCACCGGATTGACCGCCAGCTTCTCGTAGCCCTGCTTCTCGCCATAGGCGGCACGGCGATGGTTGCGCATGACGCGCAGCATGTTCTGGGCGTTGCGGTCGTAGTCGGCGAAGGCGCCGAGCTCACCCGCCATTTCGGCCGAGGTGGCATAGGCCATGCCGGTCATGATCGCGGTGAGCGCGGCGCAGATCGCGCGGCCTTCATCCGAGTCATAGGGAATGCCCGATGTCATCAGCAAGCCGCCGATATTGGCGTAGCCCAGGCGGGGCGTGCGGTATTCGTAGGACTGCTTGGCGATCTCCTTCGACGGGAACTGCGCCATCATCACCGAGATTTCGAGCACGATGGTCCACAGCCGAACCGTGTGCTCATAGGCAGCGATATCGATCGTGCCGTCGGCATTGCGGTAGGGGAGCAGATTGATCGAGGCGAGGTTGCAGGCCGTGTCGTCGAGGAACATGTATTCCGAGCACGGGTTGGACGCCCGGATCGCACCGGCCGAGGCGCAGGTGTGCCAGTCGTTCATCGTCGTGTTGAAATGCAGGCCCGGATCGGCGGACGCCCAGGCGGCGTAGCCGATCTTTTCCCAGAGATCGCGGGCCTTCAGCGTCTTCATCACCTTGCCGTCCTTGCGGGCGGTGAGGTGCCAGTCGGCGTCGTCCTCGACGGCGCGCAGGAAATTGTCCTTCAGCGACACCGAATTGTTGGAGTTCTGGCCCGAAACGGTGAGGTAGGCATCCGAATCCCAGTCGGTGTCGTAGGTCTTGAACGACATCGAGCTGTAGCCCTGCCTGGCGAACTGGATGACGCGGTAGATGTAGTTCTCCGGCACCGCGTCCTTCTTGGCCGACTTGATCTCGCGCTTCAGCGCGGTGTTGATCGACGGGTCGAAGCAGTCGTCGCCATTGCCTTCGCAATTGACGCAGGCCTTCATGATCGCCTCGAGATGCTTCTTGACGATCTTCGAGCCGGTCACCAGCGAGGCGACCTTCTGCTCTTCATTGACCTTCCAGTCGATGAATTCCTCGATATCGGGGTGGTCCGCGTCGACGATGACCATCTTGGCGGCGCGGCGCGTCGTGCCGCCCGACTTGATGGCGCCGGCCGCGCGGTCGCCGATCTTGAGGAAGCTCATCAGGCCGGACGAACGGCCGCCGCCCGACAGCTTCTCGCCTTCGCCACGCAGCATCGAGAAGTTGGAGCCGGTGCCCGAGCCGTATTTGAACAGGCGCGCCTCACGCACCCACAGATCCATGATGCCGCCCTCGTTGACGAGGTCGTCCTGGACGCCCTGGATGAAGCAGGCATGCGGCTGCGGATGCTCGTAGGAGGATTTCGACTTGGTCAGCTTGCCGGTGAACGGGTCGACATAGAAGTGGCCCTGGCTCGGGCCGTCTATGCCATAGGCCCAGTGCAGGCCGGTGTTGAACCATTGCGGCGAGTTCGGCGCGACGCGCTGGGTGGCCAGCATGTAGGCAAGCTCGTCGCGGAACGCGCGCGCATCATCCTCCGACGCCTTGAAGTAGCCCCCTTTCCAGCCCCAGTAGGTCCAGGTGCCGGCCAGCCGATCGAAGACCTGGCGGGCATCGATCTCGGAGCCGTAGCGTTCGGCTTCCGGCAGCTTGGCGAGTTCTGCCTCGTCGGCGACGGAGCGCCACAGGAAGGAGGGGACGTCGTTCTCCTCGACCTTCTTGAGGCGCGCGGGAACGCCAGCCTTGCGGAAATACTTCTGCGCCAGAATGTCGGCGGCCACCTGGGAGAACTGCGCCGGCACATCGATATTGTCCAGGCGGAACACCACCGAGCCATCCGGATTCTTGATCTCGGACAGCGCCTTGCGGAATTCGATCTCCGCGTAAGCGGATTGCCCTGGCTTGGTGAAACGACGCTCGATGCGCATTGGTCCGATCCCTTTTGTCTATATATAGCGCATTTCCCCGGGGATTTCCGCCCCAATGTGAAACGCGCGTGTCCGCCGTCCGCCGACATCCGAAGACAGCCGGCTCTCCATTTCGCGGTCTTCCGCGACGAATGCTGCTCAAGCTCCCTGCGAAGCTTCCGTTCAGCACGCCGATGAACCCGCAGGTTCGTCAAATCTGATTTTTTCGATTCCCTCGCTGGAGGGAAATTCACACTATCTAGCGCCGAACCTACCTGCAAACACTAAATATAGTATTAACAGACAATTTATTCCAGTCCGACAAGTCTCCCTTTCTCGGCCCCCGGCGCAACCGCTCCACGCTTCCGCCAGCCTCGTGAACGGGCGGAAATGCGGGAAAAAACGCACATAATCCGGGAAAAGACCGGGCTCAAAACTTTCCGGCCGCACTCTCAACAGGAGCGCATGGCCTATAAAAGGCGACTCGTTTTGCGCCGTCAAGGATTCGTTTGCGTAGCTTTTGTGACCCCAACATCTTGTGTGTCACACATGTGGATAACGGGGATAGAATCGCCGCCCCTTGATCCGGATCCGCCGCTAGAAGCCATGCGACGGCCATGCGGGATCGCCGCGCCCACACGATCAGCCGTAATGCAATCTCGGCTTCGGTTCCACTCCGGTGAACTTGACGCCGATCCGGTCGTTGCGCCGCCAACGGACCTCGCATCGGTAGCCGGTGCGATCGAGCGGAACGTAGAGAAGGAACTTGTCCGGAATCTGGGCCTCGATGGGGACCTTCAACTCGGCGCCGTTCTCATGCTGATTGCGCAGCATGCAGCTGATCTCCGAGTTCTTGATTCCGCTGATGATTGTTCCGCCCTTGAGCACGCGCGAACGGTGATCGCGCTCGGGAACGGCCGTCTCTACCTGAAGGGTGTTCGCGGGGTCAGCCATAGGTGCAGCGCCAATATCGCCGAACCCTATCGCCGAAACATTATCAAACCATTCATGATGATACCGAAACACGGCCGGTTCGGCCGGAGCGTGGTGTGCGCGGAGGCAAGCTGCGATCAGGCAAATCCATGTGGGTCGGCGCAGAAATAGGCGACGATCTGGCAAAGATCCGGCTCATGGAGCATGCGCACGGCCTCCGAGGACCTCACCCATTTGCGCGTGCGCGCCCGCTTTTCCTTCCACTGGTCCGCCACCTTGTCGACCAGCAACGGAAACACCAGCACTTCGCAAGGCACTTCTTTGCCCGAGGACAGCATCTTGGCGTAGAAGTAACGGCCGGCTTCGAGAGGCGAGACGGTTCCACGCAGTCCGGCCTCTTCTCCAGCCTCGCGCGCCGCCGCCTCACACAGCGGTTCTTTCGCTTCCGGCCAGCCCTTGGGAATGACCCAGCGGCCGGTGTCGCGGCTGGTGATCAGCATGATTTCGACGCCGTCCCCGGTGTCTCGCCAGGGCAGGGCGGCCACTTGCAGACGGCACGGCGCGGTGCCGAAGAGCCGCCGGACCCTTTCGGCAAGATGATTGTGCGTCGTTGGCCTCGTCAACATCGGAGAAGCTAGCCCCAGCCTCCAGAATCGTTTGCCGTCTCACGAATCTTACGGTCAATTGTCGACAATAAAAGTAAAAAGTTCGTCCAGTCGGACCAAAGCACGCAAATCGAAGTCGATTTCGGAGATTGAGAGCCGTCTGGGCGGGGTGCCATGCCGACGATGGCGGAGTCTGGCTCCGACGGCGAGGCTGCGACTCAGCCGGCGTGGTCGTCGGCGATCGGCTTCTGATAGGTGAAACCCATATCCCAGGGGAAGTAGATCCAGGTGTCCTGGCTGACTTCGGTGACGAACGTATCGACGAGCGGCCGGCCCTTCGGCTTGGCATAGACGGTGGCGAAATGCGCCTTGGGCAGCATCGCCCTGACGATGCTGGCGGTCTTGCCGGTGTCGGTGAGGTCGTCGATGATCAGCACGTCGGCGCCGTTCTCGGCCAGCAATGCTGGCGCCACCCCTTTGAGGACCTGCAATTGCGACTGGGTCGTATAGTCGTGATAGGAGGCGACGCTGACCGTCTCGATGACGCGGATACCGAGTTCGCGCGAGATGATCGCCGCGGGCACCAGGCCGCCGCGGGCAATGCAGACGATGGCTTTCCATTGGCCCTTGTTGGCGCTGGCAAGCCGCCACGCGAGCGCACGGGCATCACGATGGAACTGGTCCCAGGAGACCGGAAAGGCTTTTTCTGGAAGGGCCATGTCATGCTCCGCCGCGCGCGGGCGTCGCGCGCGAAACCACAGGGGAATGCGCGCGGAATTAACTGGAAAGCCGAGCACTTGGCAAGGGAGCGCGCCCGGGTTCTCAGCGCGACAGGAAGGCTGCTACCGGAACCGTCCGCAGAACCGTGCGCGTCACGCCGCCAAATAGCAACTGCCGCAGCCATGAGTGGCTGTAGGCGCCGAGAACCAGAAGGTCGGCACCGGTTTCCGCGATCCTGGTCTGGATGACGTCGTCGACCGAAATGCCTTCGGACTTGAGCACCGAGACACTGACCGTGGCGCCGTGGCGGGCGAGGGCGGAGGCGATTTCGGCGCCGGCGGCCTCTGGGCTGTCGTCGAGGGTTTCGGGCGGATCGATGACCAATATGTCTGTCTTCTCGGCCTCGATGATGAAGGGCAGGGCGTCGAAGGCGGCGCGCGCGGCCTCCTTGCTGCCGTTCCAGGCGAGCAGGACATGCTTGAAACTGGTGACGAGTGGCCCCGAATGCGGCACCACCAGAACCGGCCTGCCGGCGTCATAGACCAGCGTATCGACATCCGCACTGGGATCGCCGCCCGACTCGCGTTGGGCAGCGATGATCAGGTCGGCGGTGCGGACGCTAGATATGCCGGTCAATGCGCTGTCGCCGGAGAAGCTCTCGAGGCTGCGCCATTCGAAGGACAGGCCTGAATTCTCGATGTGCCTCAGGAACGTCGCCTCGAGTTTGT
Organism: Mesorhizobium sp.; assembly: GCF_041661565.1. Lineage (GTDB taxonomy): Bacteria > Pseudomonadota > Alphaproteobacteria > Rhizobiales > Rhizobiaceae > Mesorhizobium. The sequence goes on from NZ_JBAZUD010000009.1 coordinate 29,397, forward strand.
CGGCGCGCTCCCGGCTCATGTCAGCCGAGACCTGCAGGAATTCAGTGTCGGGAAAGCCGGTGGCCGAGGTGTAGGGCACCGGCAACGCTTCGGCGTGGATGCCGATCAAATGGCTCTGGAACCGTGTGGCGAGGGGGATGGCGCAGTCGAGCACGCGCTCGGCGTCCTGCTCGTTCTGCAGAATGGCAACGATGGTTTTGAATCGCATGATAATCCCTCAGTTCACGAGCGATATCACTCGCTGGAAGAAAACGTGCCAGCACCGTGCCTTGTTCCGGCGGCGACGGTCAACCCGTGGCGGCGGCGAAGCCCGCCACCATCGCCTCGACATCGGCGCGCGCGGCCTCCAGCGCCTCCTGGCTGCGGGCGCGCACGACCAGTTCGGTCCAGAACTTGCCGTCGGCGAATTTCGGGTAGGAGCCGATGATGGTGTCCGGATGGGCCTTCTGGATATCGCCCAGCGGTCCGCCGATGAGGCCTTCGCCGAACGGACAGTGGACGCTGGCCGACAGCATCCTGGTGCCGGCCTTGAGGGTCGGCAAGACATTGTCGAGCATGGCCTGGAAGATCGACGGCACGCCGGCCATGACATGGACATTGCCGATGCGGAAGCCAGGCGCGATCGACACAGGATTGTCGATATGGTCGGCGCCACGTGGCATCCGCGCCATGCGCTTGCGAGCCTCGGTGTATTCGATGCCGCGCGCGGCATAGCTTGCTTCCAGCATCGCATAGGCCCTGGCGTCATATTCGCACGGCACGCCGAAGGCCTTGGAAATCGAATCCGCGGTGATGTCGTCATGGGTCGGACCGATGCCGCCGGTGGTGAACACATAGGTGTAGCGGGCGCGCACCGCATTCACCGCCGCGACGATCTCGTCTTCTTCGTCCGGGACGATCCGCACTTCCTTCAGGTCGATGCCGATCGCCGTCATGATGTCGGCGAGATGGCCGATGTTCTTGTCCTTGGTGCGGCCGGAGAGGATCTCATCACCAATGACGAGCATGGCGGCGGTAACGATTTCAGGCATGGAGGGCTCCGGTGAGACGGTGCCCTGAAATAGCGCGGCGCGGTCGTCGCGGCAATGCCGGCCGAGCGGTGAACAATCTGTGCCTATTTGCGGCGTATCCTTTGAACGCCCATGCCCCTAGATAGCTTCCAGGCCGGCGGCCTCGGGCTCTGGTTGCTTTTTGAATCAAGGAGATGGAAATGGCGAAGGTACTTGTTCTCTACTATTCAAGCTGGGGCCACATGGAACAGATGGCCAAGGCCGCGGCCGAAGGCGCCCGCGAGGCCGGCGCCGAAGTGACCATCAAGCGCGTTGCCGAACTGGTGCCCGAAGCGGTAGCCAAGGCGGCCCACTACAAGCTGGACCAGGAGGCGGCGATCGCCGATCCGCTCGAGCTTGACGGCTACGACGCCATCATCGTCGGCGCTTCGACGCGTTATGGCGCGATGGCGGCACAGTTGAAGAACTTCTTCGACCAGACCGGCCCGCTATGGGCCAAGGGCGCGCTCGTCAACAAGGTTGGCTCGGTCATGGTTTCGACCGCGACACAGCATGGCGGCGCTGAACTCGCACTCCTCAGCACGCAAGCCATGCTGCAGCATCACGGCCTGATCATCGTGCCGCTGTCCTACGCGTATCAGGGCCAGATGGGCAATGATGTCGTGCGTGGCGGCGCTCCCTACGGCATGACGACGACCAGCGATGGCGATGGTTCGCGTCAGCCTTCGGCGCAGGAACTCGAAGGCGCGAAATTCCAGGGCAAGCGCGTCGCCGAGATCACCATCAAGCTGCACGGCTGATCGTCACTTTTGCCCTGTCGCGGCGAGCCCGCGCATGGCGAACCTCTTATGAAGCGGGCGGTCATCTGGCCGCCCGTTTTGCATGGAAGCCGCGGAGGAGCCAGTTGCGGCCGAATTGGGCGAACCCTGGTCAGATGGACGGTTCCGGATGGCTGGACGCGGCCCTGGGCGAGCCGGACATCACCGCGGAGTCACGACAATTTCAATGAACCGTGTGGTGGATCCCAGGGTTTACCCCCGTGTCGCACCCAAGGCGACCAAGACACGGAGTAAATCAATGTACAGGAAACTTCTGGCAGCATCTGTCCTGACGATCGGTCTGGCCACGTCGGCCATGGCACAATCTGCGGGCAGCAACCATCAGGACTGGCTCCACAACTGGATCTCCGGCAACGGATCATCCTCGTCCGTGGACACCACCACCACCGGCAGCATCAATGGCGACCGCTCGGGGCTGAACACACTGGGCAACACCGGCGCCGTCGGGCCTTGTGCCTCCGACACGGCGGGTCCCGACGCCAATGCGCAAGGCAACGTCAACGATCAATATTGCGGTAAATGATCCGAAGGCGGTTCTGGCCGCGCTACGTCCAAAGCGTGCGCGGCCGCCGCGTGGGCGAGGGCCTCAGTCGGAAACTTCCGTCTGTGGCCGGTCACGGCCGTCCGCGAGTTCCTCGTGCCATTTGCCCTCGGAATCCTCGTACTGGATGCCATCGGTGGCGCCGGCGACCTGCTGCTCGGCCGAAGCGATCTCGGCCGCGCGCAAGGCGTCATGATGCGTGGGAAATGTCTCCGAGAACGTCGAGCCGACCTTGTAGGCCCATCCGCCGTCATGCTCGACGATCTTGTAAGTCAGCTTCGCCATGAAAACTCTCCGGTTTTAAAAGCCCGGCCTGCTCAATGCAGCCGGTCGTCGCGCAGTTTGTCGTCTGGCACCAGCACTTCGGATTCCTTGGCGGCTTCTATCAGTGCCCGGCGCGCATCCGCTGTCGAACGATACCCTTCCAGCACTTTGAGGCAAGTGTCGAGGGCGTCACGATGGCGAGGCCCGCGATTGAGCGGCCACACCGTCATGAGGCACTCGGCGGCCTCCTGGGTGTTGCGGATATGGCGATATTTGCCGACATGGCCAAGTTCGACGACGACCGGCGCTTCAAAGGGTTTGTTGTCCATCATGGCCGCAACGCAAAGCAGCCAATTTGGTTGCAACCGTGGCCGTCGGCCTGCGCCCAAAAGTCGCGTCGCGGTGGCGACGCGCTCAGCTTTGTCAGATCGATGTCCTTGTCCCAAGATCGGGTCGACTTTTGGATGGCAGGGACGCGCGTCTCAATAGCCGCAGTCGTTCCTGATCCAGCGTGCGTTTGCCCAGCCGGTCGTGCCGCCGATCTCGACTTTGTACCAGTTGCCGCGCCTGTCGAAAATCTCGGTATGATCGCCATTGAACAGCTGTCCGATCATCCGCGACGACGAGTTCGGCCGTGTCCGTACGGCTAGAAAGCCGCTGCCGGTGGCCAGATTGTAGCGGCCCGACAGGCCGTGCACCGTGCCCTCGCAATATTGCGCGCTGGCCGGCGTCGCCGCGCCGATCCAAAGTCCAGCCACGGCTGTCAGCGCCGCGACTGGCCAGAATGCCCTGAATGACATGATGTCCTCCCCAACCCCCGGCCCCGCCCGCCGCAGCCTTCCCCAACGTAACAGCTTGCCGACGGAATTGAAGCGGGGTTGTGGCAAATTGCCTGGAGCGGGCGGTACCGCGCCGGCGTCGGGGAAAGAGCCTCAGCCCGCCGCTTTTATCCAATGCTGCATCGTCGTGACGGCGCGCGCGAGCTGCGGCGCCGGGTGGATCGGCTCGCCCAGCGTGGCGGCGGCCCGCCAGCCCCAGCGCGGATCGGCCAGGAAGGCGCGGGCGACAGCCACCATGTCTGCGCGGCCTTCGGCGACGATTGCCTCGGCCTGCTTCGGATTGTCGATCAGGCCGACGGCCCGTGTTGGAATGCCGGCCCCCTTGCGCACGGCTTCCGCCAGATGCACCTGGTAGCCGGGGCCGCCGGGCACCTTCTGCAACGGCGAATTGCCACCGCTCGAGCAGCAGAGATAGGCGACGCCGACATCCCTGAGCGCCTTCGCCACCTCGATAGCGTCGGGGACGTCGAAGCCGCCATCGACCCAGTCCTTCACCGACAGCCGGGCGCCAAGCATCAGCTTCGGCGCTGCTTTCCTCACCGCCTTGGCGATCTCGACGACGAGGCGCATGCGGTTTTCCGCCGATCCGCCCCAGCGATCGGTACGCTGGTTGGACAAGGGCGACAGGAACTGGAAGATCAGATAGCCGTGCGCGGCGTGCAGTTCGATGAAGTCGAAGCCGGCGCGTTCGGCCCGCCTTGCCGCCTCGGCGAACCGTTCTATCAGCTGCAGGATCTCGTCGTCCTCCAGCGCGTGCGGCACGTTCCAGCCTGTGTCATAGGCGATAGCCGAGGCAGAGACGGTCTGCCAGGGGTCTTCGTCTGGCCGCAGCGGTCCGCCGCCGTCCCACGGTTTGCGGTTCGAGGCCTTGCGGCCGGCATGCGCGAGCTGCGTGCCGAACTTCGTGCCGGGAGCCGCGACCCTCCTGGCCGCGTCGAGCGTGCGCCGGGCGGCGGCTTCGTTGTGGTCGGAGTAGAGGCCGAGGCAGCCATGCGTGATGCGTCCGCGCCGCTCGACATCGGTCATCTCCACCGTGACCATGCCCGCGCCGGACATGGCAAGGTTCATCCAGTGATAGAGGTGCCAGTCGCTGGCTGAGCCGTCATCGGCGGAATATTGGCACATCGGCGCGACAGCGATGCGATTGGGAAAGTCGAGGCCGTCAAGTGTGATCGGCTGGAAAAGCGATGCTGTCATGAAAAGGGGCTCCGGGAAGGAATAGGCTATCTAGGCAATGGCTGGGACGTGCGCCAGACACGAGACGGTGAAACGCCTTTTTGGACCGATTGCCCACATTGCGCAAATGTCGGTTCGCCGCTACGCCTCGACCAGAGGGCAGGGAGACCACGATGGAAGATCGCATCCGCATCCGCTCTGAGGAAATCCTCTCCGACGACTGGGCCGTCCTGAAGAAGACCGTCCTCGATTACCGCCGGCGCGACGGCCAATGGGAAACGCAGATCCGCCAGACCTATGATCGCGGCGACGGCGCTGTCATCCTGCCTTACGATCCGTCGCGCTCGACCGTGCTTCTGGTGCGCCAGTTCCGCTATCCGGCCTATGTCACCGGCCACCGCGAGCCCTTGATCGAGGCCTGCGCGGGGCTGCTCGACGAAAACGATCCGGAGACCGCGATCCGCAAGGAAGCCGAGGAAGAGCTCGGTTACCGCTTGCAGGACATCGAGCGGCTGTTCTCACCCTATATGAGTCCCGGCAGCGTCACCGAGCGGCTCTGGTTCTTCGTCGCGCGCTATTCGCCAGCCGATCGCATCTCGGCCGGCGGCGGCGCACCGGAGGAGGGCGAGGACATCGAAGTGCTGGAAATGCCGCTCGACGAGGCGTTGGCCGGCATCGCCGACGGCCGCATCATCGACGCCAAGACCATCATCCTGATCCAGCACCTGAAGCTGAACCCGATGCGGGTTTGAATCCGCCGTTTTTTCTGCGCTCCCGGCTTTGGCCGCCGCCGACGATTTGGTTCAGAGCAATGCAGTATCGGATCGCCGTTCACTGCGGGTGTTGGTCAAGTAATTTCGTTATCAGCCTTGTTTCACTGCTTTCGGTCCAATGAAACCTCGACGTTCCAAATCGGACCTATCATCTATTTTGGCCTTGTAGAAACGTTGCCAAAGCTTTGACGCATGAACGGGATTTAATTGCTCCGCGATCTGTAATTCATGAAGTACGGTAAAGTCTCGGTAAGGAGATGGTAATCTCGTTAGAAAAAGGAATATTCCCCCAAACAACCCGCAAACTACAACATAAATAACAACTATCTTGCTATATATACCTATAGAAGAAGCGAGCCATAGTTCTCTTAAAAGCAGCAAATTTACTATGTATACCCCAAAAATCGCTACAAGTATAATAAATAGATAAAAATATACAAACGATTTAGAAGCCAAAGAATGTCCAGAAGTAAATACTAAATGAGGAAGGTTAATAGGGAAATATTTACCGATAGACGTCTCCGGAACCAGAGCAGACTGCATTATATTTAGGATCCCTGTTGGAAAAATCCTCTTGATGATATGAGCTATTGCGCCGTCTATAATTGCTATATTTCCTTGTATAGTTGCCACATGTATTCCCAGGGTGCTTGAAATAACAATCAGTGCCTCCGCAACGCCCGGGGAACTCTTAATGGAGACTCCATATACGCTCACGTCAGCACTCTTGTTAAAATAGTTCGTGACGAGGAACGCAAAAAGGGAGATATTTAGCAGAGAAAACTTTCCGCTTGACGACTTAAGTTGATCCCTTCTGGCGACAAGTAAATCGAGCAGAGATCGATCCAATTTGTCAACGTCGTCGTCGTCCACCAGCTCCAGATCTTGATTAATGATAGCGGCCGGACCAATCCATCGTCGCGGGAACATCGAATTATAGCGCTTTCGCTCTCGAAGCCAGAAAGCGATTCGGACAAATGGAAAGCTGCACCAGAACCGGGTCGGGTTCCAGACCTGCCTCAGCGCGGTTTGCACCTTCGCCGCGAGGTTCGATATATCCACTGTGCCTCCCAGACCTTGTTGTCAGGATGCAGCGCCACCTTCGCCGCCGCAAGATCGCCTCGGCAGATATCCGCAATAAAGCGAAGGCGTCCGGCGGACAGATATCCCAGCGCATGCCCAAGAGATCAATATGGTGCGGACGACGGGAATCGAACCCGTACGATCAGAGATCGAGGGATTTTAAGTCCCTTGCGTCTACCAATTCCGCCACGTCCGCATGCCTTTCATTTCAACTACTTACGGTTCCTCGTCAATCCTTGTCGCGCGACACGAGGATTGTGTTGTGCAAAACCGCTGACAGCTTCGGGCGGCTTCGAGATCGTCGAGCGGGCGCCGGTATGGTGCGATCGCGCAATTATGCGCGTCGCGGCTTTTGCTAAAGTGGGTCCACGGCGGATCTGATCCGCCAAGGCCGGCGCCTCTCAGGCCCAACCCCATTCCCCCGCCCACTGAGGGCGTCGGCCGCCCTGCCTCCAGCAAGATGCTCCGCGCCAATCGGCGCCTCGACCACTGGTCGGCGCTGGCACGGCCAATGCGGCAAGAGCACCGGCGCCGCAAGCCTCGAAAGATACATCGAATCCCCCGAAAGCCGGTTCAGAAAGGTCCGTTCGAGCAAGGCCCCGACGTGGCGAGCGCGTCAGTCCGTTTCCGGTCGGAGCCCGCCCATCGGCAGTTTGACGCTGGTCAAAACCGGGCAGGCTTGGCACAGTCGCGCAAACAGGAGTCCCTTCATGGCAAAGAAGCTGGCGGCGCATGCGACGAAGCCAAAACCGTGGACCGAGATGGCGACGCATCTCGTCGATGTCGCAATGGGCCGCGAGCCTGCCGACCTCGTCATCCGCAACGGGCGCTGGGTGAACGTCCATTCGGGCGAAATCATCGCCGGCACCGACATCGCCATTGCCGGCGGCCGCTTCGCCTATTGTGGGCCGAACGCCGGCCATGCCATCGGCCAGGGCACCAAGGTGGTGGACGCCGGCGGGCGCTACCTGGTGCCGGGCCTTTGCGACGCGCACATGCATGTCGAGAGCGGCATGGTGACAGTGACCGAGTTTTGTCGCGCCGTCATTCCACACGGCACCACCTCGATGTTCATCGACCCGCATGAGATCGCCAATGTCCTTGGGTTGCCGGGCGTGCGGCTGATGCATGACGAAGCCGTGGCCATGCCAATCAACGTGCATGTGCAGATGCCGTCCTGCGTCCCTTCGGCGCCGGGACTGGAACATGCCGGCGCCGAATTGACGGTGGCCGATGTGGAGGAGGCGATGACATGGGAGAAAATCATCGGCCTTGGCGAGGTGATGAATTTTCCCGGTGTCGCCGCCAACGACCCGGTCATGTCGGGCGGGATCGCCGCGACCGTGAACGCCGGCAAGACCGTGGGCGGGCACTACGCATCGCGCGATCTCGGCCTGCCGTTTCACGGCTATGTCGCCGGCGGCCCCGAGGACGACCATGAGGGCACGCGCGCCGAGGACGCCATCGCCCGCGTGCGCCAGGGCATGAAGGCGATGCTGCGGCTGGGCTCGGCCTGGTACGATGTCGCCTCGCAGATCAAGGCGGTGACGGAGAGCGGCATCGATCCGCGCAACTTCATCCTGTGCACCGACGACAGCCATTCCGGCACGCTGGTCCACGAAGGTCATATGGACCGCGTGGTGCGACACGCCATCCAACAGGGACTGAAGCCGGTGACGGCGATCCAGATGGCGACGCTCAACACCGCCCAGCACTTCAAGCTGGAGCGCGAGATCGGCTCGATCGCACCCGGACGGCTCGCCGACCTGCTGATCGTGTCCGATCTCGCCCAGATGACCATCGACGAGGTCTATGCGCGGGGCGTGAGGCTGGCCAAGGGCGGCAAGCTCGAAGTCGACATTCCTGCCTATGATTATCCGAGCGCGGCCAAGAACACCGTCAAGCTCGGCAAGAAGCTGAAGTCCGGCGATTTCGACATCGCCGCTCCGAAGGGCGCCAACGAGGTGAGGGTGCGGGTCATCGGTGTCATCGAAAACCAGGCGCCGACGCGGGCGCTCGAGGCGGATCTGTCGGTCGAGGACGGGCTGGTCGCCATGGATCGCCGCAACGACATCTGCCAGATCGCGCTGGTCGAGCGCCACAAGGGCACGGGCGGCGTCACCAACGCCTTTGTTTCCGGTTTCGGCTACATGGAAGACTGTGCCATGGCGTCAAGCGTGGCGCATGACAGCCACCACATCATCGTCGTCGGCACCAACAAGCTGGACATGGCGCTGGCGGTCAACCGTCTGGGGGAGGTCGGCGGCGGCGTGGTGCTGTTCTCCAAGGGAAAGGAACTGGCGCTGGTCGAAATGCCGATTGCCGGGCTGATGTCGAACGAGCGGGCGGAGGTCGTCGCCGCCAAGGCCGAGACATTGACCAAAGCGATGCGCAAGATGGGCTGCTCGTTGAACAATGCCTACATGCAGCATTCGCTGCTGGCGCTGGTCGTCATCCCGGAGCTCAGGATTTCCGATGTCGGCTTGATAGACGTGACGACCTTCAAGAAGGTCGACCTGATCGTTTGACCACTGGGATCTAAGGGGCGGTCAACCGCCGGTGGCAATGGTCAGCACCCTGAACGGCGTGGTGATGACGATCTCGGCGACCGAGCCGACCGCCTTGCCGAGACCTTCACCGACGTCGTCGAGCTTCCCTGAGGGCGCTTGGTCCGAGGCCAGTCCTGCCGGAGTGCGCAAACGGTCGCCGAGCAATCGCACCAGGATCGGATTGTCGGCAAACTTGGCATGGTTCAGCCTATCGCCGGATTTCAGCTTGCTCAGATCGACGACCGAGACGCCATAGCTGGCGAGATCCGCCGCGTCGTCGTAGTCGCCCACCCGTGCCTTCGCGCCGGAGAGGAAGGACGAGACTCTCAGGGCGCGATCGTCGCCCGAAAGCAGCACGGCGAACGGCTTGTCGGGCTTGCCGTAACGGATCATCTGCTTCTTGAAGACGTCGACATCGATATCTGGCGAGGCCAGGATAACATAGCCGAGCTTGCCGTCGAGATCGCGGTGGCCGGTGATTGCGAGCTGGCGCAACGCCTCCATCGTCAACCACGTCCCCATCGAATGAGCGACGATGTCGATGCTCTTGACCTTGGTCCTGGCGAGCATCCTGAGCGTCGCTTCAAGGTCGTCGCGCGCCGCGTTGGCGCTGTCCTTGTCGTAGAGATAACCCGTTGTCTTGCCGCTGGATGCCCAGGAGAACAGCACCGGCGTGCCCGGATACTTCGTGTCGTGCGCGATCTGCGTCAGCCTGTAGACGCCGTCATCGAACCCGTTGTTGAAGCCGTGCACGAAAACCAGCGCGCGGTCGCCGCGCAAGGCGATGTCTGCGCTAACCGCCTTGTCGAATTGCGAAGCGTCCCCGTAGTGGACGACATCGGTCGCGGTGAATTGCTTGGCGGGGTTCGAATTGGCGGAGCCCTTGGTTCGCTCGATGGCGCCCAGCTGGTGGATTTTCGGCACGGTGACGTCGACGCGCGCATAAGCGGTCGTAAGCGAACGGTCACCGTCGAACACCTGGCGCGGATCCTTCGTTGCCTGCTTGCGGGTGGTGGCGACGAAGATCTGATGGGTGGCCGCGATATCGGAAGCGGGCGCCGCAATCGTCGTGGTGTTGAGGAGATCATGCGTGCTCCGGCCGGCGCAACCGCTGACGGCGAGCGCGAGCGCCACGACAATGAAACTCTTCAAACGCACGGTCACGCGCCGGCTCCAGCAAAGGGGACGTCGAATGCATCACGTCGCTGCCCAATTCGATACTGCCAGAGGCCGTCGCGGTCCAGTTCAAAGTGGCCGATATGCTCCGCTACGGCTGAAACGTACCGGCGAAACGAGCCGGACCACATCTATTGGGCCAGCAGGCTGATGCGGTCGGTCACCTCGCGGTCGCTGGCGAAACCATCGTCCTCGCGCAGCCGCTGGCCGATCATCTTCACCAGGGCCGGATTGTCGGCGAACTTCGTATGGTTGAAACTGTCGGTTCCCTTGACCTTGGAGAGATCGACGACGGTGACGCCATAGGAGGCAAGGTCGGCGGCGTCCTTGTAGTCGCCGACGCGCGGCCGCGATCCCGCGATCAGCCCGGAAAGCCGCAGCGCGCGATCGTCGTCCGACAGCAACAGGATGAACGGCTTGTCGGGCTTGCCGTAGCGGCGCATCTGGCTCTTGAACACGTCGACATCGATGTCGGGCGAGGCCAGCACGACGTCGCCGAGCTTGCCGCCGAGGTCGCGGTCGCCGCTGATGGCCATCTGGCGCAGCGTTTCCATGGTGACCCAGGTTCCCATCGAATGCGCCACGATGTCGATGCGACGCGCCCCGGACTGCTCCAGCATCCGCAAGGTCACTTCGAGCTGGTCGCGAGCAGCACTGGCACTTTCCTTGTCGTAGACATAGTCGGTGGTCCGGGCGCCCGAAGCCCAGGAGAACAGCACGGGCGTGCCGGGATAGCCTGAATCGTGGACGAGCTGGGTCAGGCGATAGACGGCGGCGTCGAAGCCGGTGTTGTAGCCATGCACGAAGACCATCACGCGGCCGCCGCGTGCCGCGATATCGGCGTTGAGCGCGCTGGAGAATTTCGGCTGCGTGTCGTAGCCGACCACCTCGGAGGCCATGAAATATTTCGCCGGATCATTCGATTTGCCGCGCGAGCGCCGTTCGATCTGACCTGCCTTGTGCAGGCCTGGGACAGTGACGCTGACACGGGCGTAGTTCAATGTGGCCGAGCGCTCGCCATCGAAGACCTTGTTTGGATCGTCGGATTTCTTGCGCGTCGTGGCGATGAAGATGCTGTGGTTGCCGGCGATCTCCGTAACCGGCGCTACGACCATGGCACTGCCAAGCAGTTCCTGCGTTTGCGGGCCGGCGCAACCGGCGACGAGCAAGGCAAGCGTAACCACGAGAATCTTCTTCAAAGGCACTTCAAAATTCCAACTCTGGCCAACTGGCCCATCCTACCCCCGCGACACCTCCCGGACAGGGAGAGTGCGGCAGAACTAAGTCGCGTCCCGCCGAAATCCGGTCAGCGTCGGGCGACTGCCATCGCACTGTTGCGCGAAAGCCAAAATGGCGGCAGGAATGCGGGAATATTGGAGAAGGGCAGCACCTCGGGCTTGAGGCGTATGCCGAGCACATCGACCATGAAGGCGCGCCGCGCCTGGATGCGGCTCCAGGCCTCGGGATAGCGGGCCGCGATCTCCTCGCGCAGGCTGTCGTCGGCGAGCGCGATGCCGTCCTCGATGTTGGTCGTGAAATAGTCGCCGCCGGTCGCCGGGATGATGTCGACCTGCAAAGCCATGCCCGACCTGAGCTTGATTTCGGAGCCGGAAAACACCGGCGAATGCATCCATTCATCGATATGGACGAGGTGGCCTGGATTGAGCGAAACGCCAAAGAAGGGGTCGCCTATGCGGTCATGCACGGCCTGCCACAGAGTGCCGCCCGTGGCGCCGATGCCGATCGCTTCGTACCAGTCGACGACGGCCGAGAAGTAGGGCGCGACCAGCTTCTCGACATAGTCACGGATGGCGGGCGGAAGGTCGGACGCATCCTCGGCGAGGAAGCCCGCGCGGGCGTTGAGCGCTCCCTGGATGCCATAGGCCATGGTGATAGGGTCGCCGCGCCCGATGACGTCGAGGCGCGGGCTGGGCAGGCCGTAGGCGGCGCGCCTTCCCGCCGAAAGCATCGGATGGCAGCCAAGCGGCAGGCCGTTCATGCCCATCAGCCGGGCAGCCTGCAATTCGGTCATTCCCGGCTCGATCCCTTGCAGGACATTGCGCAGGCCCTGCGAAGTGAAGGTGGCGGCGAACTCGAAAGCAGCCAGCTGGTCGGCCTCGTTGATGGCGCGCAGGCCGTCGGTGGGGTTCATCAGCAGATTGGCGGCGTTCACCACCGCGCCCTTGTCGCCAACGAGCGCTCGCAGCGTGTCGGCGATGAACGACGGCAGATCGAGCGCCGTTTCGCCGAAGCCCGCGTCGCCGGCGCCGAACGGTTTCCAGCCGATGGCGCCGATGCGCTGGCCTGGCCTCAGGCCGCACGCGGCCAGGATGTCGGGCAGCGCGTCCGAGCGGTCGCGCGGCTGCGCCGGCAGCGAGAACGTCTGGTAGAGGACGCGCTCGTAGGGTCCGTCGCAGATCTCGGCGTAGCCCCAGCCCTCATTGCCGACGAGAAGCGTGGGCTGCCGGCCGGGAACGATGATCAGCAACGTTTCCTCGAAGCGCGGATCATAGCCGGAGAGGTAGGCGACGTTGGCGGCATGCTCGCGGTCGCCATAGACGGCGAAGCCATCGAGGCCGGCCTTGGCGGCGAGCGCCACCAGCGCCTCGATGCGGGCCTCATGTAGGCTTCGCGCAATCAGCGGCATGACCGTCGGCTCGCCGAACTCGGGCAGCGACATGGATTTCAGGCCAACGGACGCTACAGGCATGAACAAACGCCCCCAAGTGCTTGCAAGGATTCCGTGAATGTCCGTTATGGGCCGCAGGAACCGCCGGACAATGGCGTCCCGTGGCCGGATATGCAATAGGCAGGACGGGTTGCATGGCGGTAGAAGCGCGTACACTTCGATCAAAGGCGGAATCCGCGGAGATGGGGCACAAGGTAGGTCTTCAATGAACAGTTTTTCTTCGCGCGTTGCGGTCGCCGCCGCCGCGATCCGCCAGATCTTTCCGGAAACGCCGCTGCAGGAGAACGACTATCTGTCGAAGAAGACCGGTGCTCGGGTGCTGCTGAAGCGCGAGGACCTGTCGCCGGTGCGCTCCTACAAGATCCGGGGTGCTTTCAACTTTTTCCGCAAGACGCTTGCCGCGGGCAACCAGGCGGAATTGTTCGTCTGCGCTTCGGCCGGCAACCATGCGCAAGGCTTCGCATTCGTCTGCCGTCATTTCGGCAAGAAGGGCGTGGTATTCATGCCGGTGACCACGCCGCAGCAGAAGATCGACAAGACCAGACTGTTCGGCGGCGATTTCGTCGAGATCAGGCTGGTGGGCGACTTTTTCGACGATTGCTATCGCGCCGCCTTGGAATTCACCGAAAGTTCCGGTGCCCACATGGTGCCGCCCTTCGACCACAAGGACATCATCGAGGGCCAGGCCACCGTCGCCTTTGAGATATCCGATCAGATGCCCGGCGCGCGCATGCCAGACATCATCATGCTGCCGGTCGGCGGTGGCGGGCTGGCGGCCGGCGTCACCCATTATTTCGCCGATCAGGGGCGCGAAACCCGGTTCGTGTTCTGCGAGCCGGCCGGGGCGCCAAGCCTGCGCGAGACCCTGTCCGCCGGAAAGCGCCTGAAGCTCGCCAAGGTCGACAATTTCGTCGATGGCGCGGCCGTGGCCGAGATCGGCCGCGAGCCGCTGCGCCATCTCAAGGATTTTCCGGCCGATACGGTGCGGCTGATCCCCGAAAACCGGCTCTGCGCGACCATGATCGAGATGCTCAATGTCGAAGGCGTCGTTCTGGAGCCGGCGGGTGCCCTGGCGATCGATGCGCTGAAGGATTTTTCGAAGAAGGAGATCAGGGGCAAGACCATAGTGGCCGTTGTTTCGGGCGGCAATTTCGATTTCGAGCGGCTGCCGGACGTCAAGGAGCGGGCGCTCCGCTTCGAGGGCCTGAAGAAATACTTCATCATCCGCTTCCCGCAGCGGCCTGGCGCCTTGCGTGACTTCCTGGAAATGCTTGGACCCGACGACGACATCGCCCGCTTTGAGTATCTGAAGAAGTCGGCACGCAATTTCGGCTCGGTGCTGATCGGCATCGAAACCAGGGATCGCCGCAATTTCGAACTGCTCAAGGCGAAATTCGAGACCGAAGGAGTCCAGTATCAGGACATCACCGACAATGAGACATTGGCTGGGTTCATCATATGAGCGACCCGGATAGGGTGTTCGTCGCACTGTTTTCGGGCATCAATGTCGGTGGCAACCGCATCGTCAAGATGGCGGAGTTGCGGTCGTTCTTCGAGGATCTCGGTCTTTCCGATGTCGCCACCTATATGCAGAGCGGCAATGTCGTGTTCACGTCAAGTGAGAGCGATACGGCCACGCTGACGAAGCGGATCGAGGCGGCCTTCGAGAAGAGGTGGGGGTTCCCTTCGCGTGTCATGGTGCGCGATCTCGAGTGGTTCGAGCGCCTGGTGGACGAAAACCCCTTTGCGGACGTCGCCGCCGATCCCACCAAGCTGCATGTCCATGCACTCGAGCGCGAGCCTACCGTCGCCGAGGTGGCGCGGCTCGCCCAGAAGTGCACGGGACCGGAACGGTTCGAGGTCAGGGGCGATTGCCTGTACCTGTATGCGCCCGACGGCGTGGGCAAATCGGTGTTCGCGAACCTCATCCCACGTGTGCTGGGAGTGCCCGGCACCGCGCGCAACTGGCGCTCGGTAACGGCGCTGTTGAAGTTGGCCACCGGCGCCGCTGGCGGGAAATAGGCTGGCTACGCCGCCGGGGCCGGTGCCATGCCGGTGACATGGCCGGGCAGGTGGTGCGGTGATGCGAAACGGCAAAAGGTGCCGGGCAGGTTTGCCCGGCGCCATGATGAGGCTTACCAACTTCCGGTGTTCGCCATCGAGGCCCACGGTTCGGCTTTTGCCTTCGCCGGGCCTTTCTGCAGAAGCTCGATCGATATGCCGTCCGGCGACTTTACGAAGGCCATGTTGCCGTCGCGCGGAGGCCGGTTGATGGTGACGCCCTTGTCGAGCAGCCGCTGGCAGGTTTCGTAGATGTCGTCGACCTCATAGGCGAGGTGACCGAAATTGCGCCCGCCCTTGTAATCTTCCACGTCCCAATTGTAGGTCAATTCGACCAGCGGCGCCTTCTCGTTGATGCCGCTCTGTTCGTCCTCCGGCGCGGCCAGGAAGATCAGGGTGTAGCGGCCCTGCTCGTTTTCGTAGCGACGCACCTCCTTGAGGCCAAGCTTGGCACAGTAGAAATCGAGCGACGCATCGATATCGGCGACGCGGACCATGGTGTGCAGATAGCGCATGTGATTTCCTCGATGATTGGCTCGCGGCGCAGCATAGGGTTGGCCGGCTGAAAGGGCAATCGTGCGGCAGCGGCAATGCCGGCAAAGAACAAATCCGGTATTCCCCCGATGAACCGTGAAAAAAGGCACGGAAGGTCTTGCACACACCGGAAGCCGCAGTGTTAATCTGATGATAAGAATCAGTTGCGGTGTTCTTGAAAAGAGGGGGCATTCTTATGGGGGAAAAGGCCTCTCTAACGGGGCGGGACGGACCCCTGGGTGACGCCTTGCAGCGCGACGGAGGCGGCGATGCCGCTGAGTTGCTGGAAATAGCCGGCGCCATAAAGTGGTTCGATGTTGCCAAGGGCTACGGCTTCATTCTTCCCGATGACGGTATATCGGGCGATATTCTCCTCCATGTGACATGTCTGCGACGGGACGGCTTTCAGACCGCCCTGGAAGGCGCGCGCGTGGTCTGCCTCGTCAAGCATGGTGAGCGCGGATTGCAGGCCTTTCGGGTGCTGTCCATGGATGTCACCACCGCGGTCCACCCTGCCGAAATGCAGGAGCAGCGCACCCATGTCGCCGTGACGCCGGAAAGCGGTCTCGAGCGCGCTCTGGTAAAATGGTTCAACCGCACCAAGGGCTTCGGTTTTCTGACGCGCGGCGAGGGCACCGAGGACATCTTCGTCCACATGGAGACCCTGCGCCATTACGGCATCACCGAGCTTCGTCCGGGGCAGGTCGTGCTCGTTCGCTTCGGCCGCGGCGACAAGGGCCTGATGGCAGCCGAAATCCACCCCGACGTCGGGACCCTGCCGGTTTCGCATTAGCGCCTGCTCCATCCTGTATGCGGCGTGAAGCTCTCCCTTCGTTTGACCATGATCTTGTCGGAAAACCCGGTTCCACTTTTCGGCATCATGGTCTAGGACGTTGTCCGCTCGAGGATTTCGCATGGCACACAGGAACTGGCCCACGGCAGGCGTGAAGTACGCCGCGATTGCCGTCATCGTCGTGGCAAGCGCCTTCTTCTACTTCCAGAAATCCAGCATGGCCGATGGCCAGGCGATGATCCTCCCCGTCGATCCTACGCCGCTGGTGGCAGTCACCAAGGGCGGCGAACGTTCGTTCTCGATCGAGGTCGCCGACACCGAGGCGGAGCGCGAGGCCGGCCTGATGTTTCGCCAGGACATGGCCAGCGATCATGGCATGCTGTTCGTTTTCGAGGAGACACGCGAAGTCAATTTCTGGATGAAGAACACGCCGATGCCGCTGGACCTGGTCTTTGTCGGCCAGAACGGCAGGATCCGCGCCATCAAGCAAGGCGAACCATTTTCCGAAGCGGTGATCACGCCGGGAGAGCCGGTGCGCTTCGTGCTGGAGCTAAAGGCCGGAACGGCGGCGAGCGACGGCATTGTCGCCGGCGACCTGCTGCGTCACCCGGCAATCGGCACCGCCCCTGGCCCCGGCGTGCCGCCGGCGGACAAGGGCGATGCGCCCAATATCGATTCCGACTGAGCGCGGACTCCTTTCCGATGCAGTTTTTTTCCCATGACGGCTTCGATCTTGCGTTTCTCGACCGCCAGCCGGCTTCGGGCGAAGGCGATCCTGTGCTGATGATCCATGGTTTCGCTTCGAGCCATTATGTCAACTGGGTATCGCCCGGCTGGTTCAAGACCCTGAATGAAGCGGGCTACCGCGCCATCGCCTTCGACAATCGCGGCCATGGCTCGTCGTCGAAGAGCTATGAAGAGGCTGACTACACGCCGGCGAAGATGGCGTCGGATGCCGCTGCCTTGCTTGATCACCTGGGCATCGAGCGCGCCCATGTCATGGGCTATTCGATGGGCGCGCGCATTGCGGCGTTCCTGGCCCTGTCCGATCCGCACAAGGTGGCGACGCTGGTCTTCGGCGGCCTCGGCATCGGAATGGTCGATGGCGTCGGCGATTGGGATCCGATCGCCGCGGCCCTGCTGGCCGACGACCCCGCCGCGACCAGCCATCCGCGCGGACGCGCGTTTCGTGCCTTCGCCGATCAGACCCGCAGTGATCGACGGGCGCTGGCCGCCTGCATCGTCGCCTCGCGGGAACTGTTGAGCGCGGACGATGTTGCCCGCATCGCCCAGCCGACGCTGATTGCTGTTGGAACCCGCGATGATATCGCCGGCTCGCCCGACGAACTCGCGGCGCTGATGCCCAATGCCAGGGCCTTTCACATCGAGGGCCGCGACCATATGCTGGCGGTTGGAGACAAGACCTTCAAGCAAAGCGTGCTGGAGTTTTACGCTCAATATCCGCTCTGAGCGGCTGCCGAGGGCAGAAGTGGCGCACTGGGATGAACTGGCCATTCTGCCGGCAATGGCGGCAACGATCCCGCCTTTACCTGATTGCTTCCAGACGCTCCAGCGAGCGTGACATGTTCGCCACGGCGTGAGGCCCGAAACGCTGTCGAAATTCCTCCGTGTGGAAGATATGCGGTCGGGCGAGGAAGTTCCTCAGCACCGCGCCGCGACCGGCGCGCCACATCGGCTCCGCCACCCAGTCGTACTCGCGGCGCACCGCCTGTTCATAGGCGTCGAAGGCATCCGGCGCGGCGCCCAGGATCGACAGATCCATGTCGAGGAAAAAAGCGGCGTCCCGTACGGCCGCCGCATTGTCAAAATAGGGCAGCTCATGCGTGGCGGTCGCGAGGATCATCGCCGTCACGCGGCCAAGACGCGCGGGATCGGCGCGGCCGGCGAGCTTTCCCCGGGCAAGGGAAGCGCTTTGCGCCTCGTTGTCCTTGGCCTTGCTGTCATAGATCGCATCATGGAACCAGATCGCCGCCTCGACGGAATCGGGATCGTCCAGCAGCGCCCGATAGTCGGCGGCAAGCGTCAGCATTGCCTCGATATGGGCAAGGTTGTGATAGTGGCGGCCCTCGGCCCGGTACAGCGGCGAAAGCGCGCGTTTCAGCGCGTCATCCATCAAGGGTTCGTTTTCCATGGCTGCTTGAATTCCCGCGAACCAAATCCATTTGACAAAGCACTAAGGAAAATTGAGTTCAATCGTGCCATGATCTGGCTTATATGTGCGGCCGGACAACAGGCAAGCACAACAGGCATGCCCGGCAGGACGCAGGACGAGACGTCGATGAACAGCATCAGCATTTCCCGACACAGCGCGTTGCAGCCCGTCGACCCGATCTGGCGTTCGATCCGCGATGAAGCCATGGAGGCGGTCAACCGGGATCCGTTGCTGGCGGCGTTTCTCTATTCGACGATCCTCAACCAGGAGAGCCTGGAAGAGGCCGTCATCCACCGGATCGCCGAGCGGCTTGCCCACCAGGACATCGGCTCCGATCTCATCCGCCAGACCTTCAAGTCAATGCTAGCCGACGACAAGGACTGGCCGACGACCGTGCGCGTCGACATCCAGGCCTATTATGATCGCGACCCCGCCTGCGACCGGTTCATCATGCCGGTGCTCTATTTCAAGGGCTTTCATGCCATCCAGACCCATCGGCTGGCGCACTGGCTGTGGAACCAGGGCCGCAAGGATTTCGCGCTCTATCTGCAAAGCCGCTCGTCCTCGGTCTTCCAGACCGACATCAACCCCGCTGCCCGCATCGGCAAGGGCATCTTCATCGATCATGCCACCGGCCTCGTCGTCGGTGAGACCGCGGTCATCGAGGACGACGTGTCGATCCTGCACGGCGTGACGCTGGGCGGCACCGGCAAGGCCGGCGGCGACCGTCACCCCAAGATCCGCTACGGCGTGCTGATCGGCGCCGGCGCCAAAATCCTCGGCAACATCGAAATCGGCCATTGCTCGAAGATCGCGGCGGGTTCCGTGGTGCTTTCGCCGGTACCGCACAACAAGACGGTCGCCGGCGTGCCCGCGCGCGTCGTCGGCGAGACCGGCTGTGACCAGCCCTCGCGCCAGATGGACCAGCTCCTGCCGTCCCAGAAGATGGACCAGGTGGTCAGCTTCGACATCTGATTTTCCACGCCAGGCGCGTTGCCTGGCATGGTTGCGATGCGCCCGGCGGCGATGTCGTTGCGGTGCAATACCGCCGGCTTGCCTTTACATCGCCATCGTCGACGTGCCAGAAGCCCCGTTCAAACCAGCAAGCCGATGATCGGAGAAGACTGTTGAAGCCTGACGAAATCAGAAAGCTGGACGCCTATTTCAAGCGCGTCTTCCAGAATCCCAAGCTTGAGGTCAAGGCACGGCCGCGCAAGGATGATTCGGCCGAAGTCTACGTCGGCGACGAATTCCTCGGCATCGTCTTCAAGGACGAGGACGACGGCGACTATAATTTTTCGATGGCCATCCTCGACATCGATCTGGCCTGAGCCGGACTGCCTTGGCCGGCCGGAACCGCGTGCAACGCGGCCGGCTTGCCCCCCATGGTTCTCAATGTCCCGTCTTCAGAATGCGTCCGGCCTCGGCAGCGATCGACATGTCGAGCGCTTGCCAGTCGCCGAGAAGTTCCTTCGGGAAGCGGTAGGTGAGGCTCAGATCCTCGCCGACGTGGATGTCCCGCTCGCAGGGCGCCAGCGATTCTTCGGCGCTCGGCCCGCTCAGGCAACGGGCCACGAACGGCTCCTTGCCGGTCAGCTTGCCGACAACCAACTCCTCGTTCAGGTAGCCTGACTTCTCGTTGAAGCCGTAGACCGTCGTCCCGCCTGGTCCCGGAATGCCGGGCTGGGTGATCAGGGCGCTGTAGATCGGCGCGAAGCGGCCGCTCATGTCGCGCGACATCATCCGCTGTTCGAAGGTCAGGAAGATGATGGTCTTGCTCGTCCCCGTGTGATTGAAATCGTCGCGCGCCGCCTCGCTGTAGCCGGTCATCTGGGGATAGCGGAGGTAGAGGTCGAGCCGCGATGCGATGCCATCGCGGCGGGCCTGGTCGAAACGGATGGCATTGGCCGGCACGGCGATGACATTGTTGCCGATCACCACCTGATGGATGGTTGGGTCATCGGTGTATCCGGCCATCGCGATCGAGCGGCCGAACCATTTGCCGCCAAGGCTGATCGCTACGGACAGCAGGGCCAAGGCCGCGAATGTGTGGAACACCCGCCTCATCAGCTTGGAATCCACAACTGTGGGCTCCGGACCCTCGGCGATCACTGCCTGCTTCATCTTGCTCCCCGGATATCCTGGGCCTGTCTGCTCCGGGCTGTCCCCGGCCGGCACACATCGCACGGCACGGCTCTTGCGAGTCCCTGGAACGACTGTGCGATTTCATGGTAAACGGAAAGTTAAGATGATCTCGCTGGAACCCACTCTCGTCGCTTTTGTCGTCGGACTGACGGCCTGCGGGTTGGCCGGATCGATGATGGAATCCATATCCGGCCGCAAGCTCGCATTCGCCGAGCCCTATGTGTCGCCGTCGCATGTGCTGCGGTCGCTGGCGACGACTGCTTGTGCCGGACCCTTCATGCTTTTGAACGACGCCCTCGATGCCCGGCGCGACGGCCGCATTTCGTTGATGATGCTGATGTCCTGCGCCTGCACCGCCATCGCCTGGACAGTAGCGCTGGGCGTCGTCGTGCTCGCCATTGCCTCATGGGCGGTCCGCCTCCTAGGGTCAGGCCTTCCTGTCTGAGAGACGATTCGGAGACCGACAATGCCGCTCTATGCCATCGACGGAAAACAGCCCAGCTTTGCCGATGCGGGCAGCAACTGGGTGGCGCCAGATGCGTCCCTGATCGGCGACGTCCGTGTTGGCCGCAATGCCGGCTTCTGGTTCGGCGCCGTTATCCGCGGCGACAACGAGCCGATCATTATCGGCGACGATACCAATGTGCAGGAACACACGGTCATGCACACTGACCCTGGCTTTCCCTTGACAATCGGGCAAGGCTGCACGATCGGCCATCGCGCCTTGCTGCATGGCTGCACCATCGGCGACAACAGCCTGATCGGCATGGGAGCCATCGTGTTGAACGGCGCCAGGATCGGCAGGAACTCCCTGGTCGGGGCCGGCGCTCTGGTCACCGAGGGCAAGGACTTTCCGGACAATTCATTGATCGTGGGGTCGCCGGCGAAAGTCATCAGGACGCTGGACGACGCAGCGGTGGCCAAGCTGCGCGGCTCAGCGGCGCACTATGTCGCCAACGGCAAGCGCTTCAGGGAAGGGCTGGCACCGGCCTGAATGGCGCGACCGGTGATAAAGCGCCGTTCTCGGGTGGAAGCGGGCGAGTGACCAAGCTGCCGAACTGCCCCACCACGGATGGTGCCGCCTAAATGGCGGAGCCGGCCCGGGGACGGGGCCGGCTCCTTGACCCGGTCGTTGGGGACGGGGAGGGTGGGGACTCGACCGGGTTTCTCGTCGGCGTATCGCATTTTAAGCAGCGCGCTTGACCTCTGTTCCACACATGCCGTGATCCCAGGACCGAGGCCCTGTTTGGACGACATGCATCCGCGTCCTCAGCGGACGCTGGCGACCGCGTCGGAGCGACCGTCGTTGATCGTGACCCAAACGCCGGAGTTCTGATCCGACTGGCGCTTGAGGTAGGTGTAGTCAGTGTCCGTCCAGGACAGCACCTTGGTCTCGAGATTGTCGAGGATGAACTCTCCCAGGCTGGTCCGCACGGTCAGAACCGCATGGCCGTCGCCATTCGGCTGGCGCGCGACCGTCATCAGCAGATTGCCGGCGGGTACCCCCTCATCCATCAATTCACGGCGCTTTTCCAGCGCGTAGTCCTCGCAGTCGCCATAGCCATTGTCGGGGTAGGCCCAGTATTCATCGACGCCGTAGTTCGCCATGTCCGTGCGCGGCTTGACCCTGTTGTTCACCGAATTGTTGATGTTTATGATCGTCGCCCAGAGCTTGCGGGTCAGTTCGACCGGGGCTCCCTTGCGGGTCATTTCACTGCATTCACCAGCCATGCGCTGGCAAAGCTCATAGTGACCAACAGGCTGCGTGGTACGTCCGCCTGTGTGCATGTAAGCCGGTCCCGCGGCATAGGCTGCTCCCAAGGCGGAAAACTGGATCGCCATTGCCACCAGCAACAGCATGCCCCTCGTTTTCTTCATTGTTGTAGTCTCCCCGTTCGAAGGAGACATTGCCACATGTGGATTTATTTGACGCAAAAGCGCGAAGCAGATATTGAGTAAAACACCAGTATAATAAGCGTAAAATTTGAATCATTTAAGTATTAAGTTGTTTGGAATTTCGTAAGCGTGGACCCGCCATGCGTGCCCTGTCGGACCTTGGTCGGGGTTCCTGGCTGCTTTCCCGTCGGCGCTGGAACAAAAAAGCCGGCCGCGAGGGCCGGCTTGCGGGGCTGCTTCTGCTGTCTTGTCAGGTGCCCAGGGGGTTGAATTCGGAATCGAGCGTTTCGGGACGCTGAATGACAGCGAACTCGATGGCGACGCCGTCCTCGAAATGGCGAACGATCTGGCCGCGCATGGTGCCAAGCATGACCTGGACGCCGATCGCGGGTTTGACGTCGATCTCGACCGCCGCGCCCGAAAGCGACAGGTCGATGATGCGGCACTGGTACTGGCGGCCATCGGTAAGCTGCAGCACGCTGGTCGGGTTGCGCGGCGCGACGCGCTCGTGCCGGCGGTCTTCCGGCAGGTCGAGCTCGTGCTTGTTGGCAAGCCAGGTCAATTGCGCGGCAAGCTTGTCCTTCTTGCGGTCCGACGCGATGACGGTCATCGCGAAACCATCGGGCAAGGTGCGCGTGACGACCCCTTCGATGCGGCCGATATGGTCGATATAGGCAATGACCTTTTCGCCCGGCGTCCCGATGCTCTCGGTGCGAAGCGCCACATTGCCGGGAGACATGTCGACGACCTGGCAGGGGTGCTCGGTGCGGTCTTCCAGCATGAAGCGCCCGTATATCTTGACCCGGACGCGCTGAAAGTTACGCCTTTCAGCTTGGGACGGCGCGTAGTCGACCGCCGCTGACCTCATGACTGCCTACACCTCATATGGCATTTCCGCGCGTCGATGCGGGGAACTCCATCGAAGAACTACAACAAAGCAGGTTAACAAAGGGAAAAAGCCGGTGCGTTCGCAGCGGCATTTCAGTCCTATTCTTCACGTCCTCCGTCGAAAACGACGAGATGGCGGATGCGCCGCGCCCGACCGAGCGTCGAGATCGTCTCGGGCGCCTCGAGCTCATCGGGAACGAGCGACGGAACATCGATCGCCGAACGATTGTTGATCAACTCTTTCTCCGGATCGATGACGCGGATCGAATCGATCAATGCGTCGGTGATCGGGTCGGCGCCCAGCCAGAAAGGCTTTTCCACGGCGCTGATCACTCCCAGGCAGCGCGGATTCTCGATGCCGCCGTCGAGCGGCAAGGTGAGCAGTTCGAACCTGTTCGACCGGCCGCCCCGGCTGAAACCCTCGAAGTGGATGACCACGACCGACTTGTTCTCGAAAACGCCATGAATCAGCCGCGAAACCAGCCTCTGATCCTTTTCGCGCCACAGCGACGGAAACGAGAACCCCTTGAGTTCACGGCCATAATGGGCGCAGAGCCTTGTGCCGGCCAGCCGGAAAACGGCTTGCCCGCGTGTGTCCCGCTCCAGGATGAAGGTATCGGCCAGCAGCGACTTGATATCGGCCGGTTCGACCTCAGACCGCTTGGGGGCCGGGCGCCCGTCACGCAGCCGATTCCAATACTGGAACAGCGTGATCGATCCGTTCTGTTTCATGCTAGGCAGCTCCGCACGATCTGTCGTCTTGTGTCCCGTCGGTGAACAGAAGGGGCGCCCTCCGATGACTTACATGCGTTGGGGAGCAGGAAGCGTGCCAGCATCGTTAAGACTTGTTCACGGGTGGGGGTCGTTAAGGTTAACAATTGGTTGACGTTGCGCTGGGGCGGGGCTCGTGGCACATAAAAACCACTCCAGAAGCGGTCGTTTCGCGACGGTCGGCAGCACTTCATTAAGAGTTTATTAGGGGAGCAGGGGGCTCGACCGGCCGTTCAAGGGAAACCTTGAGCGGCTTTTTTTTGATTCGCTCTTCTTGATTCGGCCCTGGCGTGCAGCGCCCGAGAGCAATCGGAGCGCACCGGATACAGGGTCACAAGTGGGCAAGGTCATTCCGCGACCACCCAGCGAGTTAAGGCCATGATCGACGGTTCGCTGGTCACCATGCAAAATGCGGGCGCGGCCTGGCTGGCGCTGGCCACAATTTGTGGGTAAGCGGCGTGGATGGCCGCTAGAACAAACACCCGCACCGATTGTCTGAGCGCATGAGCGAACCCGCAGGTCCTTACGAAATCGAACCGGAGCCGGGCTCGCGGCGCGAGCCTGTGTTCAATCTGCCGCCCGTCGTGCTGGCGGTGATCGCCATCTGCGCTTCTGTCTATCTGTTGCAGCAATATGTGCTCACAGAGAGCCAGCAACTGACATTTCTTTACGACGGGGCCTTCATTCCCGTCCTCTACACCGGCAAGTACGGCTTCGACTGGTTCCTGTTTTCCAGGCCGTTCACCTATGCCTTCATGCATGGCGGTTTTGCCCATATCGCCATCAACATGGTCTGGCTTGCCGCATTTGGTTCGCCCTTGGCAAATCGCCTGGGTGCGCTCTGGTTCGCGATTTTCTTCGCCGTCACCGGCCTGGCGTCCGTCGTGCTTTTCTGGGCGGTTCATCCTTACGGAGAGGCGCCGCTCGTCGGGGCGTCCGGCGCGATCTCGGGCATGATGGGAGCCGCCGCACGTTTCGGCTTCCGGACCGACCGATCGTCCGGCAAGGCGGCCTTTGCAGGAGCGCCCCTGCCGATCGCGGCGGCGTTGCGATCACGGGGCGTGATCACCTTCCTCGCCATCTGGATGGTGATCAACCTCGTAACAGGCCTGATCGGCATCGGATCGGGGATTGACGGCCAGATCGCCTGGGAGGCTCATATTGGCGGCTTCGTCGCCGGCTTCCTCGGCCTGCGCTGGTTCGACCGGCGATGGTCGGCGCCCGAATGGGAGGCCCCCGACCACCGCACTTGAAATACGGCCGATCGCGGCGCACGATGTTCACACTTGCGCGAGCCGGTCAGGGCAGGGGGTCGGCGGGCGAAGCAGAGGAGGACGCCATGACGGTTAAGGCAATTCTGGAAAGAAAAGGCCACGATGTGTTGACGCTCGGGCCAAACGAAAAGCTCAGCGAGGCCATTCGACTCCTGTCCGAACACAAGATCGGCGCGCTGGTCATCACCAATGGCGATCGCAAGATCGTCGGCATTCTCTCGGAGCGCGACATCGTGCGGGTCATCGCCAGGGAAGGCGGAGCCGCGCTCGACATCGCCGTGCGTTCAGCGATGACGCCTAAGGTGAAGATCTGCAACGAGAACCACACCGTCAACGAGGTGATGGAGATCATGACGCGCGGCCGCTTCCGCCATCTGCCGGTCGAAAAGGACGGCATGCTCGACGGCATCGTGTCGATCGGCGACGTGGTCAAGCGCCGCATCGAGGATGTCGAGCGCGAAGCCGACGAAATCAGGGCCTACATCGCCACGGCGTGACGTGGCCTAGACTAGCGGTCGGTTCCACCCGCACCGGCGACGTGCTGGAGGCGAGCGATGAGGTCCTTGTTGCGGCAATAGTCCGGCGGCGCCTTCGGCTGCAGGTTTTCTTCGAGCCAGGCGGAGCATGCGCCTTGATGGCCGCAGGACCGGCATCGGTCGACCGCACGGTTGGTGACCGCCGCGTGGTCGGCAATGTGCTTCAACTGTCGGTCGAGTCCCAGCTTTCGCATCATGCGACCAAACAAGGCTGTCCTAGCGTCAACTGAAATCAGGTAGTCGACAAAGTTCATTTGGGTCACTCCTGCCTGTTGGCGATCCTGCCATGCCGGCGTCCGGAGACATTGATCCAGGTCAACAGGCAGGACGGCGTCGTCTCCCTTGCCAGTCCGCCCTGATTGATCTAGCCAACGGTTGATTTTGTTGGCCGATAGCGCCAGACATCGTGAACAATAAGTATCCGGATCGCCATGACCCTCATCGATACCCGCACGCCCGACGCTAAACGCCTGATCCCCGGCGCCACCGGCGACTGGGAGATCATCATCGGTCTCGAAGTGCACGCGCAGGTCGTCTCGGAAGCAAAGTTGTTTTCCGGCGCTTCGACGGCTTTCGGTGCGGCCCCCAACGCCAATGTCAGCCTGGTCGACGCGGCAATGCCGGGCATGCTGCCCGTCATCAACGAGGAATGCGTAAAGCAGGCGATCCGCACAGGTCTCGGGCTGAAGGCACAGATCAACCACAAGTCGGTTTTCGACCGGAAGAACTATTTCTACCCCGATCTGCCGCAGGGCTACCAGATTTCGCAGTTCAAGCAGCCGATCGTCGGCGAGGGTACCGTGATCGTCTCGGTCGGACCGGACCGGCAGGGCGAATTCGAGGACATCGAGGTCGGCATCGAGCGGCTGCATCTTGAGCAGGATGCCGGCAAGTCGATGCACGACCAGCACCCGACCATGTCCTATGTCGACCTCAACCGCTCCGGCGTCGCGCTGATGGAGATCGTTTCCAAGCCCGACCTGCGTTCCGGCGATGAGGCCAAGGCTTATGTCACCAAGCTGCGCACAATCATGCGCTATCTCGGCACTTGCGACGGCAACATGGATGAAGGCTCGCTGCGCGCCGACGTCAACGTTTCGGTACGCCGGCCCGGCGGCGAGTTCGGTACCCGCTGCGAGATCAAGAACATGAACTCGATCCGCTTCATCGGGCAGGCCATAGACTATGAGGCGCGCCGCCAGATCGCAATCCTGGAGGACGGGGGCAAGATCGACCAGGAGACGCGGCTTTATGATGCCGTCAAGGGTGAGACGCGCTCCATGCGCTCGAAGGAAGAAGCGCATGACTACCGCTATTTCCCCGATCCCGATCTTCTGCCTCTGGAATTCGACCAGGCCTATGTCGATGCCTTGGCCAAAGGCCTGCCGGAACTGCCCGACGACAAGAAGGCGCGGCTGATCTTCTCGCTCGGTCTTTCGACCTATGACGCCTCGATCCTGGTGTCGGAAAAGTCTATCGCCGATTATTTCGAGAAGGTGGCCGCCGGTCGCGACGGCAAGCTCGCCGCCAACTGGGTCATCAACGATCTGCTCGGACAACTGAACAAGGCCGGCAAGGACATTGAAAACGCTCCGGTTTCTCCGGATCAGCTCGGCGCGGTCATTGATCTGATCAAGGATGGCACCATCTCCGGCAAGATCGCCAAGGATCTGTTCGAGATCGTCTGGGCCGAAGGCGGCGACCCGCGCCAACTGGTTGAAAGCCGCGGCATGAAGCAGGTCACCGACAGCGGCGCCATCGAGAAGGCCGTCGACGAGGTGATCGCGGCCAATCCTGACAAGGCCGAACAGGCGCGTGCCAAGCCGAGCATGGCCGGCTGGTTTGTCGGCCAGGTGATGAAGGCCACCGGTGGCAAGGCCAACCCGCAGGCGGTCAACGATCTCGTCAAGGCCAAGCTGGGCATCGAATAGGTGTTTGTCCGTACCGCCGGGGAACGCGACCTTGCCGCCCTGCGGACGCTTCTGGTCGAAACCTGGCACGCGACCTATGACGCCATCCATGGCCCCGCCAGGGTTACCGAGATCACCGACGACTGGCATTCCATCGGCTCGCTGCGCTCCCGGCTGACGCGGCCGCATTCGGAATTTCTGGTCGCCGATGACGGCAAACGGATCGGCGGCATGGCTTTCGCGGCTGTCACCGCCGACGCGAAGGTCATCCTTCTCAACCAGATCTACGTCCATCCGGACCTCCAGCGGCGCGGCATCGGGCGCGCTCTGCTTGAAGAGATCGAGGCGAGTTTCCCGGAAGCCCGATTGCTGCGCGTCGAGGTCGAGGAGGCCAATGGCGGCGCCATTGCCTTCTACCGGTCGACCGGGTTCCTGCCTGCCGGCGATGCCGAGGATCCAGGCGACAATGCGAGGCTGGCGATCCGGAGTTTCGAAAAGCCGCTCGGATAGATTTCCGCCCACGTCCAGCCGAGGGGAACCGGTCGGCGTGATCGAAGCGGCGGCGACAGGTCCCTTATCAGCAGCTCCAGCCCGCTGATCGCCTGTCCCGGTCTTGTCGAAGACCGTCGCCAGTTTCTACTTGCGGTGCGCCTGGGCCTTGCAACCCATAGAAGGAATCGACCGTCAAAGGCACGTCGATGTCCATCTTTGGCCCGGCGGCCAGGAAAGGGCGCCTGTGACCCAGAGTCGCGCTGCAGTGGCTCCAGCACCGCGGGACGCCGCAGGAAGCCGAAAACCGGGCGGAGTTGCTAGCCGTATTGACAACAGCCAACTGGCTGAGCGTCAGCCGGCGGATGTCGACCAGCGTCGACTGCCAGCGATCGATGTCGGCGACTGAATCATGGATTGCCTCGAGAATCCGCGGCAGGGCGCGATCATCCCTGTCGTCAACGCAGACATTGTCCCGCTGGTGCTCGTCGTGAAGTTGGTCAGGCTCCACAAAAAGTGTGCTGATGTTGCACAATCGTATCGCCATGTAACCTGTTGATGCCGCTGTGCCTGTGGACTGTCGTTGGAAAGAGGCGGAGCCGACCTGACGTTGCGATCCGCCACATGTACGAACATTGGGATTGGCCCGACTCCGGCCGGCTCGATCCGTGAACAAACCATCCCGGCGTTTGCCGTGCCGGCTCACGACGGCTATGCAGGGATATGATCAGATTGTCCCGCATCACGGCGTTGGCGTTGCTCGCCATCATCGTCTTCACAACCCTGTCGCCGATCCAGATGCGGCCCCATTTGGTGGACGCGAATGGCGAGCGCGGCCTGGCTTACGTGCTGTTGGGCCTGGCCTTGGCGATCGGCTTTCCGAACCGTCTGTATCAAACCCTGATCTTTGTGGTTGTGACCGCGGGCGTGCTGGAACTGCTTCAGATCATCGATCCCGGCCGCCACGCGCGCCTCTTGGACGCGGTGGTCAAGGCGTCGGCTGGGGTCATTGGCATTGGCTTGGGCCAACTGATCGTCAAGGCCGTCGACCAGCGGGAGAAGAGAGCCGGCGGGGAGGCGGGCCCGAAGCGAAACCTTGCCGAGTGAACAGCCGCTCTATGCGGACGGAACGTCCACATTGTCGATCAGCCTGGTCTTGCCAAGCCAGGCGGCCGCGAGCACGCGCCCTTCGCGGTCACGACGCCATGGGGCAAGCGTATGGCTGTCGCGCGCCTCGACATAGTCGACTGACCGAAAGCCGGCCGCGATAAGCAGGCGGCTGGCTTCTGCCATCGCGGCCTGCTGGTCGGCGCCGGCGGCCAGGCTCGCCGCGGTATCGCGCAAGATCGTGTTGAACTGGCGGGCGACGGCGAGTTCACCTTCGTCGAGATAGGCGTTGCGCGACGACATGGCGAGACCATGCGCGTCGCGTATCGTCGGCGCGCCGATGATCTCAACAGGCAGGTCGAGATCGCGGCAAAGCTGCCTGACCACGCAAAGCTGCTGATAGTCCTTTTCGCCGAAGATCGCGACATCCGGGTTGGTCTGCAGGATGAGCTTTGCCACCACCGTGGCGACGCCATCGAAAAAGCTTGGCCGAAAGTCGGACTCCAGGCCGACGGAGGGGCCTCCAACGGAGATCCTGGTGGCAAAGCCGGCGGGATACATCTCGCTGACCGCCGGTGTGAAGGCAAGATCGGCCTTGGCAGCGCCCAGCAGGTCGAGGTCGAGGCCGAGCTGACGCGGATATTTGTCGAGGTCTTCGCTCGGCGCGAACTGTGTCGGATTGACAAAGATCGACACGACGCAGCGGTCGGCCCTTTCCTGCGCGATCCTGACCAGCGAGATATGCCCGTCATGCAGCGCGCCCATCGTCGGCACCAACGCCACGCGAAGGCCATCGCGACGCCAGTCGCGGATCTGGGCGCGAAGTGCCGAGACGCTGTCGACGGCGAGGGGGCGCGTCATGCGTCACTCCGGTTCGTAGCCGAAAAGACATGCGCCGGGCCGGGGAAGGTCCGGTTGCGCACCTCCGACGCATACAGCTCGGCGGCATGCGAGATCACCTGGCGCAGATCGGCGTATTCCTTGACGAATTTCGGCACGCGGTCGACGGTCAGCCCGACCATGTCGTCGATGACGAGGATCTGGCCATCGCAGTCGCCACTGGCGCCGATGCCGATGGTTGGAATGGAGATGCGGCGCGTGATGTCGGCCGCGACGCGCTCGATCGTGCCTTCGATGACCAGCGAGAACGCGCCTGCGCCCTCCACGGCAAGCGCATCGGCAAAAAGGTCGGCCACGTTTTCGTCCGTGCGGCCCTTGATCTTGTAGCCGCCATCCTTTTCCACCGATTGCGGCAACAGGCCGATATGGCCCATGACTGGAATGCCGGTCTCGACGATCGCCGCGATCTGTCGGGCCATGGCGACGCCGCCCTCGAGTTTCACCGCCTGGCAGCCGGTTTCGTCGACGACCCGCCGCGCCGAGGCAACGGCCTGCTCCGCCGAATCTTCGTAGCTGCCGGCCGGCAGGTCGACGACGACGCACGCCCTGGCCGATCCACGCATCACCGCCTGGCCATGCGCGATCATCATCTCGAGCGAAGCACCAAGCGTCGTCGCGTGGCCGTGGAGGACCATGGCGACGCTGTCGCCGACCAGCAGCAGGTCGACATGGCTGTCAAGCAAACGAGCGACGGGATAGGTGTAGGCGGTGAGGCAGACAATCGGCGTGCTGCCCTTTGCTCGGCGGATCAGCTCGGCGCTGATGCGGGTGTCGGTGGACGGCAAGTCCATAGCCAATCGTGAGCTCCTCGGCCCGAGGCCGTGTTCGATACCCGCAAGGGCGCGCAGAGCTTTAGAAAGTGCTGAAAGGCTTGGCAAGCACGCATCCGGCCATGCCGGAGATTCGAGGGGCCTGTATGCGGTTTTCGACAAGCCATTTGCGTGCTTGCCATGGCAAAACCCTTGCCTTCCAGTGGACCTGACGCCATAAGCAAGAAACTGGCGCCGTTGGCCCGAGGTTTCTGGAATGAAGATTTTCCTTACGCAGTTTTTCACCTGGTGGAACAGCCAGACGCTGGGAACGCGCTTTCACACCTGGCGGTATGGCAAGCAGGTCGGTCAGGACGAGACAGGCAATGTCTACTACGAGGGCGGCATTGATTCGGAAGGCCGCACACGCCGTTGGGTCATCTATCGCGACTATTCGGAGGCCTCCGCGATACCTCCGGGCTGGCACGGCTGGATCCATCATCGCGTCGACGCCGCCCCCCCCAGCGACAATTACAAGCCGCGCGAATGGCAAAAGCCGCATCTGCCCAACCTGACCGGCACCCCCGGCGCCTATCATCCGAAGGGCTCGGTGCTGACCAATCAGCATCGGCCGCAGGTCACCGGCGACTACGACGCCTGGACACCAGGGTCGTAGCGCCAAGGTGGTCGCGGCGGAGTGCGGGTCGGTCCGTTATCGCCACAATTGGTGTTTAGCAGCTTGCTGATCAGAAAACGGCGACTAGCCTTGGCGATCGACAGAATCACCCGGGCGCGAACCACCGGTATCCCTAGATGAACTTCTTAAGCCTGACATCGATGGGCGGCATGACCCTAGCCGCAGGCCTTGCCGTCAGCACGGGGACCTTCGCGGCCTCGCCTGAGCCGGCAACGCCCCCTCCGGCGGCGGTGGGCTCCGATCGCATCGCCAATCCGATTGCCGAATTCGCCGGCATCGACAAGATCACCGGTCGCATCATCACCTTCGATGTCTATATCGATGAGACCGTGCAGTTCGGCGCTTTGCAGGTGACGCCGCGCGTCTGCTACTCCCGGCCTCAAGCGGAGGCGCCGAAGACCGATTCCTTCGTCGAGGTCGATGAGATCACGCTCGACCGCAAGATTCGCCGTATTTTCACGGGCTGGATGTTTGCCGAAAGCCCGGGACTGAACGCCGTCGAACATGCCGTCTATGACGTCTGGCTGAAAGAATGCAAACAGAAGTCGGATGTGCCGGCCCCCGGC
>NZ_JBAZUD010000010.1:0-58623 GCF_041661565.1 Mesorhizobium sp.
GCCTGCTCCTCCGCGCTGTAATCATACCCCTGCGCCACGGTGAAGTCGGAGCGGCAGACCGAATAGTCGCCACGCAAGCCCTGCGCCGCGCAGTCGCGGGCATGGTCGGCAACGCTCATCGTCGTCATGGGTTTCCTCCTCGCAGATCGATGGCTGACGTGGCGAATGTAAGCGGGTTTGCCGAGGCAAAACGGTTTTGTTGATGGCCCATACATCCCATTCGAGGTAGTGTTCACTAAGATTCCATACCAACGGAGTGGAAATGCCTCGATTCGACGATTTCGAGATCAAGATGCTCGATGCGCTGCAACGCGATGGCCGCAAGCCCGTGTCCGAGCTCGCGCAGGAGATCGGCCTGTCGACGACACCCTGCGCGCGGCGCTTCGAGGCGCTGCAGGAGGCTGGCATCATCAAGGGCTTCGCCGCCGTGATCAGCCGCCGCGCGGTCGGCCTGATGGTCGAGGTGTTCATCCAGGTGCGCCTTGTCAGTCACAGCGACGGCTCGCCCGAAAGCTTCATTGCCGCCGTCCAGCGCATGGACGAGGTTTCGGCGTGCTGGACGATGACCGGCGACCACGATTTCCTGCTGCATGTCATGGTGCCTTCGGTCGACGAGCTGAATGCCTTCGTCATGCATCGGCTGATGCGGCTCGACGGCGTGCGCGACGTCCACACCCAGCTGGTGCTGCAGAACATCAAAGGGCCCGGCCATGTGCCGCTTGGGCATCTCAGGCGATGAGAGATTTTGCCGACATCTGCGGGATAGCTGCACGGAAACTGCTGAACCGGGCCCCATTCCGCGTCTGAATGGCCGACTAGGCCAAGCGGACCATCATTGAAGGGTCCGTCATGAAAATCGTCCTGATCAATCCGCCGCATACCGCCATCGGCAGCCGCGTGCCGGACGACCATCTGCCGCCGCTCGGCCTGCTGGCGATCGGCGGGCCGCTGATCGACGCCGGTCATGAGGTGCGGCTGGTCGATGCCGAGTTCGGGCCGATGTCGCTCGACAGCGTCGTGCGCGACGCGCTGGAGGGGCTTCCCGATTTCGTGCTGATCGGCCATTCCGGCTCGACCTCGGCTCACCCGACCGCCTTGCTGATCGCCGGGATGATCAAGCAGCGCGAACCTTCAACGATCATCATCTATGGCGGCGTCTTTCCGACCTATCATTGGCGCGACGTCCTGGCCGAGACTGATGTCTTCGACTTCATCGTGCGCGGCGAGGGCGAGGCGACCGTCGTGGCGCTGGTCGAGGCGCTGGAGATGCACCAACCGCCGGCGAGCGTGGCCGGCATCGCCTTTCGCGACGAATTGCGCCGCCCCTTCGCCACGCAGGCGGCCATGACGATTGCCGATCTCGACGCCTACCGCGTCGGCTGGGAACTGATCGATCACGGCCGCTACAGCTATTGGGGCGGCAAGCGTGCCGTGGTCATGCAGTTTTCGCGCGGCTGTCCGCATCTGTGCAACTATTGCGGCCAGCGGGGTTTCTGGAACCGCTGGAGGCATCGCAATCCGGTGGAATTCGCGCGCGAGATTGCCTGGCTGCACCGCGAGCACGGCGTCGAGCTCGTCAACCTCGCCGATGAAAATCCGACGGTTTCGAAGAAGGCGTGGCGCGCCTTTCTTGACGCCCTGATCGCCGAGAACGTGCCGGTGCTGATCGTCGGCTCGACCCGTGCCGACGACATCGTGCGCGATGCCGACATCCTCCATCTCTACCGCAAGGCTGGTGTGATCCGCTGGCTGCTCGGCATGGAAAACACCGACGAGCGGACGCTGCAACTGATCCGCAAGGGCGGCAGCACCTCATCCGACCGCGAGGCGATCCGGCTGCTGCGCCAACACGGCATCCTGTCGATGGCGACCTGGGTGGCCGGCTTCGAGGATGAAGGCTTTCGCGATCTCTGGCGGGGCTTTCGCCAGCTCATCGCCTATGACCCCGACCAGATCCAGGCGCTTTACGTGACGCCGCATCGCTGGACGCCGTTCTTCAGGATCGCCCGCGACCGCAGGGTGATCCAGCAGGACGCGCGGCTGTGGGACTACAAGCACCAGGTACTGCACATGACGCGGCTGAAGCCGTGGATGCTGTTCTTCAGCGTCAAGCTCATCGAACTGGCTGTGCAGTCGCGGCCGAAAGCGCTGGCGCGCATCCTGTTCCATCCCGATCCCGAGCAGCGGCATTCCATGCGCTGGTACACGCAGATGGGCCGCCGCGTCTGGTTCCGCGAGGTCTGGGGATTTCTGGTGCGCGACATCAGGGTGAAGGACGGCCCGACGCTCGCCGAATTCTGGGGCGCGCCGCAGGACGCGGAAGAGGAATCGATGGCCTTTCGACGCCCGGTAAGAAAGCCGGCGGCACCGGTGTGGCCAGGTGTGTCGTTGGCGGGGTCGCGCGACCGTTCGAATGGATCTTGCCGGTCAGGACCAAGCTGAACCTTCAAATGGATTCAGGGCATGCGATGGTGAGACGGGGCCAGGTCCCACTATTCCTGTCAAGTTTACGCGCATGCGCAACCTGCCGCGGGCGATGGCTGCTTAAGCTCGGGCTGCAGTCCGCCCTCGGCACGGCTCAGGGCACGATCAGCGTGCCGGCGCCGTGTTCGGTGAACAGTTCGAGCAGCACCGCGTGCGGCGTCTTGCCGTTGAGGATGACGACGCCTTCGACGCCGCGCTCGATCGCCTCGATGCAGGTCTCGACCTTGGGGATCATGCCGCCCGAAACGGTGCCGTCCCTGATCAGCGCCCGGGCCTCGGCCACCGTCAATTCGTCGATCAGCTTCTTGTCCTTGTCGAGCACGCCGGGCACGTCGGTGAGGAACAGAAGGCGCGTCGCCTGGCAGGCGCCGGCGATGGCGCCAGCGAAGGTGTCGGCGTTGATGTTGTAGGTGTGGCCGTCGCGGCCGGGTGCGACCGGCGCCAGCACCGGGATCATCTCCGAGCGCGCCAGGAGGTCGAGCAAGGTGCGGTCGACTTCGACCGGCTCGCCGACGAAGCCGAGATCGAGCACCCGCTCGATGTTGGAATCCGGGTCGATCAGGGTCTTGCGCGCCTTTTCGGCGAAGACCATGTTGCCGTCCTTGCCGCACAGGCCGATGGCCCATTCGCCCTCGGCATTGATCAGCGCCACGATCTCCTTGTTGATCGAGCCGGCCAGCACCATCTCGACGATCTCGACCGTCTTCTGGTCGGTGACGCGCAGCCCGCCTTCGAACTTGGACTCGATGCCCATCTTGGCCAGCATGGCACCGATCTGCGGGCCGCCCCCATGGACGACGATCGGGTTGACGCCGGATTGCTTCAACAGCGCGATGTCGCGGGCGAACGCCTTGCCAAGCTCGATATTGCCCATGGCGTGGCCGCCGTATTTCACCACGACCGTCTTGTGCTCGTAGCGCTGCATGTAGGGCAGAGCCCGCGACAGCAGGGCGGCCTGCATTTCGGCGGTGGCGGTTATCTCCGTCATCGGGCGGCTCCCTGCTGTTTGTTTCATGCATGTGCTTGTCCCAGAACGGCTGGGCATTCTTGGGCGACTTGCATCCGGTAAAGACGGCGGCGTCTTAGCGGGAATTGAGACGGCCCGCAAATGGCATTGCTGTCATATTCGGGTTTCCCGCCATCCGTGAGGGTTCACGACCGCGTCATCATGACGGCACCATCAGCGGCGCCCTGCGGTCGAGCCAACCGGAAATCTTCTCCATCTGCGCGGCAAGCGACAGCAGCGTCTCCTCGTCGCCCGGACGGCCTGCCGCCTGGATGCCGAGGGGCAGGCCGGAATCGGTGACATACACCGGCAGCGCGATCGACGGCTGGCCGCTGACATTCTGGATCGCCGGCCAATGGGTAAAGAACAGGCTCTTGTCCATCAGCTGGTCGAACACGGGCTTCAGTTTCAGCAGGGGCGTCAAATGGAGCTTGTCGAGCAGGGTCTCGATCAGATCATCGGCGCCTTTCGGATCCATGGCGCCGCAGGCCAGCGGCGGGTGGGCGATGATAGGCATCAGCACGGCGTCATACTGGCTGGTTTCGGCGATCAGGCGCCGCGACGTGGCGTGCAGCCGCTGCAGCCCGGTATAGGTCTCGCCGGCCGAGGTGAGTTCGCCGAAGCGGGCGAGCACGCGCGTCGCCCGCTCGATGTCGCCGATCACCGGGCGTCCGACCCGCAGCGCCTCCGCCCGCATCGTGCCGGCGACGGCCGAGGCGACGCTCCTGGCAAAGTCGGCGAAGAAATCGCGCCCGATGAAGGGCAGGTCGATGTCCTCGACCGTATGGCCGCCTTCACGGGCAAGCGCCACGGCCGTGTCCAGCGCAGCCAGCGTCTCGGCCGAAATCGGCAGGCCGAGCGGCGACTTGCGGTAGACGGCCAGCCGGAGCTTGCCGGGATCGCGCGCGGCGCCGGCGGCGAACGTGCCCTTCGGCTCATGCGCGGCATAGGGCGACAAGGAGTCGGCACCGTGGGTCAGGTCGAGCAGCAGCGCGCTGTCGCGCACCGAGCGGGTGACGGCGTGGTCGACCACCATGCCGTACCAGCTTTCGCTGACCAATGGCGTCAGAGGGACGCGGCCGCGCGAGGTCTTGAGCCCGACCAGGCCGGTGCAGGCTGACGGCACCCGGATCGAACCGCCGCCATCCGAGGCATGCGCCACCGGCACCACGCCGGCAGCCACCAGCGCTGCCGCGCCACCCGACGAGCCGCCGCTGGTGTGGCCGGTGTCCCATGGATTGCGGGTGATGCCGAAGGCCTTGGACTCGGTCATCAGCCGCAGGCCGTATTCCGGCGACGTCGAGGTGACGATGGGAACGAGCCCGGCGGCAAGATAGCGCTCGGTCAACACCGAATCGACATCGGCCAGCCATGCCGGCACGCGGCTGCCGCCATGCGTCGGCACGCCCTTGATGGCGATGCCGAGGTCCTTGATGGCGAAGGGAACGCCGGCCAGCGGCAAGGAACGATCCACGGTTCGCGCCCGTGCCCGTGCCGCCTCATAGAGCGGCTCCGCAGTTGCGTTGATCTCCGGCCGCGTCGCTTCGGCGCGGGCGATGCCGGCGTCGGTCAGTTCGAGCGGGGAGAGTTCGCCCTTGCGCACCAGATCGGCAAGGCCGGTGGCGTCGTGCGCCCACAGAGTATGTTCGACCGACATGCGGCGCTCCCCTAGCTGTGGGCAAGGCTAGCCAGCAGCGGCTTGCTTGGCAATCGAGCGACGGCACGGCTGACGAAGCTTAGCCGTGCACAAGGCCATTTCGGTCGTTGCAAATACATTGCAATACCCTAATTTGCCTCACATGACGCCGCAGGACATCACCAAGCTGATCGTCCGGACTTCGATGAAGGACCGGGCCGCGTTCGATCTGCTCTACCGCCAGACCAGCGCGAAACTTTTCGGCGTCTGCCTTCGTGTATTGAATGACCGCGGAGATGCGGAAGAAGCCCTGCAGGAAGTCTTCGTCAAGATATGGACGAAGGCGGACCGTTTTGCCGTTTCGGAGCTGAGCCCGATTTCCTGGCTGGTGGCGATCGCGCGAAACCACGCGATCGATCGCATCAGGGCGCGCCGCAAACCGGCCGTCGATATCGACGCGGCGCTCGATGTGGCCGATCCGGCGCCGGGACCGGAAGCAATGGTGGTGGCGGGCGGCGAAGCCGAACGGATCCATCGTTGCCTGGATGAACTGGAACAGGATCGGGCGGCGGCCGTCCGGGGCGCCTATCTCAAGGGCGAAAGCTATGCCGAATTGGCGGAGCGCCATGGCGTGCCGCTGAACACGATGCGTACCTGGCTGCGCCGCAGCCTGATGAAACTCAGAGAATGCCTGGAAAGATGACCTTCGCGCAAGACAGTGGACCGGAACATGGAGGCGACGACGTGCTCGCCGCCGAATATGTTCTTGGCGTCCTGCCGGCGGACGAGCGTCAGATCGCCTCCCGGCGCATCGATTCCGAAACAGCTTTCGCGCGTCTCGTCGACGGTTGGGAGGTGAACCTCTCGCCCCTCGCCGCCGCCTATCCCGAAATCGAGCCGCCCGCGTCCGTGAAGCCGGCGATCGATCGCCGTCTGTTCGCGTCCGGAGCGGCAGCTTCCGCGCAATCGCCAGGCGGGCTGTGGTCCAGTCTCGCCTTCTGGCGTGGGCTGGCTGCAGCCGCGGTCGCCGCGCTGGCGATCTACATCGCCCTGCCCTATCTCAACCCGGTGGTCGAGCAGCCGGAGGCCCGCCTTGTCGCCTCGCTGGCCGCCGATGGCAGCGATGTCAAATATCTCGCGGTCTATGATGCCGCGCATCACGAGGTCGGCCTGTCCCACGTGTCCGGCGAGCGCGCTTCCGGCAAGGATTTCGAACTGTGGATGATCGAGGGCAAGAACCCGCCCGTCTCCATGGGCGTCATTCCGATCGGGTCGACGGCGCATATCGTCGTCTCGCCGGCGGCCCAGCAGAAACTCGCGCAGGGCGCGGTGCTCGCCGTCACGCTCGAGCCGGCCGGCGGATCCCCGACCGGGAATCCGACAGGACCTCTCGTCGCCTCTGGCGATCTGAAGAGCATCTGACCAGCACCCGAACATAAAGACTCGACGCTTCAAGTCTATCCTGGGCCATCTGGGCTAATATGCGCCCGTGCGCCGGCAAACCATCGCGCGGTGGATTCTGTGGCCAGAACAAATAAAACAAGAAAAATCACCGATAGTCTGAAACTCACGCATTTGTGTTCCGTATCTCCTCGCGTCCCCAAAAATGGGAAGAGAAAACCCGAGGAGTTTTACATCATGCGTAGATTCGCCACCCTTTTGCTCGCCGGTACTATCGCCGTTTCCGCGTTTGCCACCGCTGCCTATGCAGAGAATCCGATGGTCGGCGGCGCCGCCATGTATGCCAACAAGAACATCGTCGAGAACGCCGTCAATTCGAAGGACCACACGACGCTGGTCGCCGCCGTCAAGGCAGCCGGCCTGGTCGAGACGCTGCAGGGCGCCGGGCCGTTCACCGTGTTCGCGCCGACCAACGAGGCCTTCGCCGCACTGCCGGCCGGCACGGTCGACACGCTGCTCAAGCCCGAGAACAAGGACAAGCTCGTCAAGATCCTGACCTGCCATGTCATCGGCGCCAAGGCGATGGCGGCTGATGTCGCGTCGATGGTCAAGGCTGACGGCGGCACCCACAAGGTGAAGACGGTCGGCGGCTGCGAGCTGTCGCTCAAGGCCGAAGGCGGCAAGGTCACAGTGACCGACGAGAACGGCAACGTCGCCAATGTGACG
This sequence comes from Mesorhizobium sp., assembly GCF_041661565.1. Classification (GTDB taxonomy): domain Bacteria; phylum Pseudomonadota; class Alphaproteobacteria; order Rhizobiales; family Rhizobiaceae; genus Mesorhizobium. Next base: position 7,254 of record NZ_JBAZUD010000010.1, read on the forward strand.
ATCGCCGATGTCGAGCAGTCGAACGGCGTCATCCACGTCATCGACAAGGTTCTGCTGCCGAAGATGTAACAAAGGGCTTGCCGCGGACGAACCTGCGGCAAGAGCTCTCGGTCGATCGCGTCGTCTCGCTCCCGTGATCCGCAATCGACACGCGTGCTCCGTGCCGCCCCACGGTCAACCGTGGAGCGGCGCGGAGTTCGTTCGAGAGCGTCCGTCACCGGCTTTTGATTGTCGCGTGGCGGTATAGTCTGGCAAAAGAGACGACAGGAGGAATTGGCATGAACCGTCGCGACTTTCTTTTGAGCGGTGCCGCCGCCATCGGCGTGGTTGGGGCGGCCGCAACAATTCTGCGCATGGGCGGCCCGCAGCCAGCGCTTGCCGCAGAAAAATTCGAGGTCACCAAGACCGACGACGAGTGGAAGGCCATCCTGACGCCGGCTGCTTTCAACGTTCTGCGCAAGGAAGGCACGGAATATCCCGGCACCAGCCCGCTGCTCAACGAACACCGCAAGGGTGTCTTCGCCTGCGCCGGCTGCGACCTGCCGGTCTACTCATCGGAGACGAAGTTCGACTCCGGTACCGGCTGGCCGAGCTTCTGGCAGGAGATCGCCGGCGGCATCGGCAAGACCGAGGACAGGTCGCTCGGCATGACCCGCACCGAGGTGCATTGCCGCCGCTGCGGCGGCCATCTCGGCCATGTCTTCGACGACGGCCCGGCACCGACCGGCCTGCGCCATTGCATCAACGGCGTGGCGCTGAGCTTCAAGCCCGCCGCGGCCTGACAAAGCCTCCACTCTTAGGGCAGTTCACCTTTTCACGGAAACGGCAAACCGCTCTAACTCTTTGTTTTGACGTAATTCCGGACGGAAAACCGTTTCACACTTTTCCTGGAATTGCTCTAATGAAAAAACTCCGGGCTTGCGGCCCGGAGTTTTTGCGTGGTCAGCCGTTCGGTCATGGACTGGAGGAGCTTCCCGAAACTGGCTTCCCACGGTTGGTATCTGTTGTGTTGGCCTATTTCCCAGGGGAAATCCCTACGCGCTTTTCCCCGCAAACAGATTCAATGCCCGCCGCCTCCGCCACCGCCCGGCGCGGCCGGTTTCTTGATCAGCATGGTGAACAGGCCAAGCGTCGCGAACAGCACTGTCAGCAGATAGAACACGTCCATGAAGGATAGCAGCGCCGCCTGCTGCTGCACCATGCCCGACAGTTTGTAGATCGCGGCGCTCGCAGCATCGAGGCCGGTGGTCTGCTGGAAGGTGAGGGTCATGTTCTGGAGCTTGGTCTGCGCGGCCGCACTTCCCCACTGCACATGCTCGGAGAGCCTCGCATAGTGGAAGGCATTGCGGTCGATCAACACGGTGTTGATGAGGGCAAGGCCGACGGCGCCGCCGAGATTGCGGGTAAGGTTGAACAGGCCTGACGCGTTCTTCAGCCGGTCGGGCGGCAAGGTGCCGAGCGCGATGTTGTTGATCGGCACCATGCACAGCATCATCGAACAGCCGCGCAGGATCTGCGGGATGAGCAGCTCGTGGAAATCCCAGTCGGCGGTCAGATGCGTCATCCACCATGTCCCGGTGGCGAAACCGAAAAAGCCGATCATCATCATCAGCCGCAGGTCCATCTTGCTGGACAGGATGCCCGAGATCGGCGCGGTGACGAACATGGCCAGGCCGCTGACGAACAGCGCCTCGCCGATCATCATCGAATCGTAGCCGCGGATGCGCCCGAGGAAGACCGGATAGAGATAGGTGAGCCCGTAGAGGCCGATGCCGATGACGAAGGAGAACAGTGAGCCGAAGGCGAAGTTGATGTTGCTGAAGGCCCTGAGATCGACGATCGGTTCCTCGGCGGTGAACACGCGCCAGAAGAAGATCACCGCGCCGATGGTCATGACGATGGCGCAGATGAACACCCCTTGATCCTGCAGCCAGTCATTGTTGGGGCCTTCCTCCAGCACATACTCCATGCACCCCAGGAAGGCGGCCATGCCGGCGAGGCCCCACCAGTCGAACTTGTTGAACAGCTTGAGGTTGGGCTTGTCGAAATCGATCAGCGACCAGGCGGCGGTCGCCACCAGGATGCCGGGCACGACATTGACCAGGAACAGCCAGTGCCATGAAAAGGCGTGGCTAATATAGCCGCCGACGGTCGGGCCGATGGTGGGCGCCAGCGTCGCGACAAGGCCGATCATCGGCGAGACGATGGCGCGCCGCGAGGGCGGGAAAATGGTGAAGGCAGCGGCGAACACGCTCGGGATCATGCCGCCGCCGATGAAGCCCTGGACGGCGCGGTAAACGATCATCTGGTCGATGTTGGTGGCGGTGGCGGCCAAGGCGCTTGCCGCGGTGAAGCCCGCCGCCGCGATCGTGAACAGCACCCGGGTCGACAGCATCCGGCTGAGGAAACCCGACAACGGGATCATCACCACCTCGGCGATCAGATAGGCGGTCTGCACCCATGGGATTTCGTCCGAGCTGGCACTCAAGCCCGCCTGGATCTCGGACAGCGAGGCCGAGACGATCTGGATGTCGAGGATCGCCATGAACATGCCGAACACCATCGCCAGGAAGGCAATGATGCGCCGGGTCGAGATTGTGTCCGGCACCGCCGGGCTGGCCGGCGGTGATCCCGCTGTCAGGGTTGCGGTCGCCATGGCATCGTTCCCCGTCGACCGCTCAGTTCGACGCCGCGGGCGCCGTCCGGCTGTCGACGTCGACAACGACGCTCAGGCCGGCGCGCAGCTTGCCGCTCTTCAGAATTTCGGCCGGCACGTCGATGCGGACAGGGACACGCTGCACCACCTTGGTGAAATTGCCGGTGGCGTTTTCAGGTGGCAGAAGCGAGAAGACCGCGCCGGAAGCCGGAGCCAGCGAGGAGACGGTCCCCTGGAAATCCTGGCTATTGATCGCGTCCACCGAGACCTTGACCTTCTCGCCCGGCACCAGCCTGGCAAGCTGCGTCTCCTTGAAATTGGCGACGATGTAGAGCTTGTCCAGGGGCACGACGACGGCGAGTTTCTGGCCGGGACTGACCAGGTCGCCCTGCTCGACGGAACGGTTGCCCACGACGCCGTCATAGGGCGCCTTGAGCACGGTGAAGGACAGGTCGCGCGCGGCCTTGTCGCGGCCGAGCCGAAGCGAGGCGAGCGTGCTGGCGGACTCGGCGCGCTGCGCCTCGAGCACGCCGATGTTGGCCTGCGCGGCGGCGATCTGGGCGTCGGCGCCGACCAGGGCGGCATTGGCCTGGTCGAGCGCGGTCTGCGCATCGTCCAGTTGCGCCTGCGTGCCGACACGCGACTTGACGAGCTGCGCGGCGCGCTGCTGGGCGCGGCCGGCATTATCGGCGGCCGCCTGGTCGGCGACCTTCTGCGCCTGTGCCTGCTGCAGCGAAGCCCGCGCGGCCTTGGTCTGCGCGTCGATGCGGTCGAGAGTCTTGCCCAGCGTGGCAATCTGCGCCTCGGCCTGGGCAACGGCTATCTTGTAGTCGCCATCGTCGATCGTCAGCAGCGGATCGCCTGCCTTGACCTGCTGGTTCTCGGTCACCTTAACCTGATCGACATAGCCGGAAATCTTGGGCGAGACGAATGCCATGTCGGCCTGGACATAGGCGTCGTCGGTCGAGATCATGAACCGGCCCGTGGTCCAGTAGTCGTAACCGTACCACGCGCCGCCGCCCAGCAAGGCGAGCCCGATGATCGGCAGCAGGAAGGACCGCACGGAGCGCTTTTTCTTGACAGGGGTTTCAGCCGCCGGGGGCGGGGCGACCACCGGCTGCGCGGGAATTTCCGGTGCTTCCGTAGCCGGCGCGACCTTGGCGTTGGGAAAGGGGCGGACTTCGGCGGAGGTGGGCGCGTTCGAGGCCATGACATCTTCTCTAGGAAAATACTATAATACTGAACCGTTCGGTTCGATCCGGCCGTTGACATAGCGCGTAAAGAGGACCATATCAAGTGCAATCGAACCGGTTGGTTCGAATTATTTCCGAGGTGTCACTCTATGGCTGAAACCTTACCCAATGCTGACAACGATCCGTGCGACGTCCTGCGTCGCGGCCGTCCTGCGGCGGGGCAGGACCCGGTCAAGCGCGGCCAGATCATCGACGGCGCCCGTCGCGTCTTCATCGACAAGGGGTTCGAAGCCGCCTCGATGAACGACATCACGCGTGAGGCGGGCGTGTCCAAAGGCACGATCTATGTCTATTTCGCCAACAAGGAAGAGCTGTTCGAGGCGCTGATCGAGGAAGAGCGCGGCACCATCTTCAAGAACATGTACGACATGCTCGACCGCGCCGACGACCTTCGCCAGACGCTGGTTAAATTCGGAAAGGTGCTGTCGCTCAAGATCACCTCGGCCAAGGTCATCCAGGCGCAGCGCACGGTGATCGGCGCCTCCGACAGGATCCCCGATATGGGCGCGCGTTTTTACGAGCGCGGCCCCAAGCGTGGCCACGACAAGGTCGTGGCGTTCCTCAATGCCGCCATCGAACGCGGCCTGCTACAGATCGACGATGTCGATCTTGCCGCCTATCAGTTCACAGAACTGTGCCTTGCCGGGCTTTTCCGGCAATGCATCTTCGCTTACCGCACCAAGGCTCCGAACCAGGAAGAGATCGACCAGATCGTCAGGTCCGGCGTCGGCATGTTCCTGAAGTTCTACGGGACGGAAAAGCTTGCCGAGGAAGAGGCCAGCCAGACGATCGCGCTGGAGGCGTAGGTGTAAGGCAGTATCGGTGACCATGCCGCACATGGCGCCGTGACCAGTGCGGCGCGCCCCGCGTCAATGCGCGTCCCTGGCGGAAGCCAGCGGCAAGAAGATCGTATCGACGATCTCGACAATCAGCTCGTTTGAGATGGGCTTGCGCGTCATCAGCACCTCGTGGCGTAGAAGGTCGAGCGGCAAGGACGATATGCGCGAAGTCAATCTGCCCTCGTCCAACTCTCCTCTTGCGACGCCGCGCCGCAGCACCTCTTCGAACTTGTTCTCGCCGACCAGAACGGCGCGGAGATCGGCCATGTTCGAATTGGTCTCAATGAAATAATCGTTCATCGTGAGCACGACCTTCATCACGGTCCTCGTGCCCCGTTCCGAGAGTTTTTGCAGGGCGAAGATCAACTCTTCGCGCACGCTTCCAAGCTCGGGAAACTCGATCGGATTAGTTTTGTTGTAGTGGACCAGCGCGGCGACAGCCAGATCGGCTCGCCTTGGCCAGCGGCGGGCCAAAACAGGGCGACTTGTTCCGGCACGCTTCGCCACGGCTTCCACGGTAAAGTCGGAATAACCACCCTCCAGCAGTTCCGTCCACGCGGCGTCAAGGATGGCCGCATGAAGAGCTTCACCGCGCCGCCGACTCCTCTTTTCCATCCAACCCCCATAAGATGCACGTGTGAGTCTAATTGACGACCGTGTCAAACAGCAATAAGATCGCTTTCTGCATCTTATCTGGCCCGGAAGCAATATGCCGCGCCGTCGCAAGCAAGGAATTCGGACGATGCGTGAGAATTCTGTCAGGAACGTTTTGATCTCCGGCGCCAGCATTACGGGGCCAGCGCTCGCCTTCTGGCTTACGCGGTATGGGATCAACGCGACGGTCGTGGAAAAGTCGTCGTCCTTGCGCGGCGGCGGCTATCCGATCGATGTCCGGGGCACGGCGGTCGAAGTGGTGGAGCGGATGGGGCTCTATTCCCGCATGCGGGCGGCGCATGTCGATTCAAAGAGCATCGGCTTCGTCGACGCGCGCGGCACGGTGCTGGCGAAGATCGACCCGGAAGCCATCACCGAAGGCGTCAGAGGCAAGGATATCGAGATCCGCCGGGGCGACATCGCCACGATCCTGTATGACGAGACGAAGGACGCGACGACCTACAGATTCAACGACTCCATCGCCACCCTGCGGGAGCATGACCGCGGCGTCGACGTGACGTTTGCCGGCGGGGGCGCAGTGACCTACGACATCGTCATCGGCGCCGATGGCCTGCATTCGAACACACGCTCCCTGGTCTTCGGCCACGAGTCCCAGTTCGAGCGTTACATCGGCTACTGCTTTGCCGGATTCACGATGCCAAACACCTTCGGTCTCGATCGCGGCGCCCTGGTCTACACGCTTCCGGGACGAAATGCGGTGATCTACGCGACCAACGATGGCGGCCCGGCCTTCGCGTTCCTTGTCTTCAAATACCCGGCCTCGCCGTTGCGAAAGAGCCTCACCGACGCTGGCAGGCGCGAACTGACCGCAGATATGTTCAAGGGGGTCGACGGCTGGATCGTACCCCGGATGGTGGAGGCGATGCGCAAGGCGGGGGATCTGTTTTTCGATTCGGTGAGCCAGATTCACATGCCGGCCTGGTCGAAGGGGCGCGTCGTGCTCGCGGGAGACGCCGCGCACGCCACCTCCTTCATGTCGGGTCAAGGGTCGAGCATGGCGCTTGTCGGCGCCTATGTGCTGGCCGGCGAGATCGCGACCAAGTCCGACCACGGCTCCGCTTTCGAGGCCTATGCAAAGCTGGCCCGGCCCTTCGTCGAGATGAACCAGGCGTTGGTCGATGAAGGCAAGAAGATCATGATCCCGGACACTCAGGAAGATATCGACGCCCGCAACGAGGCCATTCGAAAAATGGCGGCCGAGGCAGGAAGCACGGGCCTCCGGAAAGACAGTTCGCGTCAGGCCCATGGCGCGCTTGCCCTGCCCGACTATGGCTGATCGGAGCCTTGGCCGCGTCGGGGCGAGGCACCGCGCCGGGTCAGCCGCCATTGGCGGCAAGCACGATCGCTGCCTGCAAGTCCTCCAGGCCCTCGGCCTTTTCCGACGAGGTCGCCAGGACGAAGGGAAATGCCGCCGGCCGCTTCTTGATCTTCGCCAGCGTCTCCTCGATCAGACCCGGCACGCCGGCGGCCTTGATCTTGTCGGTCTTGGTCAGCACGATCTGGTAGGACACCGCCGCCTTGTCGAGCAGCGACAGGACTTCATCGTCCTTGGCCTTGATGCCGTGACGGGCGTCGATCAGCACATAGACGCGCTTGAGCGTGACGCGGCCCTTGAGGTAGTCGAAGACCAGCTTGGTCCATTCGTCGACCTTCTCCTTCGGCGCGGTGGCGTAGCCTTAGCCCGGCATGTCGACCAGCGCCAAGGGCGGCAGGTCGGCGCCCTCGCCGGTAAACCCGTCCGGCACGAAATAATTGAGCTCCTGCGTGCGCCCAGGCGTGTTGGACGTGCGCGCCAAGCCCTTCTGGTTGACAAGCGCGTTGATCAGGGATGACTTGCCGACGTTGGAGCGGCCGGCAAAGGCGATTTCCGGCGGCCCTTCCGGCGGCAGGAACTTCATGGCCGGCACGCCGCGGATGAAGATCCATCCCCGCGTAAACAGGTCGGTGGTGATGACGGTGCTGTTCAGAGCGTTCAAGCTGCTGGCTCCAGAAGGGGCGTTCGCCGGGCCGGGTCGGCCCATGGCGAAATCCGTTGAAATGACAGCGGGCGCAAGCGCTGTGGACAAGCGATGTTCAAGATAGCGTGATCCGCCCTATAGCACCAATCACCCGATGAGCGAGCCCCGCGTCTTCGCGATGTTCACTTCGTGCCGCGGCAAATCACGATCGGATCGGACATGGCGCGATCGAAACCACTGCCCTGGTAGACCTGGACATTGGTGGCCCCGGGCGGCAGCAGGAAACTGCCCTCGACGACTTTCTGGTCGCCGGTCGACAGGTGCAGAGCCCAGCTGAAGCCGCAGAACTGGGGCGGCGCGCCGGGGTCGACATGGCTGCAGTTCAATTGCGCGCCTCCCAGCATTGCGGCCCCGCCGCAGCTGACGGCCTTTCTGGCGGCGGCCGGAAACGCACAGCCCGCCACGACAGCCACGATCGCGATCCTGAGCCATTTCATCGTCATCCTGCCACCTCGCCGAGCCGGCTCGCCTGTTGCGCCACCCGGATGCGACGCTTGCTCCAGGCGGCCTAATCCATCTTGCACATACCGTCCAGCGGGATTATGTGCATGATGATAATAAGCATGCTCACGAAAAGTTGTCAGCCGCACCGATCCCCTGATATGTCCTCCTCGCCCAACATCGGCACCGTGCCGCAGGATGCCGCGCGCCTGCCTCGCGAGCTATCCGAGCACCCCCGGCGCTCGTCCGGAACCCGGCGGCGTCCGCCGCCAATCCTGATCACACCCATTCCGCTCGAGGCTTGGCTCAAGCCCGTCGACGGGGAGAAAGTCCATGGCTGAAACGACCTCACCCAAGAAACCGGTCAAGGATGGATCCGCTGCGGACCGGCCGAGCGACCAGGTCATCCGGCTGGACAGCGAACGCGAGCAGAGGCGAGCCAGCACCGTCATCGATAATGACGAGCTGGAAACTCCGGTGGCCCTGGAGCCGGCGGCACTCGAGGCTCCGCCGACGCAACCGCGGCAAGATCCGGTTGCCGTGGCGTCCGCGGCTCCCGTCAAGCCCAGGCGTAGCCTGACACGTCCGATCCTGTTTGCGCTGCTGCCGATCGCGCTGGTCGTCGGCGGCTATTACTACGTGGTCGGCGGCCAGGTGATGACCACCGACAATGCCTATATCCAGGCCCGGTCGCTCGGCGTCGCCACCGATGTCTCGGGCACCGTGTTCGAGATCGACGTGCGCGATAACCAGACGGTCAAGAAGGGCGATGTGCTGTTCCGGTTGAGGCCGGCCTCTTTCGAAACCGCCCTTGCCGCCGCACAGGCCCAACTGGGAACAGTCCGCAACCAGGTGCTGACCTTGCAGGCGAGCTACCAGCAGTCGCTGGCGCTGATCGCGCAGGCGCAGGCCGACATTCCCTATTACGAGGCAGCCTTCCAGCGTCAGCAGGATCTGCTCAAGACCTCGACGGCTTCCAAGGCGAGCTTCGACAGCGCCCAGCACGATCTGGTCGCCGCACGGCAGAAGGTTACGGTCGCCAGGTCGCAGGCAGAGGCGACGCTTGCCCAGCTTGGCGGCGACGCCAACCAGCCGATCGAGAAAAACCCCTTCTACCTGCAGGCCCAGTCGGCCCTGGACGACGCCCAGCGCAATCTCGCCGATTCCGTCGTCAAGGCGCCGTTCGACGGCATCGTCACCAATGTCGACGCGCTGCAGGTCGGCAAGTACCTGCCGGCTTCACAGCCCGCATTCAGCCTGGTTTCGGCCACCGATCTCTGGATCGCGGCCGAGCCGAAGGAAACCGAACTGACCTATGTTCGGCCCGGGCAGACGGCGACCATCAGCGTCGACACCTATCCGGGCGCTGTCTGGCACGGCACGGTGGCCTCGATCAGCCCCGCCTCGTCGTCGAGCTTCTCGCTGCTGCCGGCGCAGAACACCACAGGCAACTGGGTCAAGGTCGTGCAGCGCATTCCCATGCGCGTGACGGTCGATGATCTGCAGGGCAAGCCGCCGCTGCGCGGCGGCATGAGCGTGGTCGTCGGCATCGACACCGGCCATGCGCGCGGCCTGCCGGACTTCATAACCAATCTGTTCGGACGCAGATCATGACCGCCGCGGCCGCTGCAGGCGCCACGCCCGCGGTCGCCAACCGCGGCGCCATCACCGCATGCGTGATCCTGGCCGTCATCATGCAGGCCCTGGACACGACGATCGCCAATGTGGCGCTTCCCTATATCCAGGGCAGCGTTTCGGCGAGCGCCGACCAGATCAACTGGGTGCTCACTTCCTACATCGTCGCGGCGGCCGTCATGACGCCGCCATCGGGCTACCTTGCCAACCGCTTCGGCCGCAAGCGCATCCTGCTGACGTCGATCACCGGCTTCGTCGGCGCGTCGGTGCTTTGCGGCTTCGCCCAGTCGCTGCCGCAGATCGTCGGCTTCCGGCTGCTGCAGGGCCTGTTCGGCGCGGCGCTGGTGCCGCTGGCGCAGAGCATCCTGCTCGACATCTACAGCGTCGAGGAGCGCGGCTCGGCGATGGCGCTGTTTGGCGTTTCCGTCATGGTCGGTCCGGTGCTCGGACCCGTCATCGGCGGCTGGCTGACGGAGAATGTCAGCTGGCGCTGGGTGTTCTACATCAACGTACCGATCGGCGCGATGGCGTTCACGGGCGTGTGGATGTTCGTCCAGGAGACGAAGACGGACATGAAGGCGAGGCTGGACTGGCTGGGGTTCGGCACGCTCAGCGTCTCAATCGCCGCGTTGCAGATGTTCCTCGATCGCGGTGAACAGCTCAACTGGTTCTCATCGTCCGAGATCATCGTCGAGGCGCTGATCTGCGCGTCGGCCTTCTACATCTTCCTCGTCCATACCTTCACGGCCCGCAACAGCTTCGTCAATCCGAGGCTGTTCCTGGACAGGAACTTCGCGATCGGCATGGTCTTCATCTTCATCATCGGCATCACCTACCTGGCCTCCCTGGCCCTGATGACGCCCTATTTGCAGACGCTGATGGGATATCCGGTGGTGACGGCCGGCATCGTCATGGGACCGCGTGGCCTCGGCACCATGGCGTGCATGTTCCTGGTCGGCAAGCTCATCGGCAAGGTCGACACGCGGTGGCTGCTGCTGACCGGCCTGCTGGTCACCGCCTGGGCGATGTACGACATGACCGGCTGGACGCCCGACGTGTCGCAATGGACGATCGTCAGCACGGGCTTCATCCAGGGTGCGGGGCTGGGCTTCCTGTTCGTGCCGCTGACCACCATCACCTTCGCCACGCTGGCGCCGGAGAGGCGCGCGGAAGGAACCGGACTGTACAATCTGTCGCGCAACATCGGCTCCAGCGTCGGCATATCGGTCGTCACCGCGCTGTTGACGCAGAACGTGCAGATCAACCACGCCAACATCGCCACCTATGTGACACCGTACAACCCGGCGTTCGGCAACCCCGCGATCTTCGCGGCGATGAACCCATACAGCGCGGCGGGCCGCGCGGCGCTCGACGGCGTGGTCACGCTGCAGGCGACGATCATCAGCTATATAGACGACTTCAAGCTGATGATGATCCTGTCGCTCGCCGCCATTCCGCTGGTTCTGCTGCTGCGCAAGCCCGCGACCCCGGCCCAGATAGACCACAGCGCAGTCATGGAGTGACCAAGGGCGGCGCCTGTCGCGGGAGACCAGCCGGCGGCGGCCAAAAAGAAACCGGGGCCCTGTGAAGGACGACAGGACCCCGGGCTTCGCCGATACGACTTCGCAAGAACGTGGCGCCTCGTCACGAGGCGCGAAGGCGAACCAAGAAAGCCCCAAAGATCCGCCCCGTCCGTCGGAAGCCGTTACTTCGGCAACAGCACCTTGTTGACGACGTGGATGACGCCGTTCGACTGGTTGACGTCGGCGATCGTCACCCTGGCCTCGCCGCCGGACTCGTCCATGATGTAGAGCTTGCCCTTCTTGACCTCGGCGGTCAGCGTGTCGCCGGAGACGGTCTTCAGCTCGTATTTGCCGCCCATCGCCTTGGCCTTCTTCATCAGCTCGGCGCCCGAAAGCTTGCCGGCAACGACATGGGCGGTCAGGATCTTGACGAGCTGGTCCTTGTTCTCGGGCTTGAGCAGCGTATCGACGGTGCCCTTGGGCAGCGCGGCGAACGCCTTGTTTGTCGGCGCGAACACGGTGAACGGCCCGGCGCCCTGCAGCGTGTCGACCAGGCCGGCTGCCTTCACGGCGGCGACCAGCGTCGTGTGATCCTTAGAGTTGACGGCGTTCTCGACGATGTTCTTGCTGGCGTACATCGGCGCACCGCCGACATTGGGGTTCTTGGCGTAGGCTGGAGCGGCGATGGCCGCGCTGGCGACGAGGGCCGAAATGGCGATGGTCCTGAATGATGGCAAGCGCATGTGTTCTTCCTCCTGATGAGGGCTGATCGGGATTGATAGCCTTTGGAAAACGCACACGCAGTCACGCCGCGTAACGGCTCGCGGTTTCGCCGATCACGGGAACGTGAACATGTGGCGCCGCGCAACAGAAAAGCCCCGGACGTGCCGGGGCTTTTCATGACTTTCGTGTCTTCCTTGCCGGCTATTCCGCCGGCGAGGGTTTCTTTCGAAACAAGGCGACGAGATTGTCCCACAGCTCGATCTTGGCGCCTTGGCGCTTCATGATCACGCCCTGCTGCAGGATCGACAGCGTGTTGTTCCAGGCCCAGTAGATGACGAGGCCGGCCGGGAAGCCCGCCATCATGAAGGTGAAGATCACCGGCATCCAGGTGAAGATCGCGGCCTGGGTCGGATCCGGCGGCGTCGGGTTCATGCGCATCTGCAGGAACATGGTGACGCCCATGATCAGCGGCCACACGCCGATCATCAGCATATGCGGCAGCGTGATCGGGATCAGGCCGAACAGGTTGAAGATCGAGGTCGGATCGGGCGCGGCCAGATCCTGGATCCAGCCGAAGAACGGCGCGTGCCGCATCTCGATGGTGATGTAGAGCACCTTGTAGAGCGAGAAGAAGACCGGGATCTGCAGCGCCACCGGCCAGCAGCCGGCCAGCGGATTGATCTTCTCGGTCTTGTACAGCTCCATCATCGCCTTTTGCTGCGCCATCTTGTCGTCCGCGTATTTCTCGCGGATTTCCAGCATCTTGGGCTGCACCTTCTTCATGTTCGCCATCGACGCGTAGGATTTGTTGGCGAGCGGGAAGAAGATGGCCTTGACGATGACGGTGGTGGCCAGGATCGCCAGGCCGAAATTGCCGAAGAATTTGTAGAGCGTGTCAATCAGGAGGAACATCGGCTTGGTGATCCAGATGAACCACCCCCAATCGATCAGCCGATCGAACAAGCGGATATTCCGGTCCTGGGCATAGGCGTTGACCTTGTTGACTTCCTTCGCGCCGGCGAAGACTTCGGTCTCGACCGTCGCCGACTTGCCGGCGTCGACATTGATCGGGTCGGTGAGGAAGTCGGACTGGTAGCGATGGCGGCCGTCCTCGAAATAGGCGTAGCGCGGCTGGAACGGCTGCTTCTCGCTCGGCACCAGGGTCACTGCCCAATATTTGTCGGTGATGCCCAGCCAGCCATCGGTGGACTTGGTCGGCGTGTATTGCTTGTCCTTTTCGATGGCGGCGTACTTATGCTCCTGCAACCCCTCCGTGCCGGTGACCCCGATCAGGCCCTCGTGCAGCACATAGGTGCTGGCGACGAGCGGCTTGTCGAAACGGGTGACGCGGCCGTAGTTGGACAGCGATACGGGAGCCGTGCCCGAGTTCCGCACCTCGTCGGAAACGGTGAACATGTAGTTGTCGTCTACGGAGAAGGTGCGCTTGAAGGTCAGGCCCTTGTCGTTCGAATAGGTCAGCGTGACCGGCGTCGACGGCGTCAGCGTCGCGTTGCCATCGACGGCCCACACCGTCTCGGGCCCGGGTACGGCGCCGGTCTTGTCGTTGCCGACAAAGCCGATCTCGGCATAGTAGCCATTGGGCAGCGCCGCCGGATTGAGCAGGCTGATCTCGGGCGAGGTCTTGTCGACCGTCTCGGTGTAGTGCTTGAGCTTGAGGTCGTCGAGACGGGCGCCGGTCAGGTTGATCGACCCTTCGAGGCTCGGCGTGTCGATCCTGACGCGCGTGCTGGTCGCCAGGGCCTGTTCGCGGCCGGCCGGGGTGACAGCGTCGGTGCCCGGCGTGTTCGGAATGGCGCCTGGCGCCAGGGGCGTGGTGGTATCCCCGGGATTGGCGCCGGCCGCCTTCTTCTGCTCCTCGACGCGCTGCTGCTCGACGCGGGCCGCTTCACGCTGCGCCTCGCTGCGCGGCAAGACATAGAAATATTGCCATACCGCCAGGATCAGCACCGACAGCGCGATGGTGATGAAGAAGTTCCGGTTGTTTTCCATCGAAAGCCCTTGGCCTATCGTGTTCCGCGCAGTCGGCGGGAGAGCTCGGCCTTCAACTGGCCGAACGGAATGGCAAGCACGTCTTCGCGCCCGACGATGACATAGTCATTGCCAGGCGCCATGTCACTCGCCGCGTGCGTGCGGACGGCTTCCCGCAGCCGCCGCCGGACGCGATTTCTGACAACCGCGTTGCCGACCTTCTTGGTGACGGTGTAGCCGACGCGCGGCGACAGGCCGTCGCCGCGATCGAGAACCTCGACGAGAAAAAGCCGCCCGCGTCGCTTTTCACCACGACGGACGGCCAGGAATTCCGCGCGCTTCAGAAGCCGCTTGGGATCTGGTCCCACTGGCTTGCCGGATGCGGGCAACGATCTCGTCTTCCGTTCAGGCGCTGAGCCGCTTGCGGCCACGATTGCGGCGAGCTGCGACGACGCCGCGACCACCCTTGGTGGCCATGCGGGCACGGAAGCCGTGCCGGCGTTTGCGGACGAGTTTGGACGGTTGGTAGGTACGCTTCATTTCTTTTAATACCGCGGGGTGCGGCCCTTCTTGATTCTGTCACTTTGTAACAGGAGCTTTGCCGGACCGGTTTTGGCGCGATCGAAACCGCGCCGGGACGAATGGCCCGAGCGTGTGCGGGCTTATAGAAAGAAGGGTTTTGGAAGTCAATCCGGCGCCGGCGCCAGCGGATTGCGCTGGATCAGTATTGAGTTCGGGTTCGCACGAAGGTTGAAATTGGCAAAAATGCCGGAATCGCCTAGTCTGAGCGATCAAGTGATCGTGAAGACAGACAAATGAGCGAGATCGCGCAGGCGGAGCAGGCAATCGGCACGGCGACCATCGCCAGCCGAACCGTGCCGCTATCGCGCGGCCTGTCGACGAAGCTGCTGCTGCTGACCATCGTTTTCGTGCTCCTGGCGGAGGTGCTCATCTTCCTGCCCTGGATCGCCAGCTACCGGCTAAACTGGCTGAAGGAGCGGCTGAGCACGGCCGCGGCGGTGTCGATCGTGCTGGTGCAGGGCGAGTCCACTTCGCTGTCGCGCGAGGCCCAGAACGACGTGCTGATGGCGATCGGCGCCAAGGCCATCGCCGTGCGGGACGGCGGCGTGTCGCGGCTCCTGGTCGTGGCCGAGATGCCGCCGAAGGTCGACGAGCATATCGACATCGCCAGCATCGGCATGGTCAAGGGCATGACCGGCGCGCTGGACACGCTGTTTTTCGGCGGCGACCGGATGCTGCGCGTCTTCGGGCCGGTTGGCGACAGCGACAAGGAATTCGAGCTGATCATGCCGGACTACAGCCTGCGTCATGCAATGCTGCGGTATTCGCGCAACGTCGCCTTCGTCTCGCTGCTGATCTCACTGTTCACCGCGATGCTGGTTTATGCCGCGATCGACCTGATCATGATCGGGCCGATCCGGACGATGACGCGCTCGATGCTGTCCTTCTCCGAGGCGCCCGACGATCCCGGACGCATCATCCACCCCGCCGCGCGCGCCGACGAGATCGGCGTTGCCGAGCGCGAGCTGTCGCAGATGCAAGAGCGGCTGCAGAAGATGCTGTCGGAGCAGAAGCACCTTGCCAATCTCGGCCTGGCGGTCTCCAAGATCAACCATGACATGCGCAACATCCTGGCGTCGGCGCAGCTGATGTCGGACCGCCTGCGCCACGTCAAGGATCCGACCGTCCAGGCCTTCGCGCCGAAACTGCTGCGCGCGCTCGACCGCGCGGTTTCCTATTCGGAAGGCGTGCTGGCCTATGGACGCACCCAGGAGCCGCCGCCGGCGCGCCGGAGGCTGCGGCTGCACCAGCTGGTTGAAGACGTCCATGGCCTGCTCGACACCGAAGGCGGCATCGAATTCGTCAACGCCGTCGACGCGGCCTTCGAGGTCGACGCCGATTCCGACCAGTTGTTCCGGGTGCTGACCAACCTTTGCCGCAACGCGGTGCAGGCAATGGCGGCGGATACGGAAAGCGCCATCGTGCGCCGGCTCGCCGTGTCGGCCGTGCGGCTGGGCAGCGTCAGCCGCATCGCCGTCACCGACACCGGCCCCGGCCTGCCGCCCAAGGCGCGGGAGAACCTGTTCGCGGCCTTCCGCGGCTCGGCCCGCAGCGGCGGCACCGGCCTTGGCCTGGCGATCGCGCATGAACTGATCCGGGCGCATGGCGGCACGGTGGAACTGGTCGAGTCGATTGGCGGGCGCACCACCTTCGCGGTGACCATTCCCGACCAGCCGGTCCGGCTCGACCAGGCACGCGGCAGCCTGCGCCGCCCGGCATGACGGTTCGGGCGCCGGTTGGCCTCCGGCCCCGCCCTCCATCGCCGCGCAAGGACAATCGATCGGCCGGGATTGCGCGTTGCCTGGCCAGATGACAGCCAGGCGACAAAACTTTTGCCGGATCTGCTTGCTTTTCGCAAATTCAGTCGCTAGGGAACACGTCTCGTCGCGGCCGGTCGTCACGATCGGCTCGCGGGGTCATGGAAAGCATGGCCTGTTGCGCGCCCGTAGCTCAGCTGGATAGAGCACCAGACTACGAATCTGGGGGTCAGGAGTTCGAATCTCTTCGGGCGCGCCATTTTTCAACCGCTGACGGCAAAGCCAGCCGCTCACAGAGTGCCATTGACGACAGGGTGGAACACCATTGTCCGGCGCCCCAGACCAGTCCCGCCTATTTAGACCAGTCCCGCCTATTTCCCGCGTCGCCTGGTCGACGAGGCGAGATACCCCAGCGCGAGCGTCATAAGGGCGACGGCGATGCCGGCGCTGATCACGCCTGCCGGGGTTATCCTGGCGCTGCCTTGCAAGGTGACATGCTTGCCCAGCCGAAGGTCGAAAACCGACTTGATCTCCTCGGGATGGGAGAGGACCGCGGGGGAAGGGTCTTCCTCGACAACCGACATTTGGACCTCCGGTTCGGCTGTGCCGCTCGTACGACAGCCGGTGACCGGCATGCCGACATCCGCGCCACGGCCGAACGTGCGTTCAGGGGTGAGCTTCAAGGGTGCGCGGACACTATCATGGGCGGTGGCCGGTTTCATCCGGTCCATCGCGGCATTATCCGACGACTGGCGACCAGCTCGCGTTTTTGTCGGTTGCGCGGATTCCCGCGCGGCGGCAATGATTTACCACAGCCAAGGGGTATCCAGACAGTATGCGTGATTTCCAGTTTCCCGGCCGCTCGCCGGTTCGTGCCATGGAAGCGGTCGCGGCCACGTCGCACCCGCTTTCGACTCTTGCCGCCATCGAGATGCTGCGCGCCGGCGGCAACGCCATGGACGCCGCCGTCTGCGCCGCCGCCGTGCAGGCCGTGGTCGAACCGCAGTCGACCGGCATCGGCGGCGACTGCTTCGTGCTGTACTGCCCGGCGGGGAAGGCCGAGGTGCTGGCCTTCAACGGTTCGGGCCGCGCCCCTGCCAAGGCGACGGTCGACTGGTATCTGGAAAGGGGCTTCGACAGCATCCCTCTGCGGGGACCGCACGCGGTCACCGTGCCGGGCGCCGTCGACGCATGGTGCCGCCTGCTGGAGGACCATGGCCGCAAGGGCCTTGCCGAGGCGCTGGCGCCGGCTATCCACTACGCCGAGAACGGCTATGTCGTGCATGACCGCGTCGCCTTCGACTGGGCCGGACCGGAAGCCGACCTGTCGGGAGACGAGCACGCCGCCCGCATCTTCCTGCCGGGCGGCAAGGCGCCGAAGGCCGGCGATGTGCACCGGCAGCCGGACCTCGCGGCGACATTGCGGATCATCGCCAGGCACGGCCGCGCCGGATTCTACGAAGGCGCGGTCGCCGACGATCTCGTGCGCCGCCTCAATGATCTCGGCGGACTTCACTCGCACGAGGATTTCGCCGCGACCAAAGGCGACTATGTGGCGCCGGTCAGCACGTCCTATGGCGGCTACGACATCCACCAGATGCCACCCAACAATCAGGGGCTGACGGCGCTGTTGATGCTGAACATACTGTCGGGCTTCAAGCTTGGCGGGCTCGACCCCAATGGCGCCGAGCGCCTGCACCTGGAAATTGAGGCCGGGCGGCTGGCCTATCGCGACCGCGACCGCTTCATCGCCGACCAGGACCAGGTCGATGTGCCGGTAAGGGAACTTCTGTCGGCCACCCATGCCGACCGGCTGCGCGCCGCCATCGACCGCGACCGCGCCATGACCCATCTGCCGCGCGTTGACCTGCCCGGCAGCGACACGGTCTACATCTCCATCGTCGACCGCGACCGCAACGCCGTCTCCTTCATCAACTCGACCTATCATTCGTTCGGCAGCGGCGTCGTCGGCCCGAAGACCGGCATCGTGCTGCAGAACCGGGGCGCAAGCTTCCGCCTCGAGCCCGCACATCCGAACGCGATCGCGCCGGGCAAGCGGCCGATGCACACGATCATGCCCGGCATGGCGACCAGGAACGGCCGCGCCGTCATGCCTTTCGGCGTCATGGGCGGCGGCTACCAGCCATTCGGGCATGTCCACCTTTTGACCAATATGATCGACTTCGGCATGGACCCGCAGCAGGCGCTCGATGCGCCCAGGGTGTTCTACAACAATGATATCGTGGAGGCGGAGCGCGCGGTGCCCGCCGAGACGATCGAAGGGCTGCGCCGGCGTGGCCATCGCATCGCCGAGCCGGATCATCCGCTGGGCGGCGGGCAGGCGGTGCTGATCGACTGGGAGAAAGGCACGCTGACCGGCGCCTCCGACCCGCGCAAGGACGGCCTGGCGCTTGGCTACTGAGGGCGTTCCGGCAGGATGTCTTGGCGGCAGGTTGGCCGAAGCCCTGGTCACCGACCGAGGGCTACGCGCTGTCGGTCATTTTCCGACAATATCCTCGAAGCTGAGGCCGAAGCGCATGAGATATTTGCGTAGCCGGTCGGCATCGTTGCCACTGGTCTTGCGCAACCGCGAGATCGCGAAGAGCCTCCGCCCGGCCGCGCTGATCGAACTGCTGTCGCGGCAAACCTCCAGCACGGTGGCAAGCTGCGCCCGGTCGAACATGTCGATCCGGCTTTGCCGCTCAGCACCGAGAACCTCCGAGAGGACGGCTTCCCGGTCGTCAGGGTCTCCGGCACGCCAGAGCACCGTCAGTCGCTTCATCTCTTCGCGCACGGTTTCCTCGTTGATGCGGCCGAGCGGCGCCAGCGTCGCCATGCGCGTGACGGAGGCCGAGAGGTCGCGGAAGTTGGCCCGCCACATCGCCTCCGGCGCGATCGCAAACTTCAGGTAGAGGTCACGCGCCTCCTTGTTGAAGGTGACGTTCTGCCCCTCGCGCTCCCCGAAGCGGCGCAGTTCGAAGTCGAGGTTCGGCTCGATGTCTTCCTTGCGGTCGCGCAGCGCCGGCAGCTGGAACGTCCACAGGTTCAGCCGTGCGAACAGATCCTCGCGGAACTTGCCCTCTTTCACACCGATGGACAGATCGCGATTGGTGCCGGCGAGAAGCTGGAAGTCCGACATCACGTCCTGGTCGGCGCCAACCGGCAGGAAACGCTTTTCCTCGATGGCCCTGAGGCACATGGCCTGTTCGTCGAGGCCGAGTTCGCCGATCTCGTCGAGAAACAGCACACCCTTGTCGGCCGATTTCATCAGCCCGGCGCGCCCGCTCTGGGCGCCGGTGAAGGCGCCCTTGACGTGGCCGAACAGCGTCGACATGGCCTGGTCGCCGCGCAGCGTCGCGCAGTTGACCTCGATGAAGGCGCCCGAGACCTGCCGCTGCGCTTTCTTCAGCTCATAGATGCGCCGGGCCAGTTGCGACTTGCCGGCGCCCGTCGGGCCGGTCAGCAGCACCGGCGCGCGCGAGCGGATCGTCACCTTCTCGATCTGGTCGATCATCTGGTTGAAGGCGGGATTGCGTGTGGCGATGCCCGATTTCAGGAACGAGGTCGCCTCGTCGCGCTCGGCTGCGAACCGCGTGGCGATCGCATCGTAGCGGGACAGGTCGAGGTCGATGATCGAATGGCTGCCGGTGGGATGATCGCTGCCTTCCTTGCGCGGCGAGAGCTGAAGCAGACGCGCCGGAATGAAGTGGGCCTCGGTGAGCAGGAACCAGCATATTTGCGCGACATGGGTGCCGGTGGTGATGTTGACGAGATAATCTTCCTTCTCGGGATCGAATTGATAGGCGCGGGCGAAATCGCGCAGGCCGGTGTAGACCTCGCTGAAATCCCAGGGGTCCTTCATGCCGATGATGTGCGACCTGACCTCGGTGGCCGGCGAGACCTGCTCTATGTCGGCAATGACCTGTCCGGCCAATCGCCGCGAACGCTCATCGTGGATGAGCTCCAGCCGATCGATGAACAATCCGGGCTGCTGGCACAGCGCCACCGTCGGCCGCCACTTTTTCCAGCGATCGTCCCGGCCGCTCGCGTCGAGGACCGTCCCAAGAATGCCTATTGCGACACGTCTTCGCATTTTATCCTAGCGTATAACTAGTGAGATGCTTGGATCATTCTATAGGCAGTTCCCGGACGAGCGCCAGAGGCAGTCGGCTTTCGTCGAATTTTTCTTTCCCTTTGAAATCAGGTGCTTGCCCAAAAGATGATTGTTCTGCGCGTCTCGGCTCTTCGAACTGGCACGCCGCTTGTAATGATGTTGGCGTGAAATGAAGGATGAGATTAATGGCGAACAAATCCGTGTTTGCGACGATTGCAGGAAAGCTGCTCCCGCCGGCTGACGCTCGGAACCATGAAGGCGCCCAGGCTTACCGCCTGTCGCCGCACCAGGCTCTGGCGCAGCTGGCGGCGACGGGAACGTTCAACGCGACCTTCTATGCCGAGCCGCGCGAGCAGCTGGACGAGGTGTTGAAGCTCGCATGGCAGGTCGAGCCGGGTTTTCTGGCCCGCACCGCCGTCCACGCCTTCGAACAGGGCTATATGAAGGACATGCCGGCGCTTCTGCTGGCCGTTCTATCCTGCATGCAGGGCGACGAGTTCAACCGTGCTTTCGGGCGCATCGTCAGGAACGGCAAGATGCTGCGCAACTTCGTGCAGGTCATGCGTTCGGGAGCCACCGGGCGCAAGTCGCTCGGCACGCGGCCGAAGCGCCTTGTCCAGGCGTGGCTCGAGCAGGCGGCCGACTTCGAGATCATGCGGGCGGCTGTCGGCAATGATCCGTCGCTCGCCGATGTCATCAGGATGGTTCACCCGAAGCCCAAGTCGGCATCGCGTGAGGCGCTTTATGGCTACCTGATCGGCAAGCCTCATGATGTCGCGGCGCTGCCGGACGTGGTGAAGGCATTCGAAGCGTTCAAGCGCGATCCGTCGCTGCCTGTGCCTGAAGTGCCGTTCCAGATGCTGACCTCGATGCCGCTTTCGCGCGACCATTGGGTGCAGATCGCGGCGACGGCCGGATGGCAGATGCTGCGCCAGAACCTGAACACTTTTGCCCGAAACGGCGTGTTTGAAGTGGAGGGGTTCGCGCAGACGCTGGCGGCAAGACTGCGCAATGCGGAGGAAATCCGGCGCGCCCGGGTGTTCCCGTACCAGCTCATGGTGGCGTTCACCATGGCCGGTGCGGAGGTGCCTGGCGTGGTCAGGGACGCACTGCAGGATGCGATGGAAATCGCGCTCGGCAACGTGCCCCGGATCAAGGGCAATGTGGTCGTGTGTCCGGACGTTTCGGGCTCCATGGCCTCGCCGGTGACCGGTTACCGCAAGGGCGCCACGTCGGCAGTGCGTTGCATCGATGTGGCTGCCCTGGTGGCCGCCGCGATGCTGCGGCGCAACCCGACGGCCAGGGTGCTGCCGTTCGAGAACGATGTGGTGGATATCCGCCTCAACGCACGCGACACGGTGATGACCAACGCTGCCAAGCTCGCCGCCATCGGTGGCGGCGGAACCAACTGTTCGGCTCCGCTGGCTCGGCTGGTGCGTGAGAAGGCAAAGGTCGACTTGGTGGTGTTCGTGTCGGACAACCAGTCCTGGGTTGATGCCCCGGCGCATGCGCATCAGGGCACGGCGACGATGCAGGAATGGAGCAAGCTGAAGAGGTTGAACCCCAAGGCCAGGCTGGTCTGCATCGACATCCAGCCCTACGCCACGACGCAGGCGAAGGGCCAGGCCGACATCCTGAATGTCGGTGGTTTCTCCGACCGCGTCTTCGACGTGATCGGGTCGATGTTGTCCTCGAGCGGCGACCCGGACCATTGGGTGCGAACGATCGAGGCGGTGGAGCTCTAGAAAATGGTCCCGGCGGCGCATCCGCCGGGACCGATTGAAACACGTATCGGGGCATGACGAATGCCGATGGAACTACAGGCTGTTCACCTCCAGGTCGCGGGTTCGAATCCCGTCGGGCCCGCCACTATGGACCCGTAGCTCAGCGGATAGAGCGGGACGTTTCGTCAAACCTTGTCGTCATGCCCGACGGTTTTGCGCGGCTTCGGTCGTAACTGAGGAAGAAAGGAACTGAACACAAGGCGTGACGAATGCCTGTGGAACTACATCCAACTTTCGGGTCGCGGGTTCGATTCCTGCCGGAGCTGCCAATCAGCTCCGTAGCTCAGTCGGTAGAGCAGAAAGGCAGTTTCACAACAGACTTGTCGTCACACCTTGCAAGAAACAGCCGCGGCGAATGCCGGATGGAACTACAGCACAAATGGGATGCTCCGTGAGGTTCGAATCCTCATTGCAAGCGCTCTCTGGCATGGGCGGGACTCCCGGGTTTCATCATCTTTTGTCGCCGCGGCGAACGCAATGAATGGCGAATGCAGGCAGGACTACAGGTAGCGCGCCCGTCAAAACACGGGAGGTCGGGTGTTCAAATCACCCTCCCGCTCTGCGGAGCGGGGTGGCGCAGTCAATCACCGTCTTGCCATCCTTGTCGCCAGCCGATTGAACAGGGCGAATGCCTGCGGGAATACATTGGTATCTGGCGGTTCGAATCCGCCCGTCGGTCGATTGACCGATCGGCTTCTCGCATCGACTTGTCGCCCGCCGGAGGAAGAAAACGAATGGCGAATGCAGGCAGGACTACAGGGATAGAGCGGCCGCAACGAAAGTCGCGGAAGGTCGGATGTTCAAACCATCCCTTCCGTCCCAGGATGGAAAGTAGCTCAGTTATTGTCCTGCCGACCCTTGTCGCCAGACCGAATGAACAGGACGAATGCCTGCGAGACTACAGGTAGACGCAGCCCGCTCCAGGCAATCCCAGGAAGCGGGTGCTGAAAGGCGTGAGGGTTCGTGTCCCTCCTTCGCATTGCGCGAAGTGGCGGAAAAGAGGTCTCGCATTCCCCTTGTCGTCCGTTCGCAATACGCAGGGCTGATGTAGCGAAAGTGAAAGACATGACCGAGATTTGGAGTGGACAGGATTTGATCGACGCCGGCATGCCGCAGGGCAAGTGGTTCGGCAAGGCGCTCGTCGCCGCCAATGCAGTGCTGGAAAGCGGTGGATCGCAGGGCGATGCGCTGGAGGCCGCGCGTGCCTTCGCGCCGCCGCCGGCCATGACGCTGCATGCCGCCTCCTCGATGCCGCTGCATCTCAACATCGATGCCGAAACGCCAGACGAGGCCGCCAATGTGGAGGCGGTCACGCGCAGCATGGCCGAGCTGATGCGCACGCCCGTGATCCGCGCCGGTGCCATCATGCCGGACGCCTGCCCCGCCGGTCCGTCGGGCACCATTCCAGTCGGCGGCGTCGCGGTGTCGGAAGCGATCCATCCCGGCATGCATTCGGCCGACATCTGCTGCTCGATGGCGATCTCTGTCTTCCCTGACGTAGCGCCTGCCGCGCTGCTCGATGCCGTGCATGGGGTCACCCATTTCGGCCCAGGCGGGCGTCCGCGTGGCCAGCAGATCCGTCCGGCCAGAGAGATCTTCGAGCGTTTCGAGGCCAACCCCTTGCTGCGCGACCTGACCAGTGCCGCAATCGAGCATTTCGGTACGCAGGGCGACGGCAACCATTTCGCCTATGTCGGCACGTTGAAGTCGAGCGGCGAGACGGCGCTGGTCACCCACCACGGCTCGCGCTCGCCGGGCGCGCGGCTCTACGCCAAGGGCATGAAGATCGCCGAAGGTGTGCGCCGGACGCTGTCGCCGGAGACGTTGCCGCAGAACGCCTGGATCCCCGCCGACACGCGGGAAGGCGACGACTATTGGGAGGCCCTGCAGGTGATCCGCGAATGGACCAAGGGCAACCATATGCTCATCCATGATCTCGCGGCCGAAAAGCTGTCGGCGAAGGTATCGGACCGGTTCTGGAACGAACACAATTTCGTCTTCCGCCGCTCGGACGGGCTGTTCTACCACGGCAAGGGGGCCACGCCGGCCTTCGACAACTGGGCCGACGACGCAACCGATCTGACGCTGATCCCGCTCAACATGGCGGAACCGGTGCTGATCGTGCGCGGCAAAAACGCTGCAAACGGACTTGGGTTCTCTCCGCATGGGGCCGGGCGCAATTTCTCGCGCACCCGGCACAAGCGCATGCAGGCGGGGCGCAGCGACGCCGATATCTTCGCGCAGGAGACGAAGGGCATCGATGCCCGATTCTTCTCAGGCGTGACGGATGTTTCGGAGCTGCCGAGCGCCTACAAGAACGCGGCCTCGATGCGCCGCCAGATCGAGCATTTCGGCCTGGCGGAAATCGTCGACGAGGTGCTGCCTTATGGCTGCATCATGGCCGGCGACTGGGAAGCCAATGCACCCTGGCGCAAGAAGCGGGAAGCGCGCCAGCAGCAGGGGCGCTAGCCCGGCACCGGATGCGCGCTGAAAGGCCCGCATCCGGCGAGTCCTCCCGGGCGCTTGGTGGACGCGCTCCCACAAGTCGCCAACGTGGGCATGGAAGGGACGTCAGAACGATTTCGCCAAGCGTCGCTCAAGCTCTCAACCTTGTGCCCTCCGGGTCGAAGAACGGGATTGGCGCCACGACCGCGCGGGTCGGGACGCCGTCGATGTCGATGCTGAGCTCGGTGCCGACAGCCGTGAATGGCAGCCGCAGATGCGCGGTCGCCAGGACCTTGCCCAGCGAATAGCCATGGTCGCTGTAGGTGACGGTGCCGGCATGCTCGCCGTCGGCGGTTACCTCTGCATTCGTCGCGGCCGGCTTGTCGCCGTCCAGGATCAGCCCGGTCCAGCGTTCGCCGATCCCCTTGTCGCGGATCTTGAGCAGGGCTTCGCGGCCGACGAAGTTTCCCTTGTCGAACTTGATCCAGCGGTCGAGGCCGACATGGAACGGGGTGCGGGTCTCGTCCATGTCGATGCCATGCGCCGGATAGGCTTTTTCCAGGCCGAGCGTGAACATGGCCAGCACGCCATAGGGTTTGAGGCCGAAGTCGGCCCCTGTCCGCATCAGCGCCTCCCAGACCGAAACCGCCTCGTCGGCCGGCACGAACAGTTCGAAGCCGAGTTCGCCGGTGACGCCGGTGCGCGAGATCAGGACCCGGGTGCCGTCGATATGGCCCGAGGTGAACGCCCAGCGCTTCAAGCCGTCGAGATCGGCATCCCTGATCATTGCCTTCAACAGGTCGCGCGAGCGCGGACCCTGGATGGTCGGGAAGGCGATGGCGGCCGTGATGTCGGTGACATAGGCCTTGCGCCCTTGCGCATGATGCTGAAGCCAGGGCAGCATCTTCAGGCGGTTGACCGAGCCGGTGACCAGCATGAAATGCTCAGGGGCCAGCCGAAACACGGTGAGGTCGTCCATGATGCCGCCGTCCTCGCGACAGACGGTGGAGTAACGGATCTGGCCCGGTTTCATCGCCGCCGCATCATTGACGATGACATGGTTGACCAGCGCCTCGGCATCGGGACCCTTGATGTCCATCTTGCCCATGGTGCTGAGGTCCTGGACGCCGACATTCTCGCGCGTGTTCAGGTGCTCCTCTTCGATGCCGGAATAATATCTGGCCGAGATGAAATCGCCGCCGACCCGGCCCATGGTCGCGCCCAGTCCGACAATGCTGCTGTAGAAGGGCGAACGCCGCTCAGCCAAGGAAGTCTCCATGAGTCGTGAAATCGGCGGCACCGAACGGCGCCGCCGCGATCGGTCGTTTCAGGTTCAGTTGCCGTAGACGTCGAACGAAAAGTACTTGTCGTTGATTTCCTTGTACTTTCCGTTGGCGCGCAGCGCGTCTATGGCCGCGTTGAACTTGTCGGCCAGTTCCTTGTTGCCCTTCTGCAGGGCAATGCCGACGCCGGGGCCATGGATGGCGGGATCGGCGGTCAGCGTGCCAAGCAGCTTGCAGCAGGCGCCGTCGGGCTTCTTCAGCCATTCGGTGAGGATGATCGATCCATCCATCATCGCATCGAGCCGGCCATTGGCCATGTCGGCGCGGGCGTCGTCGCCGGTCGGATAGGCCTTGACGGTCGAGCCCGCATATTTCTGCTCGGCGAATTTCTGGTGGATGGTCGCGGTCTGCACGCCGAGAGCCTTGCCCTTGAGATCATCCGGCGAGGTGCCGGCGATGGGCGAATCCTTCGGCACGGCGATGGCCGGCGGCGTCTGGTAATATTTGTGGGTGAACTCGACCTTCTCGGCCCGCTCCGGCGTGATGGTGATGTTGATGATGGCGTCGAATTTGCCGGCCTGCAGCGCCGGGATCGAGCCGTCAAAATCCTGTACGATGAACTCGCAGTCGGCTTTCATCTCGGCGCACAGCGCCTTGCCGAGATCGATGTCGAAGCCGCCCAGCGTGCCATCCGAATTGGCGTAGTTGAAGGGCGGATAAGCGCCCTCGGTGCCGATCCTGAGCTTGGTGTCCTGGGCAGAAGCGGCACCGGTGGCAAGAGTGAGGGCGACGGAAGCGGCAAGCACGAAACGACCGAAAAGACGCATGATCCTGATCTCCGTTGACGACGGAAGTCTACGGGCTTTCGCCCTGCCGGCGGAGACGGAAACGACATGGGATGCGGCGATCACGGCGCGACCGACGATCGGCGCGGCAGCGGCTGGATCTTGGATTAGCCGGCGCGCTGCTTTTCCGTCGCCTCGCGGTCAACGCTGAGATCGCCGGCCGACAGGACAACGCCGAATTTATCCGCGGCCTCCCGCGAGGTGTAATAGCCCATGGCGACGTCGCGCAGCACCAGATCCGCGTCACGCTCGCGCGGATCGCCATAGCCACCGCCGCCCGGCGTGCCGACGCGCACGCGGTCGCCGGCCTTCAACGGGATGTCCTGCTCCTTGGACAGATGCGGTGGCACATGTTCCTCGCCGTTGCGGAAGACCGTCACCGTGTTGACCGCGCCGTCCCTGCCGCCGAGCGCGCCCTGGGGGCCGAAACGGCCATGATCCATGACGAAGGAAGCGCGCGCCTCGCCGCGCAGGATTTCGACCTCGTAGGCGAGGCCGAAACCGCCGCGATGCCTGCCGGCGCCGCCCGAGCCTTCGCGCAGGGCATAGTGACGATAGAGCACGGGAAAGGCCTGTTCCATGATCTCGACAGGCGGCGACTTGGAAATGCCGATGGTCGAGCAGCCATTGGTCAGGCCGTCATGGTCCGAATTGCCGCCATAGCCGCCGCCCGAGATCTGGTACATGACATAGTCGCGGCCGCGCGACGGATCATTGCCGCCGAGAGCGAAATTGCCGCTGGAGCCGGCCGGGGCCGCCGTCACCTTGTCGGGCAGCGCCTGCACCATGGCCGCGAACACCGCCTCGGCGATACGCTGCGAGACTTCGGCAGCGCAGCCCGAAACGGGGCGTGGATATTTCGCATCAAGGAACGTGCCTTCCGGACGCTTGACGATCAGCGGTTCGAAAGCGCCAGCGCTGATCGGCACATCCGGGAAGATATGACGCATGGCGAGATAGACCGAGGACAAGGTGGTCGCCAGCACGCTGTTCATCGGTCCGGCGCAGGGCTTCGACGAGCCGGTAAAATCGAAGGTCAGCGTGTCGCCCTGTTTCTCCACCGCGAGCGCGATGGTCAGCGGCTCGTTGACCACCCCGTCGGAATCGACGAAGGCCTTGGACCGGTAGGTGCCGTCGGGAATGGCCGCGATATTGGCGCGCATCTGCTCGGCTGCGCGTCGGCGCAGTTCGGCGATCGCCTCGACAACTGTTTCGTCCCCGTAACGATCCAGGATACCGTTGAGCCTATCCTGGCCGATCAGCAGCGCCGCCGCTTGCGCCCTGATGTCGCCGATGCGCTGGTCGGCGACGCGGATGTTGGAACAGATGATGGCGTAGATCTCGGGATCGAGCACGCCCTTCTTGAACAGTTTAACCGGGGGCAGCCGCAGGCCTTCCTGCTCGACAGCTGTCGCCGAAGCGGAGAAGCCGCCTGGCACCGAGCCGCCAATATCCGGCCAGTGACCGGTATTGGACAGCCAGCAGAAGATTTTCCCGTCCCGGTAAACCGGCATTGCGAAGCGCACATCCATCAGATGCGTGCCGCCGAGATAGGGATCGTTGACGATGTAGATGTCGCCGGGCTCCGGCGGCAGGCAACGCCCGTCGGCGATCATCTCGATCACCGTCCTTGTCGAATATTGCATGACGCCGACAAACACCGGCAGGCCCTGGCTTCCCTGGGCGATCAGCGAGCCGTCGACGGCCGAATAGATGCCGTCCGAACGATCATTGGCCTCGGCGATGACGGGTGAGAAGGCGGCGCGGGAAAAGGTCAGGTCCATCTCGTCGCAGACCTGCTGCAACGCGGCCTGGAGGACCGAAAGCGTGATGGCGTCGAGCTTCGCCGTCTCAAGGTCAGGCATCTCAGGCCTCGCCAATGTCGATGATGATGTTGCCGTCGGCGTCCGAGCGTGCGCGGTCGCCGGGTTCGAGGACCGTGGTGGCGTCCATCTGTTCGAGAATCGCCGGGCCTTCGATGACGGCGTCAAGCGGCAGCCTTTCCCTGATATAAACCGGCGTGTCGTGCCAGCGCCCGGCATACCACACCGGCCGGATCTCGCGCCGGGCCTCGTCGAGCGTCTCGGCCCGCCCGGCCGGGTCGATCAGCCGGGACAGGTCGATCGCGGGCCGCACACCGGTGACAGAGGTGTTGAGGTTGACGAGGTTGGCGCGGATTTCCGGCAGCTCGACCTTGAAGCGGGCGAAATAGGCTTTTTCGAACAGGGCTTGCAGCTCGTTACGCATCACCGACGAAGACGGCAGCGGCACGTTGATGATGTGCGTCTGGCCGACGAACTGCATGTCGGCGGAATGCGTGACGCGGATCGTCTCCGGCTTTACCGCTTCCTTGCCTATCAGCTCCTCGCCTTCGATTCGGTGCCGTTCCAATACCGCATGGAGTTGGGCTTCATCGAGCACGGCCACCGGCTGATTGATCGTGTTGACGAAGTCATGGCGCAGATCGGCGACGACGCAGCCGAGCGCGTTGGTGATGCCGGGCCGCGCCGGCACCAGCACCCGCGGCAGGCCGAGTTCGCGCGCTAGCGCCGTGGCATGCAGCGGCCCGGCACCGCCGAAGGCAAACAGCGCGAAATCGCGCGGGTCATGGCCGCGCGACACCGACACCATGCGGATGGCGCCGGCCATCTTCATGTTGCCCAGCCGCAGCACCGCGCCCGCCGCCTCGACGCCCGACAGGCCGGTCGCCCTGCCTATCCTGTCCTCGAAGATGCCGGTGACGTGCTGGACGGTAACCGGGTTTTCGACCGCCAGCAGCTTCTTCGGCGCCAGCCGGCCAAGCACGAGATTGGCGTCGGTGATGGTCGGCTCGAGGCCGCCGCGCCCGTAGCAGATCGGGCCGGGATTGGCGCCGGCACTTTCGGGGCCGATCTGGATCAGGCCGGCCGCGTCGACGCGGGCGATGGAGCCGCCGCCGGCGCCGACCGTGTGCACCGCCACCATCGGCACATGAATCGGCATGGCATATTCGATCTCGATTTCGTTCGAGACCGCCGGCTCGGCGTTGCGGATCAGCGACACGTCGGTCGAGGTGCCGCCCATGTCGTAGGTGACGAGGTTTTCGAAACCGGCGCGCTTTCCGGTATAGGCGGCGGCGATCACGCCCGAGGCAGGGCCCGACATGACAGTCTTGGCTGATTCACGTGTGACGAAGCGGGCCGAGATCATGCCGCCATTGCCATTCATGATCAGGAAATCGCGGGCATAGCCTTTGGCTGCGAGTTCCTTGCGCAGCCGCTCGACATAACGCTCGAGGATCGGCTGCACCGAGGCGTTGACCGAGGCGGTGACGCCGCGCTCGAATTCGCGCGCTTCCGACAGCAGCGCGTGGCCTGCGGTGATGTAGCCATTCGGCCAAAGCTCGGCGGCGATTTCGACGGCGCGCCGCTCGTGCGCGGGGTTGGCGTAGGAATGCAGGAAATGGATGACGAGGGATTCGCAGCCCGCCGCGAGCAGTGCCTTCACCGCCTCGCGCATTTCGGCCTCGTCGAGCGGCGTGCGTACGGTTCCGGAGGCCTCGACGCGCTCCGACACTTCGAGCCTGAGATTGCGCGGGATGATCGGAACGAAGGTGCCGGTCATGCCATAGGCCTGCGGCCGCGTGCGCCGGCCGAGCTCGATCACGTCGCGAAAGCCGCGTGTGGTGATCATGCCGGTTTTCGCCAGCCGGCGTTCGAGCACGGCGTTGGTGGTGGTGGTCGTGCCGTGCACGATCAGGTCGATACCGGCAATGGGAAATCCGGTGGCGCCGAGGGCCGAGACGACGCCGAAGGCCTGGTTGTCGACCGTGGTCGGCGTCTTGGCGATATGCACCTTGCCGCCATCTCGGCCGTCGATCAGCAGCAGGTCGGTGAAGGTGCCGCCGACATCGATTCCGGCTACGACATTTCCAAGGGAACCGCGCGCTTGCGCCGAAAAATTCTCTTTCATCGTCGAAACCCGAAATGCACGGACTACGGATATGGCGCCATTTGGAAAGGTGTTTTAAGCCCGCATCTTGACGCAAATATCGTTTGTATACTAATAAATTCCGGACACAAGAGCTTACACTTCGGAGTGTGTGCCGAGCACCCCGGACCTGAATGGTCCGGAGGCGCGGGAGACGGTTTGGCGCCAACAGCCGAAGGTTGCGCCGGAAGGTTGGATTTTGATGAACACCACACCCGCGCTCGACACCGCCGGCGCCCGTCCGTTGCAGTTCCCCATACCGGCCAATGTCTATGCGGAAACCGTCGTCTCGGTGAAGCACTACACCGACCGGCTGTTCTCGTTTCGCATCACGCGCCCGCAGTCGCTGCGCTTCCGGTCCGGCGAGTTCGTCATGATCGGCCTGCCCAATGCCGAGAAGCCGGTTTACCGCGCCTATTCGGTGGCGAGCCCGGCCTGGGACGACGAGCTGGAATTCTTCTCGATCAAGGTGCCGGACGGACCGCTGACCTCGGAACTGCAGAAGATCCAGGTCGGCGATACCGTCATCATGCGCCAGAAGTCGACCGGCACGCTGGTGCTGGATGCGCTGACGCCCGCAAAGCGCCTGTTCATGATCTCGACCGGCACCGGCATCGCGCCCTTCGCCAGCCTGCTGCGCGATCCCGACACCTACGAAAAATTCGAGCAGGTGATCCTGACCCATACCTGCCGCGACAATGCCGAACTCACCTATGGCCAGGAGCTCGTGGCGGCGCTGGAAAGCGACCCGCTGATCGGCGAACTCACCACTGGACGCGTCACCCTCTACAATTCGACGACCCGCGAAAACTCGGCACGCATGGGCCGCATCACCGCGCTGATCGGCTCGGGCAAATTCTACGCCGACCTCGGCATCGAGAAGCTCGATCCGGAGACGGACCGCATCATGATCTGCGGTTCGATGCATATGCTCAAGGATGTCAAGGAGCTGGCCGAAAGCCTTGGCTTTGAAGAAGGTTCGCTGAGCCATCCGGCGAGTTTCGTCGTCGAACGCGCCTTCGTCGGCTGAGCCTGGGCCGGCTTTCCGCATCCGCGTTTTGACCACGCAGTCAAAAGTCGGCTGCTTTCGCCGCCATTTTCAGATATGACGTGTCGAAAGACTCGTGAAGCGCGACTTCACGGACTATCTTTCGGCATATGTCGCTGAATGGAAGGGCAGGAGATGAGCAGCACAATCCGCGAAGCCGAACTCGGCTCGTCCAAGGTGACGCCGCTGCCCGCGCGTGCCGCCGCCAACACCCACGTTGCGCTGGACCACCGCATCGCGCGCAATCCCGGCATGAAGCTCGACCTCGGATTCATGGAATCGGTGCGCAGCGTCAACCGCTCGGCGCTGGAGCGCCGCGTCGCCAGCCTGACCAAGCGGCGCTCGATCAAGGCCGACAACCAGGCCGCCTGGCTGCTGCGCGCCGTCGCCTGCATGGATCTGACGACGCTGAATTCCAACGACACCGAGGAGCGCGTGCGCCGGCTCTGCGCCAAGGCGCTCAACCCGTTCCGCCGCGACATCGCCGAAGGCCTCGGCATTGCAGGCGAAAAGATCCGCCCGGCCGCCGTCTGCGTCTATCATCCCTTCGTCGCCACCGCGGTCGACGCCCTGCGCGGCACAGGCGTCCATGTCGCCGCCGTTTCCACCGCGTTTCCGCACGGCCTGGCGCCGCTTTCGACCCGCCTGCAGGAGATCGAAGCCTCGGTGAAGGACGGCGCCGACGAGATCGACGTGGTCATTCCCCGCGGCCTGGTGTTCGGCGCCAAATGGCGGGAGCTTTACAATGAGATCGTCTCGATGCGCGCCGCCTGCGGCGATGCGCATCTGAAGGTCATTCTCGGCACCGGCGACCTCGCGACGCTGCGCAACGTCATGCTGGCCTCGATGGTGGCGATGATGGCGGGCGCCGATTTCATCAAGACCTCAACTGGCAAGGAAAGCATCAATGCGACGCTGCCGGTCGGGCTCGCCATGGTGCGCGCCATCCGCGCCTATTTCGAGGAGACCGGCTATCTCATCGGCTTCAAGCCGGCGGGTGGCATTTCCACCGCGAAGGCCTCGCTCGACTGGCTGGTGCTGATGAAGGAAGAGCTTGGCCGGCCCTGGTTGGAACCGGAGTTGTTCCGGTTCGGCGCTTCGAGCCTCTTGACCGATATCGAGCGGCAGCTCGAACATCATCTGACCGGGCACTATTCGGCCAACCACCGCCACGCGATGGCTTGAGCACCAAGGGTCAGGGCTTTGAACGTGGAGTTCCTTCGCGCCCCCCTCTGTCTTGCCGGACATCTCCCCCACTTGTGGGGAGATTGGCTGGCATCGACGATTTCGCCAATTGCCAACGCTGCAAAATGGCGGCTGACAGACGTGACGTCCGATCTCCCCCCTCGTGGGGGAGATGTCCGGCAGGACAGAGGGGGGCGCGAAAGAACACCTCCCAAGACAGTTATCTGGAGCCATCCATGAACATTCTCGAACGCTATCACGCCATGGAGTACGGCCCGGCGCCGGAAGCCCGCAACGAGGCGGACGCCTGGCTGGCCGCGCGCGATTTCGGCAAGGCGCTGTTCATCGGCGGTGACTGGAAAGCCGCTTCCGGCGGCAAGACTTTCGAGACCAGCGACCCCTCTTCCGGCAAGCTGCTGGCAAAAGTGTCCGACGCCAATGCGGCCGACATCGACGCGGCGGTCGCGGCGGCCGCCAAGGCGCTGCCGAAATGGTCGGCCTCCTCGGGCTATCAGCGCGCCAAGGTGCTTTACGCCATCGGCCGCGCCATGCAGCGCCATCAGCGCCTGTTCGCGGTGCTGGAGTCGATCGACAATGGCAAGCCGATCCGCGAGAGCCGTGACATCGACGTGCCGCTGGCCATCCGCCATTTCATCCACCATGCCGGCTGGGCGCAGGCTCTGGACAGGGATTTCCCCGGCCACAAGGGCGTCGGCGTCGTCGGCCAGATCATCCCGTGGAATTTCCCGCTGCTGATGCTGGCCTGGAAGATCGCGCCGGCGTTGGCCGCCGGCTGCACCGTGGTGCTGAAGCCGGCCGAGTTCACGCCGCTGACCGCGATCCTGTTTGCCGAGATCTGTGAGCGTGCCGGCGTGCCGAAAGGCGTCGTCAACATCGTCCAGGGCGGGCCCGAAGCCGGCGCTGCGATCGTCAATCATCCCGGCATCCAGAAGATCGCCTTCACCGGGTCTTCGGAGGTCGGCAAGATCATCCGCAAGGCCACGGCCGGCTCGGGCAAGAAGCTGTCGCTGGAGCTCGGCGGAAAGTCGGCCTTCATCGTCTTTGAGGACGCCGATCTCGACAGCGCCGTCGAGGGCCTGGTCGATGGCATCTGGTTCAACCAGGGCCAGGTCTGCTGTGCGGGCTCACGGCTTCTGGTGCAGGAGGGGATCGCCGACGCCCTGATCGCCAAGGTCAAGACGCGGATGAGCCGGCTGCGTGTCGGCAGCCCGCTGGACAAGAACACCGATATCGGGCCGCTGGTCGACCTGACCCAGCTCGACCGCGTCAAGGGCCTGATCGCCGAAGGCGCCAGGCAAGGGGCCATCTGTTGGCAGCCGGATGCAACGCTTCCGTCGTCCGGCTACTACCATCTGCCGACGCTCGCCACCGGCGTTGCGCCGGCTAACATCCTTGCGCAGGAAGAAGTCTTCGGCCCAGTTCTGGCGACAATGACATTCCGCAACACCGAGGAAGCGATCGAGCTTGCCAACAACACCCGCTACGGGCTTGCGGCAAGCGTGTGGAGCGAGAACGTCAACCTCGCGCTCCATGTCGCGCCGCAGCTGAAGGCCGGCGTGGTCTGGGTCAACGGCACCAACATGTTCGATGCGGCCTGCGGCTTCGGCGGCTACCGGGAGAGCGGCTTCGGGCGCGAAGGCGGGCGCGAGGGCATGTTCGAATATCTCAGCGCCAAACTTCCGCTCGGCCCGGTGATCAAGCCGGCGACGCTCTCGGCACAACCCGTCGAGCAAGCTGATGGCGATGCCATCGACCGCACGGCCAAGCTGTTCATCGGCGGCAAGCAGGTGCGGCCCGACGGCAATTACTCGCTGGCGGTAGCCGGCGCCAAGGGCAGGCTGGCCGGCGAGGTCGGTCTCGGCAGCCGCAAGGACATCCGCGACGCGGTGTCGGCGGCTCGTGCCTGCAAGGGCTGGCCGGAGGCGACAGCCTACAACCGCTCCCAGGTGCTCTACTACCTGGCCGAGAACCTTTCCGGCCGCGCGGGCGAGTTCGCCGCCCGTCTGACCGAACTGACCGGGGCCACGTCCAAGGTGGCGCGGGACGAAGTGGAGCAGTCGATCGAGCGGCTGTTCCTCTATGCCGGGCTTGCCGACAAGTTCGAGGGCCGCGTGCACCAGCCGCCGGCGCGCGCTGTGACCCTGGCGCTGCACGAGCCGGTCGGCGTCGTCGGCATCGTGGCGCCCGATACATCGCCGCTGCTGGGGCTGATCTCGCTCATCGCGCCGGCGCTGGCCATGGGTAACACGGTGGTCGCGGTGCCTTCCGAACGCTACCCGCTGCTGGCCACCGATCTCTACCAGGTCATCGAATATTCCGACGTTCCGGCCGGAGCTATCAACATCGTAACCGGCCGCACGACCGAACTCGCCGCCGTGCTGGCCAAGCATGACGATGTCGACGGGCTGTGGGTGTTTGCCGATGCCGAGACCTGCGCCAAGGCCGAAGCCGAGTCGATCGGCAACCTCAAGCGCGTCTGGAATGGCAATGGCCGCGGCCTGGACTGGGCGTCGAGCGAGGCGGCCGGCGATGCTTTCCTGCGCAGGGCCGTCGAGGTCAAGAATGTGTGGGTGCCTTACGGCGACTAGAGCAAGTCCCTGGGCATGGGGGCTTTCCAGTATGGCGTGCGGGCTTGACGCCCGGATGTGTGTTCTTTAACGAGAAAAAACATCTTTATCGGTGGGCCGAGCAGCGTTCAGGCCGCACAATGACGGCTGACTGGCCCATGACTTCGTGGCCTGCGGTCGATAGACGCGAACCCAGGCGGGCGAGGAGAAGAGCATGGCGCATCTGGCAGGCAAGGTCGTCGTCGTCACGGCGGCGGCGCAAGGCATCGGCAAGGCAAGCGCGCTGGCCTTCGCCAAGGCCGGGGCCACAGTCCACGCCACCGACATCAACGAGACGCTGCTTTCCCAACTCGCCGGAACGCCCGGGATAAAGACCCGCAAGCTGGATGTGCTCAACGACGAGGAGGTCAACGCGGCGTTCGCTGCGATCGGCACCGTCGACGTGCTGTTCAACTGCGCCGGCTTCGTCCATGCCGGCTCGATCCTCGAAATGAAGGACGGCGATCTCGATTTCGCGCTGAACCTCAATGTCCGCGCCATGGTCCGCACCATTCGCGCCGTGCTGCCCGGCATGCTGGAGCGTGGCGATGGATCGATCATCAACATGGCTTCGCTGGCAAGCTCGACCAAGGGCGTGCCGAACCGCTTCGTCTACGGCCTGACCAAGGCCGCCGTGATCGGGCTGACCAAGGCGGTCGCCGCCGATTATGTCGGCAAGGGCGTACGCTGCAATGCCATCTGCCCCGGCACGGTCGAGAGCCCATCGCTGCAGGACCGCATGCATGCGCAGGGCGACTACGAAGCAGCCCGCGCCGCCTTCATCGCCCGCCAGCCGATGGGCCGGCTGGGCACCCCGGAGGAAATCGCCGACCTCGCCGTCTATCTGGCCGGCGCCACCTACACGTCCGGGCAGGCCTACAACATCGACGGTGGCTGGTCGATCTAGGCGCAAGCCTGGATCGCGGCGGCGGATCAGGGTGCCGGCTCGGACAAAATCGCTTTGAAGACCAGGACATCTCAAGCAGGCCGGTCTGGAGTGGACCTGTTCCAGGGGTCTGAAAATCTCGGCTCGCCCGACAGACGACGCGGCATCGGCTTGCCGGGCCGCGCGCCACTGGCTAGGTTCCCCGCTGCAACGGCGACGCGAATTTGTAACGGCTTTCGGCCGCAATCAGGAGGATATGCATGAAACTGCTGCGCTATGGCGAGGTGGGAAGCGAGCGCCCCGGTCTGCTCGACGAGGACGGAACCATCCGCGATCTCTCCGCTCACGTCAGCGACATCGCCGGCACCACGCTGCATCCGGCCTCGCTCGAGATGCTGGCGAAGCTCGATCCGAAATCGCTGCCGGCGGTTTCCGGCGGGCCGCGCATCGGCGCCTGCGTCGCCGGGACCGGCAAGTTCATCTGCATCGGCCTCAACTATTCCGACCATGCCGCCGAAACCGGCGCCACCGTGCCGCCTGAGCCGATCATTTTCATGAAGGCGAGTTCGGCCATCGTCGGGCCGGATGACGACGTGCTGATCCCGCGCGGCTCGGTCAAGACCGACTGGGAGGTCGAGCTCGGCGTGGTCATCGGCAAGACCGCCAAATATGTCAGCGAGGCCGATGCGCTGGACTATGTCGCCGGCTATTGCGTTTCGCACGACGTTTCCGAGCGCGCCTTCCAGGCCGAGCGGCAGGGCCAGTGGACCAAGGGCAAGAGCTGCGACACTTTCGGACCCATCGGCCCGTGGCTGGTGACCAAGGACGAGGTGCCGGATCCGCAGAATGTCAAGATGTGGCTGACCGTCAACGGCAAGACGATGCAGGATGGCTCGACCAGGACCATGGTCTATGGCGTCGCCCATCTGGTGTCCTACCTCAGCCAGTTCATGTCGCTCCATCCCGGCGACATCATCTCCACCGGCACGCCGCCCGGCGTTGGGCTCGGCATGAAGCCGCCGGTGTTCCTGAAGGCCGGCGATGTGGTGGAACTCGGCATCGAGGGCCTGGGCCAGCAGAAGCAGACGTTCAAGGCGGACGCGTAGGCGTAGCTTCTACCTTCTCCCCTTGCGGTGTCCGGAAGGAGGAGAAGGTTCGCGCCTTTCCTCTCCCCCGTCGATCGGGGGAGAGGTGTCGAGCGCAGCTCGACGGAGTGGGGGTCGACTGCTCGGCGATGGACAAGATACTCGCTGGGTTATGCCTGCCTTTCAATGTTTCCGCTTGCAGGAGGCGGCTTCCCCCACTCCGTCGCCGCTTCGCGGCGCCACCTCTCCCCCTCCGGAGGGAGAGGAAAGAAGGAGCGCCGGCGATGCTACTTCAACACCTTCCCATCGGCTCCGAACCGATAGGTCTTCGCCGGATCCGGCGTCGCATAGAGCGTCGCGCCGGGCTGGGCGTCGTAGACACCGAAAATCCGCACCGTGATCAGCCCGGCCTTTTCGCAATCGAGATAGAGGTTGGTGTCGGCGCCGAGATGCTCGGCATGGACCACTGTCCCCTTCCAACTGCCTGACTTGGGATCGACTGTCAGGTGTTCCGGCCGCACGCCGATGGTCTTGGCCGTCTCGCCGAGGCGGGCACCGTCGACGAAATTCATCTTCGGCGAGCCGATGAAGCCGGCGACGAATTCGTTTGCCGGCGAATTATAGAGCTCCATAGGCCCGCCGATCTGTTCGATCCGGCCGGCGTTGAGCACGACGATCTTGTCGGCCAGCGTCATCGCCTCGACCTGGTCGTGGGTGACGTAGATCATCGTCGCCTTCAGCCGTCGGTGCAGTTGCGCGATCTCCAGCCGCGTGTTGACGCGCAGCGCCGCGTCGAGGTTCGACAGCGGCTCGTCGAACAGGAACAGCTTCGGTTCGCGCACCACGGCGCGGCCGATGGCGACGCGCTGGCGCTGGCCGCCGGAGAGTTCGGCCGGGCGCCGCTCGAGATAGGGTTCCAGCGACAGCATCGACGATGCGATGCCGATGCGCCGCTCGATCTCGGCCGCGGGCGTGCCCGCCTGCTTGAGGCCGAGGCCCATATTGTTCCTGACCGACAGATGCGGATAGAGCGCGTAGGTCTGGAACACCATGGCGATGCCGCGCTTGGCCGGCGGCGTGGCGGAGACGTCCTGGCCATCGATGACCACGCGGCCCGAGGTCGAATCCTCCAGCCCGGCGATGACCCTGAGCAAGGTCGACTTGCCGCAGCCGGAAGGCCCGACGAAGACGACGAACTCGCCGTCCTTGACCTCGAGGTCGATGCCCTTCAGCACCTCGACGGGCCCGAAAGCCTTTCTCACATTCTCGATGTTCAGCGAACCCACGGCAGTCCTCCAAATTCATAGGGAAGCACGAAAGCACCCCCCTCTGGCCTGCCAGCCATCTCCCCCTCAAGGGGGGGAGATGGCAGCTTCGAACTCTGGCGCTCTTCTCCGGCGATGATAGTTGGCGAAAGCCGTGCCGCTATGTGATCTCCCTCCTTGAGGGGGAGATGGCCGGCAGGCCAGAGGGGGGCATCGTAGAGTCCGGCCCTGTCCGATTTTCTGGTCACAGCCGCACCGCCTTTCCGCTGCGCACGCTCTCGTCGGCGGCGAGGCAGACGGCAAGCGACTTCACCGCGTCGTCCATGTGTTTGGTCAGATCCAGATCCTCGCGGATCGCCTTCAGCAGGAAGGCCTGTTCGAGGTCGCAGAGGTCCTGATGTCCGGGTTCGCCTTCCATCGACAGCATCTCGTCCGGCTTGGCGAATTTGCCGTCCGGGCCGGTCTGCGCGCTGTGCAGGCGGATGGTCGAGGTCTTGGTGTGGGTGTCGATGTCGTCGGACTTTACGCCTTCCTTCATGACGATGGACACGCAGCCCTTGGGCGAGATGACATCCTTCACGAAGAAGGCGGTTTCGGAAATCATCGGCCCCCAGCCGGCTTCGTACCAGCCTACCGATCCGTCATCGAACAGCACCTGCAGGTGGCCGTAATTGTACATGGACGGCGCCACCTCCTCGGTCAGCCGCACGCCCATGCCGCGCACCTCGACCGGCCTGGCGTCGGTGATCTGCAGCATGACATCGAGATAGTGGACGCCGCAGTCGACGATCGGCGAGGTCGTCTGCATCAACTGCTTGTGCGTCTCCCAGGTGTGGCCCGAGGATTGCTGGTTGAGGTTCATGCGGAAGACGTAAGGGCCGCCGAGCTTGCGCGCCTCGGCGATCAGCCTGATCCAGGACGGATGATGGCGCAGGATGTAGCCGATCACCAGTTTCCTGCCATTGGCCTTGGCCGCCGCCACGACGCGTTCCGCATCCGCGACCGTCGTTGCCAGCGGCTTCTCGACGAAGACATGGCAGCCGGCCTCGAACGCCTTCACAGCATAGTCGGCATGGCTGTCGGAATAGGTGGCAATGCAGGCGACATCAGGCTTTTCGTCGCGCAGCGCCTCGTCGAAGGAGCGCCTGATGCCGTAGCCGGAAAGCCCGTCAGGCATCGGCACATCGGAACGGTTGATCAGGCCGGCGATCTCGAAGCCCGGATTGGTATGATAGGCCAGCGCATGGCTGCGGCCCATATTGCCGAGCCCGGCAACGACAACGCGAAGGGGTTTTGATGAACTCACTTGACGGCTCCGGAGGTGATGCCGCGGATCAGCTGCCGCGAGAAGATGACGTAGAGGATCAGCACCGGCATGATCGCCAGCGACAGTGCCGCCAGGATGGCGTTCCAGTTGGTGACGAACTGGCCGAGGAAGAGCTGCGCGCCGAGCGTTACCGTCTTGGTCTCTTCCGAGGGTGCCAGGATCAGCGGGAACCACAGATCGTTCCAGATCGGGATCATGGTGAAGACCGCGACCGTGGCCATTGAAGGCCGCACCAGCGGCAGCACGAGTCGGAAGAAGATGGTGTATTCCGACAGGCCGTCGATGCGGCCGGCATTCTTCAAATCGTCGGAGACCTGCTTCATGAATTCCGACAGGATGAAGACGGCGAGCGGCAGGCCTTGCGCGGTATAGACCAGGATCAGCGAGGTCAGCGTGTTGACCAGCCCGCTCGCCACCATCAATTGCAGGATGGCGACAGTGCCGAGCCGGATCGGGATCATGATGCCCAGCGCCAGATAGAGCCCCATCATCGTGTTGCCGCGAAACCGGTATTCCGACAGGGCGAAGGCGGCCATGGCGCCGAACAGCAGCACGAAGAACAGCGAGGCGACGGTGACGACGAGGCTGTTCTGGAAATAATGGATGAAGTCGCCCTGGCCGATCACGGTGGTGTAGCCGATCAGGTCGAAGGTCTTGGACGTCGGTGGCGTCAGCGGCGCGCCGAAGATGCCGGCGCGGGACTTGAACGAGTTCATGATCACCAGGATCACTGGGGCAAGCGCGATCGCCGTGTAGGTCAGCAGGATCGCGTGGGCGCCGATGGTGCGGGGGAGCGATCGGGTGGCGGTGCTCATGGGAAGGACTCCTGACGCATGCTTCCCAAGAATGGCGTCCAGGCACCCCCCTCTGTCCTGCCGGACATCTCCCCCTCAAGGGGGGAGATTGGCAGCTTGAGGCTCGACGCCTTTTCTTGGACGCCGAGGATTGGCGCAGGCGATCGTGCCATCCGATCTCCCCCCTTGAGGGGGAGATGGCCGGCAGGCCAAAGGGGGGTGTTCAGCCGTGACATATCGCCCCTCAGAACTGGTAGCGACGCAGGCGCGTCTGGACGAGGAAGAGGTAGACGCAGACGCCGCCGAGGATGATCAGGAACATCATCGTGGCGATGGCCGCGCCCATGTTGGGGTCGCCGGTCTGCAGCTGGAAACCGAAGAAGGCGCGGTAGAGGAAGGTGCCGAGGATGTCGGTCGAGTAGTTCGGCCCGGCGAGCGCGCCCTGCGCGGTGTAGATCAGGTCGAAGGCGTTGAAATTGCCGACGAAGGTGAGGATCGAGATGATGCCGATGGATGGCAGGATGAGCGGCAGCTTGATCTTCCAGAACTGCGACAGGCCGGTGATCCCATCGCATTCGGCCGCCTCGATCACCTCTTCGGGGATCGACAGCAGCGCCGCGTAGATCAGCATCATCGGGATGCCGACGAATTGCCAGACCGAGATGAGGCTGAGCGCGGTCAGCGCGTATTGTTCCTTGCCCAGCCACGGGGTGAACAGGCTTTTCAGCCCGACCAGATCCATCAGATGCGGCGCCACGCCCCACAGCGGCGACAGGATCAGCTTCCAGGCGAAGCCGACGATGACGAAGGACAGGATGGTCGGCACGAAGATCGCCGTGCGGTAGAAGGCGGCGAACCTCAGCCTCGGGCTGGACAGCAGGGCCGCCAGCATGACGCCGATCGGGTTCTGCACCAGCATGTGGATGATGAAGAACCAGGTGTTGTTCCTGAGGGCGTTCCAGAAGCCCACCGACCAGTTGGGATCGCCGAACAGCGTGCGGAAATTGGCCAGCCCGGCGAAGACCTGGTGCTGCTCGATGTTGCGGAACAGCGACAGCTGCAGCGTGCCGGCCAGCGGCAGGATCATGATCGCCGTGTAGACCAGTACCGCCGGCGCCAGGAAGACGGCGATGTGCCAGCGAAACGGTCTTTTCGGTCTGATGTCTGCGGCCATGGGTTCGGTTCCCGCTAGTCAGGTCTTGGCAACTGCTTTCGAGGACGGCGCTGCCCCTCACCCTTACCCTCTCCCCGTGAGGAACGGGGAGAGGGGGTCGTCGGCGTTGCAGCGCTTCCTTCTCCCCGTCACTCTACGGGGAGAAGGTGCCGGCAGGCGGATGAGGGGCGGCGCTGTCGTTCGCGGTCGATGCAATCGAAAAACGCGGGGCCGTCCGATTTGGGACGGCCCCGCCATTGCCCTAGCTGTTACTTCGCCGGCTTGTACCAGCTGTCGAGACCCGTCTGCAGCTTCTTGGCCGCGGCTTCCGGCGTGTCGGTGCCGTTGATGACGTTGGCCGATTCAACCCAGGTCTCGTTCTCGAGGTTCGGCGTGCCGCGCGACAGGATCTGGTAGGTCGAGCGGATCGTCGACTTGCACTTGCCGCGCCAGGAGACGAATTCCTGCGCCAGCGGGTCTTCCATCTTCACCGGCGAGGAATTCAGGCTGAAGAAGCCCGGCAGCGCGTTGGCGTAGATGGTGGCGAAATCCGGCGAGGCTACCCAGGACAGGAAGGTCTTGGCCGCATCGGCGTTCTTCGACGCTGCATTCAGGCCCATGCCGATGTCGGTATGGTCCGAGATGTAGCAGGTGTCGCCGGCCTTCTCGACCGGGGGCGGGAAGGCGCCCATCTTGAACTGGGCCTGGGTGTTGAACAGGCCGATTTCCCACGAGCCGGCCGGATAGATGGCGGCGCGGCCGAGCGTGAACAGGTTCTGGCTGTCCGGATAGGTCTGGGCCTCGAAGCCGTCGCCCAGGTAAGGCTTCCACTTGGCCAGTTCCTCATACGGCGCGACCCAGTCCTTGTCGGTCAGCTTCTGATCGCCCTTGATCAGCGCCGCGCGGCCATCTTCGCCCTTCCAGTAATTGGGGCCGATGTTCTGGTAGCCCATGGTCGCGGCTTCCCAGAGGTCCTTGGTGCCCATCGCCATCGGAACATAGGTGCCGTCGGCCTTGATCTTGTCCAGCGCGGCGAAGAACTCGTCGCGGGTCTCCGGCACCTTGATGCCGAGCTTGTCGAAGGCATCCTTGTTGTAGATGAAGCCGTGGATGACGGAGGCCATCGGCACGCAGAAGCTCGCCTTGCCGTCGTCGGTCTGCCAGGCGGACTTTGCGACGGGCGAGAAGTTTTCCATGCCGGGCAGCGCCGAGAGGTCGGCGAGGTTGCCCTTCTTGAACAGTTCGAGCGACTTGTCGAACGGGCGGCAGGTGATCAGGTCGCCCGCCGAGCCGGCAGCGAGCTTGGCGCCGAGGGCTGCGTCATACTCGGTTGGAGCCGATGGCGCGAACACCACCTTGATGCCGGGGTTCTTGGCTTCGAAGGCGGGGATCAGCTTGTCCTTCCAGATGGCCAGGTCGTCGCCGCGCCAGCTTTCAATGTTGAGCGTTACGTCGTCGGCATAAGCCACCCCGGCGGAGCCGAGAATGCTGGTGCCCAGAAGCAGTGCCGTGAGTAGTTTCCCAGTCGATCGTTTGGTTGTCATGCTCAGTCTCCCTGTTGACCTTTTTCAGGTTCGGTTTTGATGAGATCGGGGGCAGTGCGCCCCTTGCTCCCCTCGAAAGCCCGTTTCACCCCGATGGAAACCGGGATGAAACAGGGCTCTATTCCTTTGTTCGGGCATGATCTTTTCCGAAGAGCGGTTTCCACTTTTCGGGATCATGCCCTAGCGCGGAAAGGGCCGGCCGCAGCTTGTGGCCAGCCTCTTCCAGTATCTTCTCGGCCGCATCGGCGCTGTCGGCGCCGGCGGCGAGCAGAATGGCTGTCTTGACCGCGCCGCGGCTTCTCTCGAGCAGCCGGGCCGCCTCGTCCTTGCCGCGCCCGGTGATGGCGGCGACGATCCGCGCCGCGCGATCGCGCAGCTTGATGTTGTCGGCCGTGAGATTGACCATGTAGCCGTCATGGACATGGCCGAGATGGATGGCGGTCAATGTCGACAGCATGTTGAGCGCGATTTTCTGGGCGGTGCCGGCGCCCATGCGCGTCGAGCCGGCAATCACCTCCGGCGGCGTTTCGAGCAGGATGGCAGTCTGGGCCTCGCGGAGCAGCGCCGAATCCCGGTTGTTGGCGATGCCGATGGTGGCGGCCCCTCGGCGCGCGGCCTCCTCGACGGCTCGGACCGCGTAGGGCGTCGTGCCGCTGGCGGAAATCGCAATCAGGCAATCGCCCTCGCCGATGCCGGCATTGGCGACCGCTGTTGCCGCCTCCTCGCCATCATCCTCGGGTCCGCCGGCCAGGGTCCTGAAAGCCTCGTCGCCGCCGGCGATCAGGATGGCGATGCGATCGCGACGGATGCCGAATGTGCCGGGCAGTTCCAGGGCATCGGCCAACGCCATCAGGCCGGAGCTGCCGGCCGCCGCATAGGCGAGCTTGCCGCCGCTGCTCAGCCTGGCCGCGATGATTTCGGCGGCAATGACGATCGACGGAATGGCGTTGCG
This sequence comes from Mesorhizobium sp., assembly GCF_041661565.1. Classification (GTDB taxonomy): domain Bacteria; phylum Pseudomonadota; class Alphaproteobacteria; order Rhizobiales; family Rhizobiaceae; genus Mesorhizobium. Next base: position 51,651 of record NZ_JBAZUD010000010.1, read on the forward strand.
GACGACCTTCGCGGCCTCGACCTGCGCGTCGGCGAGATGGGAAAGGATGGCGTCGGGCGCCTGGATGTCCAGCCCCGTCGCATTCCGTGAAGCGCCTCGGTGCGCGTTTCGGCCATCCGCTTTCCTCCGATCGAGAAACAATACCAAAAAAATACCACTTGTCCACACGCATTAATGACTCGCGGCTGGCGGGATCAGCGATCGCGCCAAAATCGCAGTTTTTTCAATCAAATACGTCTTAATCTTTTTGAAACGGAAATTAATCCTTGGCTATTGGTATTTTATTGGTATTATCCACTCCGAGGAGACAATCCGTGACTTTCGTGCTCGGTATCGACGGCGGCGGCACAAGCTGCAGGGCGGCGCTGGCAACGGCGGACGGCACTGTCTTGGCTCGCGCCAGAAGCGGCGCCGCCAACATCCGCACCGATCTCACCGGCGCACGGGCGAACATCGTCGAAGCCGCGCGCCAGGCGTTCATCGCCGCCGGGCAGGATCCGGAGCAGATCGCGAAGACGCCAGCCATTCTCGGCCTCGCCGGCGCCAATGTCGGCACCTACCGGCAGCAGCTCGAAGCCATCCTGCCGTTCAGCACCAGCCGCGTCGAGACCGACGCCGAAATCGCGCTCGAAGGGGCTGTAGGATCCGGTGACGGCGCCATGGCGATCCTCGGCACGGGTACCGCCTACATGGCGCGCAAGAACGGCAAATCGCGCGCCATCGGCGGCTGGGGCTTCCAGGTCGGCGACCAGGGCAGCGGCGCCCGCATCGGCCGCGACCTGCTCGAACAGACATTGCTTGCCTATGATGGCGTCCGCGAAGGCTCGCCATTGACCGACGCCATGATGGCCACCTTCCGCAACAATCCTGAGGACGTGGTCGAATTCACCACCAATGCGAAGCCGGGCGATTTCGGCGGCTTCGCGCCCAAGGTGTTCGAGCACGCCGAAAAGGGCGATGCCGTCGCCAACTGGATCGTCGACCGGGTGGTCGCCGATGTCGAAGCCTCGCTCGGCGCGCTCGACCTTGCCGATGACGCCCCGCTCTGCCTGCTTGGCGGACTGGCGCCGCTCTACGCGCCGCGCCTGTCGGCGCGCTATCGGGCGCTGCTCAAGCCGCCGCTCGACGACGCCCTGGGCGGCGCGGTGCAGATGGCGGTCCGGTTTTTCGCCAACGGTGCGGAGGCGGTTCGATGAGCGATGCCGCCGAGCAGATCTTCGCCACGCTGAAACAATCCTCGCAAAGCGGCGCGCCGCTCTACCTGCAGCTTCGCAAGAGCATCGAGGACGCCGTCAATCGCGGCCTGATCGGCCCGGGCGACGCGTTGCCGTCCGAGCGCGACATCGCCAGCAAGGCCGATATTTCGCGAGTCACCGTGCGCAAGGCGGTGCAGGACCTGGTCAAGGGCGGCATACTGGTGCAGCGCCATGGCTCCGGCACCTTCGTGGCGCCGCGCATGGAGCGCGTCGAGCAATCGCTGTCGCGGCTGACCTCCTTCACCGAGGACATGGCAAGGCGCGGGATGGCGGTGCGATCGGCTTGGCTCGACCGCGGCCTCTACGCTCCCTCGCCCGACGAGATGATGGTGCTCGGCCTGTCGTCGAACGAACTGGTGGCGCGCGTGGCGCGCCTACGCATCGCCAACGACACGCCGCTGGCGATCGAACGCGCCTCGCTGTCGGCCAGCGTGCTGCCCGACCCGGCCGACATCGGGTCCTCGCTCTATGCGGCGTTGCAACTGAGCGGCAATAGGCCGGTGCGGGCGGTGCAGCGCATCTCCGCCGCCAATCTCGGCGACAGCGACGCGCGCCTCCTCGAGGTGCCGTCCGGCATCGCCGGGCTGCATATCGAGCGCATTTCTTATCTGGCGAGCGGCAAGGTGATCGAGTTCACCCGCTCCATCTACAGGGGCGATGCCTACGACTTCGTCGCCGAACTGCGGCTGACGGGGCCAGGCGACGAGGGCCGAGCATGAGTGCAGCGACGACGGAAATCACCCATATGCGGCGCGAGATCGAGGAGATCCCGCAAGCCGTTGCCCGCCTGCTCGACGGTTCCGGCGCCGTGCTGGCCGAGGCGGGGCGCGGCATCCGCCAACGCGATCCGAACTTTATCGTCACGGTGGCGCGCGGCTCGTCCGATCATGCCGCCACGTTCATGAAATACGCCGTCGAGCTGACCGCCGGCCTGGCCGTTGCCTCAGTCGGTCCCTCCATCGCATCCATCTATGGCAAGAAGCTCCGGCTCGGCGGCTCCGCGTGCCTGGCGATCTCGCAATCGGGCAGAAGCCCCGATATCGTCGCCATGGCGCAAGCGGCACGTGCCGGCGGCGCGCTGACCATCGCCATCACCAACAATGCCGATTCGCCGCTGGCGCGTGCCTCCGATCATGCGATCGACATCCTGGCCGGGCCCGAGCGCAGCGTCGCGGCGACCAAGACCTTCATCAATTCCGCCGTCGCCGGCCTCGCCCTCATGGCCCATTCCACCGGCGACGATGCGTTGCTTGCGGCCCTTGCCCAATTGCCCGAACATTTCGGCAAGGCCATCGCCTGCGACTGGATGAGCGTGCTGGCCGAGACGATCGAGAAGCAGCAGTCGCTGTTCATCCTCGGCCGCGGCCCGTCCGCGGCAATGGCCAACGAGGCGGCGCTGAAATTCAAGGAGACTTGCGGCATGCATGCCGAGGCCTACAGCGCCGCCGAGGTCATGCACGGCCCGCTGGCGCTGATCGGTCCCGATTTCCCGGTGCTGGCGCTGGCCGCGCGCGATGCGTCCGAACCGTCCGTCGCCGAGGCCGCCGACAGGCTGGCGGCCAAGGGCGCGCCGGTGTTCGTCACTTCGGCGCTCGCCGATCGCGCGGTGCGGTTGCCGCACGTCGCCACCGGCCACCCGCTGACCGATCCGCTGGCGCTGATCGTTTCCTTCTACATGTTCGTCGAGGCCTTTGCCCGCCATCGCGGCCTCGACCCCGACACCCCGCCCAATCTTCGCAAGGTCACGGAGACGGTATGAGCGATCGCTTTGCCCTGACCGGCGCCAGGATATTCGACGGCGACGACTGGCACGAAGGCCACGCGCTTGTGGTGCGCGACGGCCTCGTCGAGGCCATCCTGCCCACGGGCGCCATCCCCTCCGACATTCGCCTCGTCGACACCGGCGGCGGCATGCTGGCGCCGGGGTTCGTCGACATCCAGGTCAATGGCGGCGGCGGGGTGATGCTCAACGATCATCCCGATGTCGCCTCGATCGAAACCATCTGCAAGGCGCACGCGTCTTTCGGCACGACGGCGCTGCTGGTGACGCTGATCACCGACACGCCCGCCATCACCGCCGCTGCCGTCGCCGCCGGCGAAGCCGCCATGTCGAGGCGGGTGCCGGGTTTCCTCGGCCTTCATCTCGAAGGGCCGCATCTGTCGATCGCCCGCAAGGGCGCGCATGATCCGGCGCTGATCCGGCCGATGCTCGACCCCGACCAGGCGGCGCTGATCGCGGCGCGGCAGAAGCTGCCGGTGCTGCTCACCACCGTCGCTCCGGAATCCGTCGATCCGGCGCGCGTTTCGGCCTTGGCCAAGGCCGGCGTCATCGTCAGCCTCGGCCATTCAGACACCGGCTACGCCGTCGCAAGCACTTTTGCCGCGGCCGGCGCCAGCGTGGTCACCCATCTGTTCAATGCGATGAGCCAGATCGGCAACCGGGAGCCGGGCCTCGCCGGAGCGGCCATCGACATCGGCGCGTTCTCCGCCGGGCTGATCGCCGACGGCATCCATGTCGATCCCGCCACCATCAGGATCGCCCTGCGCGCCAAACAGGGACCGGGCAAGATCGTGCTGGTCACCGACGCCATGGCGACGATCGGCACCGACATGACGTCGTTCACGCTCAACGGCCGCACCGTCTACCGCCGGGACGGGAGCCTCAGGCTTGCCGACGGCACGCTGGCGGGCGCCGACCTCGACATGATCTCAGCCGTTCGATATGTCCATCGAATTATCGGCCTGGACCTGTCGGAAGTTTTGCGCATGGCCTCGCTCTATCCCGCGCAAGCGATCGGCCAGTCGCACAGGCTGGGGCGCTTCGCCAACGGCACCGCGGCGGATATTGTCGAGCTGTCGGATAGTCTCGACATCAGGGGCGTCTGGATCGGCGGCGACAAGGTGTTCGGGGCCGACGCTTCAAGCCAGGGACTGTAAAGACGCTGGACCGCAAATGAGCGGGCTGGCGGCGTCCGTCTCAAGCGAACGTCATGAAACCTTTTGTTTTCGAGGCCGTTGTCGGGACGCATGTCCGACGCGAAGCCCAGGTCGAAACCGGCCGCCGCCATCAAGCGGCGCGGCGCTGGCAAGCCGCGCCAGAAAAAGTCGCGTCGAACGCCGGTTGACGAGAGGCCGCGCGACGCGGTCCCGCCGGAAAAGACTCCACGCGACAAGAAGGCTGCGGCCGTCGAAGCCGCGGCGGCCGAGGTCATCGGCGAGGCGGCACCGCCCCCGGATGTCGTCGAGCCCGAATCGCAATTGACGCCCGAGCAGGCCGAACAGGCGCGCAAGAAATACCTGCTGCGGCGGTTCTGGATCAGCGGGCGCGGCTATTGGAGCCGGCATGGCGACAAGCTGTCCTGGCCGCTGACGATCGGTCTGCTGGTCCTGATTTGCGTCAATGTCGGCTTCCAGTACGGGATCAATGTCTGGAACCGCAACATCTTCGATGCCATCGAAAAGCGCGACGCCAACACGGTCTATTTCCTGAGCGCCGTGTTCGTGCCGCTCGTGCTCGGCAGCATGAGCCTTGTCGTCGCGCAGGTCTATCTGCGCATGACGATGCAGCGCCGCTGGCGGTCCTGGCTGACCACGTCGGTCATCGCGCGCTGGCTCGCCAACGGCCGCTACTACCAGCTCAATCTCGTCAAGGGCGACCACCAGAATCCCGAGGCCCGGCTCTCGGAAGACCTTCGGGTCGCCACCGAATCCCCCGTCGATTTCGTCGCCGGGGTCATCAACGCTTTTCTCTCGGCCTCGACCTTCATCGTCGTGCTGTGGACCATCGGCGGTGCGTTGAGCTTCACCTTGGCGGGCTCGACCTTCACCGTGCCCGGCTTCCTCGTCATCACCGCCGTCATCTATGCCGCGATCACCTCGACCTCGATGTTCCTCATCGGCCGCGATTTTGTCGCGCTCTCCGAAAAGAAGAACCAGGCGGAAGCCGAATTCCGCTACGTGCTGACACGGGTGCGGGAGAACGGCGAGAGCATCGCGCTCCTGGGCGGCGAGGAGGAAGAAAGGAGCGGCATCGACAAGACCTTTGGCGGCGTGCTCCGGCAATGGGCGCGGCTGACCGGCCAGCACATGCGCACGGCGGTGGTCTCGCAAGGTTCGAGCCTGTTTGCGCCGGTCGTGCCGGTTCTGTTGTGCGCACCGAAGTTCCTCGATGGCTCGATGTCGCTTGGCCAGGTCATGCAGGCGGCTTCCGCCTTCGCCATCGTGCAGGGCGCCTTCGGCTGGCTGGTCGACAACTACCCGCGCCTGGCAGACTGGAACGCCTCGGCCCGGCGCATCGCCTCGCTGATGATGTCGCTCGACGGGCTGGAGCGCGCCGAACAGAGCAATGATCTGGGGCGTATCAGACATGGCGAGACCAAGGGCGATGCGATGCTTTCCCTCGATGATCTGTCCGTGACGCTCGACGACGGCACTTCGGTGGTCAAGGAAACCGAAGTGGTGGTCGAGCCGGGCGAGCGGGTGCTGGTTTCGGGCGAATCCGGGTCGGGCAAGTCGACGCTGGTGCGGGCGATCGCCGGCCTGTGGCCATGGGGAAGCGGCAGCGTCGATTTCCATCCCGACAGGCGGTTGTTCATGCTGCCGCAGCGGCCGTATATCCCTTCGGGCACGCTACGCCGCGTCGTCGCCTATCCTGCGGCGGCGGATAACTGGACCATCGAGCAGATCAAGGCCGCTCTCGACAAGGTCGGTCTGCGCCATCTCGCCGGACAGATCGAGAAAGACGCGCCGTGGGACCAGACATTGTCGGGTGGCGAGAAGCAGCGAGTGGCCTTTGCACGCCTGCTGCTGCACTGCCCGGACATCGTCGTGCTGGACGAGGCGACGTCGGCACTCGACGAAAAGAGCCAGGACCAGATGATGCAAACGGTGATCCGCGAATTGCCCGAAGTCACCATCGTCAGTGTGGCACACCGCGCCGAGCTGGAGGCCTTTCACACGCGCAAGATCACGCTCGAGCGACGCAAGGGCGGCGCGAAACTGGTCAGCGACATCGACCTCGTGCCGCGCAAGCGCAACCTGCTGCAGCGCGCCTTGTGGGGATCGGGCACGCGGGCTGAAAACCCGCGTAAGCTGAAGTGAAGCAACGCTTTCCCGGGATCGTGCTCCGGTGCGCTCTCAGGAAGCGTAGAGATCCTTGTAGGTTTCTCGCAAGAGATTCTTCTGCACCTTGCCCATGGTGTTGCGCGGCAGTTCGTCGACAAAGATCACCCGCTTCGGATGCTTGTACCTGGCCACGCGTTCGGCGATGGCGTCGAGGATTTCGGCGGCGGTGATGGTCGAGGCCGGCGTCCGCACGACGATTGCGGTGACGCCCTCGCCGAAATCCGGATGGGCGACGCCGATGATGGCGCTCTCCATGACCCCGTCGAGCGCGTCGATCTCGCTTTCAAGCTCCTTGGGATAGATGTTGTAGCCGCCCGATATGATCAGGTCCTTGCCGCGCCCGACGATGTGGACATAGCCGTCCGCGTCGACGAGACCGAGATCGCCTGTGATGAAGAAGCCGTCGGCGCGGAATTCCGCCTTGGTCTTTTCCGGCATGCGCCAGTAGCCGCCGAAGACGTTGGGTCCCTTGACCTCGATCATGCCGATCTCGCCCTGGGCCAGTGGCCGGCCACTATCGGGATCCGCGATGCGCAGCGCGACCCCCGGCAAGGGGAAGCCGACCGTCCCGGCCCGCCTTTCCCCCTCATAGG
>NZ_JBAZUD010000011.1:0-58093 GCF_041661565.1 Mesorhizobium sp.
GGATCGCCGCTCAGCCTTTCTTATGACGCCTCGCCCGGCGAGATCGCGCTGCATGTTGGGACGTTCGACGATCCGGCCCACCTGGAGCCGCGCTACAACTATGGGTCGGGGCAGCGACTTGGCTGGGTTTGCTGTGGAATAGAGCTGCCGCACCGCGATACCGAGGAGCGATGGTGAAACCTTTGCCTGAGGAGGAAGCCAGATGAGCATCTTTTACCGCGCGGCCAAGATCGCGGAAGAGGTCCATTCGTCACAACGCGACAAGACCGGGCAACCTTACATCGAGCATTGCCGGCGTGTCGTTGATGCTGTCGACACCATGGATCAGAAGGTCGTTGCCTATCTTCATGACGTGCTGGAAAAAGGCGATGGCTGGACGCGGACCAAGCTCGAGGAAGCGGGCTTTGGTTCGAAGGTCGCTTCTGCTGTCGACGCCATGTCGCGCAGAGACGGCGAGAATTATTTCGCCTTCGTGCGACGCGCCGCATCGAACCCATTGGCTCTGCCGGTGAAGCGTGCGGATCTGGAAGACAATGTCTGGCAGGCGCGACAAGTTGGGGCATCGACTGACGAATACGAAGAGGCACTACGCATTCTTGATGAGGAGTTTCCGCGCAGCTAGCATCCCGAGGCTAAGCCCGGCTCGGTGTGCGCACGAGCGGTCTGCTCCAGGACGTGGGGCGTATGCCTCTTGTCTTCCGACGGTTCGACATCAATGCGCCTTTTCAGGATCAACGCGCCGTGACCCGCGACTGCCTTCGCCGCGGTGTCGGGAGTTTCATATGCCCACATGAAATCGTCGCCAAGCCTACGGCATTGATGCGCCAGTAGCTGGCGGTGGTCTTCATCGGGCTTTCGCTCGTGGTGTTGGTCTTTTCGAAAGGATCGGAATAATATTTTCGAACAGATGTAGAATACAGCCTCGTGTCCTCTTCCCGCAACACCTTGGCTCGGTCCGCGGCTGCCTATGGCGTCGGAAAATCGTACCGTCACTGGCATCCTGATCAACCATCGGGTTCTTGTTGACAGTGTCGGTGTTGGCTTCTGTCGGCTCGGTGCTGTTGTCGCAGGCCGCAACCGCCAGACCAGCGACCCTGCGGACTGCTAGGCCTGCACGACGACCATAACGTAACCCGGCACGATACTGCACGTGCTGCAAAGTTGAGAGCCCTTGCCTGTCGTCGATGTAGACGGGCGGCTGTTCAACGAGGATTTTCATCGGCGTCGTCACGGTCACGCGAAGCGTTTCTGCCGGGTCTCTACGGATAGATTAGGATCGAAGGATTTGTCAGACCGGATCGAATACCTTGCCCGGATTCATGCCACCAAAGGGATCGAGAGCCTGCTTGAGCACACGCATCAGATGCAGCTCTTCGGGACTGCGGGTCAATGAAAGATAAGGCTTCTTGCTCAAGCCAATGCCGTGCTCGGCCGAGACCGTGCCGTGATGCTTGTTCACCAGATCATAGACGGCCCGGTCTATGCGCGCGATCGGCTGCGGAGTGCGCGCGGGCACATGGGCGATGATGTGCATGTTGCCGTCCGCTATGTGGCCGTAGAAATAGGATCGGCAGCCATCGACATCACGCAGCAGCGTCTCTCGGCATTCCGCAGCGAAGCGGTCCATCGCCGCGACCGGCAAGCCGATATCGAAGGACAGATGTGGACCGAGAACCTGTTTGAATTCGGCTGCCGCATCGCGTGTCTGCCAGAAAGCCTTCACGTCCGACAGCGACTGAGCGACCGCCGCGTCGACGACGATGCTGTTTTCGACGACCTTTTCGAGGATACTCTGGAAGCGAACGGGATCGGCTTCCGCATCGCTGCCCTGTGCTTCCACCAGCACGAGGAAGGCATGATTTGCGGAAAAGGGATTGCGAACGCCTTTCACCTCGCCGGTCGCAACGGCCCAGTAGTCGCTCCACATGACCTCGAAAGCTGACAGCAATGGCCCCAAACCGGAGCGCATGGCGGCAAGCAGTTTAAGCACATCCTCGTAGCTGTTCAGCGCCAGCATTGCCGCCATGGTGCTGACGGGCTTTGGATGGAGGCGAAGCACGACACGGGTGACGATCCCAAGAGTGCCCTCGCTACCGATGAACAGTTGCTTCAGGTCATAGCCGGCATTGTTCTTGAGCATCTTGTTGAGGCTGGTCATCAACGTGCCGTCGGGCAGCACCACTTCGAGGCCGAGAACCATTTCCCGCATCATGCCATAGCGGATGACCCGGTTGCCCCCGGCATTGGTGGAAAGATTGCCGCCGACCGTACACGATCCGCGCGATCCGAGATCGAGCGCGAAGAACAGGCCCGCATCGTCGGCCGCCCGTTGCACGGCCTCGAGCGGCGTTCCGGCCCGCACAATCATGGTGGCGGAGTCGCAATCGATTTCTTCTATGCCGGTGAACCGCTCAAGGGAGATGACCACGCAACCTTCGATCGGCGTCGCCCCTCCCGCAAGCCCCGTCAGCCCACCCTGTGGAACCACCGGGGTACGGCGCCGGTGGCAGATGCCGACCGCGACCGCCACGTCCCCCGGGGACGCCGGCCGAACGACCGCCAGCGGGCGAACCGGCGCAAGGGTGCTCCAGTCCTGCTCGTTACGGGCAGGAATGTCGACACCGCTCAACACGGCGGACCCAAGGGCGGCCTTCAGGGCCTCGACAACATCGGGCTGGACTTGGTCCGTGACGCTTTCGCCCATGTGGTCAGTAGCCGCGTTTCGGCTGGAGTGCCGGCGCGCCGGCTGCACCGTCGCGCTGTTCGATCTGTTCGCGCACGCAGGCAATGGCGGCATCGCGCAGCAGCGTTATGTCACTTGCTACGGGGACGAGGTTGTATCCGGCTTCGAACAGGTCGCGCCACGACGCCCCGGCGCTGGGAACGGTGCCGAGCCAGCGTCCGGAGGCGCGGATGGCGTCCTCAGCCTCGCGCACGCTGGTGCGCACGTCGGGGTGATCGAGCTGTTCCAGCCGGCCGATCGAGCCGGCGAGATCATTCACCCCGATGAACACCATATCCACGCCGGCGACCGCGGCAATGGCCGCCGCCCGCGAGGCGGCCGCGGTGGATTCGATCTGCACGATGAGCAGAATGTTGTCGTTGGCGATGTCGATGTAGTCGTTGACCAGGCCATAGTTCGACGCGCGAACCAGCGGCGCCGCATAGCCGCGCGCGCCGTGCGGCGGATAGTGACAGGCCCGAACGGCTGCGGCCGCCTCCTCCGCCGTCTCGACCATCGGGATCATGATGCTGTCGACGCCGGCGTCGAGGACGCGCTTCAGGATGACCGGATCGTTCCACGCCACGCGCACGATGCAGGGTGTGCCGGCGACCTCTGCAGCGCGCAGCATATGAATGAGCTCGCCAAGCTCGCCTTGCCCGTGCTCCAGGTCGATGAGCAGGAAATCGAAGCCGGTCTGTCCAAGGATTTCAACATTGGTCGCACTGCCCGAAGCGATCCATGTGCCGAACAGGCGCTCGCCGGCGGCCAGCCGTTTCTTCAGTGGATTAAGCTTGAACAAGATCGAATTCCCTTTCTATCAGCGTATGGATTTGCGGCCGCCCGCGGCCGTGATGACAGCGATGATGACGATACCGGTGGTGACGAGGCGAACGCTTGCGTCGGCGCCGAACGTGTTCAGCATGACCTGCAGCAGGACGAGGAAAAGGGCTGCCCCCCACAGGCCCGGCACGTTGGCGCGCCCGCCCGCCACCGAAGTCCCGCCGATCACGACGACGGCGATCGAAGCGAGCAGGTATTCGTTGCCGATGTCAGTGGATGAGCCGCGGAAATAGGCAGCCAGCAAGGCGCCGCTCAAACCACCCAGCGCACCGCACAGCATGTAGGTAGCGCGGCGGATACGCTCGACCTTGATGCCAGCCAGCCAGGCCGCCCGCATGTTCTGGCCAATGGCCAGCACCGAGCGGCCATAGACCGTGCGGTCGAGCGCCACCGCCGCGACAATTGTCAACGCCACGACCAACAGCACGAAGACCGGAACGCCGAGCAGGCGCATATCGGTGAAGTCGGCAAAGCCGGGCGGCGGCTTGACCTGCAGGCCGCGCCCGTAGCTGATGTCGACCGATTGGACGATGAAGCTCGTCGACAGCGTCGCGATGATGGGCGGAATGCGCAGCATGCGGATCAGCAGGTAGTTGAACAGACCGATCAGCAGGCCACTGGCAAGCGCGGCAGTCAGTCCCACGACGATCATGGTGTTGGAGCCGTTCATCACCTTCATGGCGATGGCGCTGGCGAGGCCGATATTGGCGGGCAGCGACAGGTCGACATTGCCGGGGCCGAGCGACATCACGAACATCTGGCCGAGGCCGACGATCACCGCGAAGGAGGCCAGCGAAAGCGCCGCCACCGCGATGCCGCCGGCGCCGAAGCCGCCGGTGAAAGCGATCGAGGCGACGAAGACGATTGCCGCTCCGATGAACGACCAGATCCATGGCCTGGCCAGCAGGCTCTTGAGCAGGACGGTCATGCGGCGCGCCTTTCGATCAGGGCCCGCACAGCCAGCACGATGATCAGGATCGCGCCATTGGCGCCGATCTGCCAGTCGGTCGGAATGTGCATGAAGGACAACAGCGAGGCCGACGCCAGGGTCAGCGTGATGGCGCCAGCGACCGCGCCGGCGGCGGACACCCTGCCACCCATGAACTCGCCGCCGCCGAGGATGACACCGGCAATCGCCAGCAGCGTGTAGCCAGCGCCGATATTGGCGTCGGCGGCCGTCGAAAGGCCGACCAGCGCCAGCGCCGACAGCACGCCGAAGACGCCGGCAAGCGCAAAGGCCAGCACCTTGGCGCGCAGCACCGACCAGCCGGCCCGTGCCACCGCCGCCTGGTTGCCGCCAATGCCGCGCAGCACCGCGCCATAGCTGGTCTTCATCAGCGCCAGATGGACGACCAGCGCAATCACCACGGCGGCCACGATCGGGAACGGCACGAAGGGGATCCTGACGGCCATCATGGCCTGCAGCCAGCTAGGCGCCTTGCCGCCCGGCTGAGGCAGCACCATCAGCGCCAGGCCTTGCCAGACGAAAGCCATGCCGAGCGTGACGACGATCGAAGGCAGGTCGCGAAGATGGATCAGCGCGCCGATTGCCGCATAGACGAGAACCGCGCCGACGATAATGGCGACGCCAAGCAAAGGCGTTTGGTTCAGCATCGTCACAGCGACGCCGGCGACGAAGCTGATGAAGAAGCCAGCCGAAAGATCGAGCTCGTTGACGGTGATGACGAACATCTGCGCGACCGTCGCCAGCGCGACCGGCACCGCAAGGCTCAGCATGAGATTGAAGCCCATGTAGCTGATTGCGCGCGGGTTGAGCCAGCCGATGGCGAGCAGCATCAAGGCCAGAGAGACGAAAGGCAGCGCCGTCCGCAACAGTGCCGGCGACAGCAGGGCCGCGCCACGGCGTTCGGGAATGGCCGCGTCGCTCATGCCGCTTCTCCGAAAGACGAGCGGATGACGTTTTCTTCGCTCACCTCGCCCCGATCGAGTGCCGCGGTGATTGTACCGTTGCGCAGCACATAGACACGGTCGCAGTTCTCCAGCTCTTCGAACTCCGTGGTGTACCAGATGAAGGTGCGGCCCTTAGCGGCCTCGTCCCGGATGATGTCGTAGACTTCGATCTTGGTGGCGATGTCGACGCCGCGCATGGGATCGTCCATGAGAATAATCCCGGCGTCAGAAGCGAGCGCCCGGGCAAACAACGCCTTCTGCTGATTGCCTCCGGAAAGCGACAGGATGGAATTGCCCATGTCGGGCGTACGAATGCCGAGCCGCCGGTGCCATGTCTCGCCCAGCGAGCGCTGCATATCCTGCGAAATGAGAAAGTGTCTGCTCATGTCCGACAGCGAGCGGACGCTGATGTTTTCAAGGATAGACCACAGCGGAAATACGCCGTCGCTTTGGCGATCGCCCGCGACCACGGCGACCGGAGCGGTGACCTCGACGCCCGGCGTGCGCCGCCCGGCGGCTTCGAATATGCGTAAGAGCAGCGCGCTCTGCCCGTGCGCGGCGAGGCCCGCAAGGCCGACCACCTCTCCGGCCCGAGCGAGAAAATCCGCATCTTGCGTGGTGCCGAGCCTGACACGGACCGGGGCATCGGCGCGTTGCGCAGCGACCACGCCGGCCGGCCGTTCCTTCGGCAGGCCGACCATTGCCGCAACCAGCTTTTCCCGGTCCAAGCTCGAGGTCGCGCCGGCCGCCGACACCTTGCCGTCACGCATGACGACGATCCGGTCGGTCGATGCCAGCACTTCGTTCAGCAGATGCGAGATGAAGATGCAGCTTGTGCCGCCGGCGACCGCGCGACGCACGAACGCCAACAACTGGGAAGACGCGTGGGTATCGAGCGAGGATGTCGGTTCATCCAGGATGACGAGCGCGATAGGGTCCGAGGCGCGTGTGAAGGCGCGCGCCACCTCGATCATTTGTCGACGTCCGATCGAGAGCTCGCCAACAATGTCGGTTCCGGCGATGCCATGACCGGGGAAGATCTCGTCGAGCTGGCCCACGATCATCTCGTCGGCGCGCCTGAGGGAACCCCAACCGTTCAGCGAGGGATGGGTGATGCGGGTGTTCTCGGCAACCGTCAGGTTGGGGCAGAGCGATAATTCCTGAAAAACGCAGCGTATGCCGAGCCTATGGGCGAGCACGACGGAATAGTCAGGCATCTCCCGGCCCGTAATCACGCGGTGGCCGGAATCCGGCTGCAACGTGCCTGCCAGCATATGCATCAGCGTCGACTTGCCGGCACCATTGTGGCCCACCAGGCCGACACACTCTCCGGCGTCGACCGAAAAGTCGACGCCGGAGAGCGCTTTCACGGTGCCAAACGATTTGGCAATCGCAGAAAACGCAACGACCGAAGTGTTTTCGGCGATCATCATAAACCCTGACGCTCGCCTATTTCTTGGCGGCGGCGATGGCCTTGACCACGTCGTCCTGCGAGTATTCGACATTGGCGACGCCGCCATCCGGCGTCGCCGCGATCTGCGCGTCCAGGGTTTCGTGGTCGACGAACAGGATGTCCATCGGCACTTCCTTGGGCACGGGCTTGCCATCAAGGATCTGCTGCGCCACCCAGAAGGCGAAGGTCGCCATGCCTGGCGCTTCCGATGCCGACCAGGTGTCGTATTTGCCGTTGGCATCGATCTGCTTCTTCCACCAGACCAGTTCGTCCTTGCGGTTGCCGAGCATGATGATGGGCAGCCGGCGACCCGCTGAACGGAACGCTTCCGCCGTGCCGTAGCCGTCGCCGCCCTGATCGATGATGCCGTCGATCTGTGGCAGCGAAGGAAGCACGCCGGTGACCGCCTTCTGCGCCGTTGTCTGGTCCCAATCGCCATGGACGGTGCTGACGATCTTGAGGTTGGGGTGCTTCTCAATCTCGCGCAGCACGCCTCTGGTGACGTCATCGTCGATGCTGGTGCCGGCGACGCCGCGTATATAGAGGATGTTGCCGCCATTGGGCAGCCGCTTGGCCATCTGCCGGACCTGCTCGGCGCCGTAGGTTTCGGCCAAGTCGACGGTCACCTTGTAGGCGCAAGGTTCGGTCACGAGGCCATCGAAGGCGACGACGACGATGCCTGCGTCGCAGGCCTGCTTGACCGCGCCGTTAAGCGCATCCGGCGACAGCGCGTTGAGCACGATGGCGTCATAGCCTTGCAAGATCAGGTTCTGGATCTGGGCAGCCTGCTGCGGCGCCTCGCGCGCCGCCGTGGTAAAGGCGTCGGCGGCCGCAACGGTCTTGTCGGCCACAGCCTTGTCGCCGATCTTGGCCCAGCTTTGCAGCATGCTTTGGCGCCAGGAATTGCCGGCATAGCCGTTCGACAGGGCGATCTTCTTGCCAGCAGTGTCAGCCATCGCCGGGAAGGCCAAGGTTGCCGAAATAGCTACCGCAAAAGTGGTCGCGGCAAGCAAACCATTCAATCGTATCATGTTTTCCTCCCAAAAGACATTCCCCCTGGCTGCGTTACGGGCCGACCCGTGCCGTTGGCCACGCCACCCGCTGAGGTAGCTGTATCTAAGGTACCGTATATCAGATGCCTTGACAAGAGGCACGTCCCTGCCCCAATCAGCTTGCCCGCGGCAATGATTGGAGGTGCGAGATGGATGGAAATGCGTGCTTCGAAGTCCTGGACAGTCGCTTCGAGCGCCTATTCGTCCCGAGCGCGCAGTTGGGACCAGCTGTTTAAAGGATGCCGCTGGGCGGAAGGCCCCGCCTATTTTCCAGCGGGTCGTTTTCTTGTGTGGTCGGACATTCCGAATGACCGCATGCTGCGCTATGACGAATGCAGCGGCAGCGTCGCTGTATTCCGGCAGTCCTCGGGGCATGCGAATGGCAACACCGTGGACCGCGCCGGCCGGCTGGTAAGCTGCGAACATGGCGGCCGGCGGGTATCGCGCACCGAAATTGACGGCCAGGTGATCACCTTGGCCGACAACTACCTGGGCAAGCGCCTTAACAGCCCCAACGATCTCGTCGAGAAATCGGATGGAAGCCTATGGTTCACCGACCCAACCTATGGGATCGATTCCGACTATGAGGGGCAAAAGGGCGAGGTGGAGCAGGCAGGGAATTTCGTCTATCGCCTCGATGCGCGCAGTGGCGAACTCAAGGTCGTTGCCGATGATTTTGTCCAGCCCAACGGCATCGCCTTTTCGCCGGATGAACGCCTCCTCTACATCGTCGACACCGGCCGAAGCCACCGCCCAGATGGCCCAAGGCATATTCGCAGCTTCGATGTCGGCGAAGATGGCCGGCTGGTGCCGCGCGGCGTGTTCGCCGAATGCACGCATGGCTGCTTCGACGGGCTGAGGCTGGACATGCACGGGCGCATCTGGACGAGCGCTGGCGACGGCGTGCATTGCTATGATCCGGATGGCACACTGCTCGGCAAGATCATGGTGCCGGAGGTAGTGGCCAACCTCTGCTTCGGCGGGCCGAAGCGAAACTATCTCTACATCTGTGGGACGACGTCGCTTTACGGCGTGCGGCTCCCGGTAGCCGGCGCCAAGACGTTTTGAAGGTCTGTCAAGGGCGGGGGGCGGCCATGTCGATCCGGCCTGGAGCCTTGATCAGCCCATCATGCATGGCTTCGATATAGGACTGGCGCGTAGCCAGTATGTGCTCGGTCAGAATAGCTTCTATGGCCGGCACGTCACCTGCGGCGAACGCTTCGGCGATCTGCCGGTGGTGGACCCAGGACCGATCCTGCGCTCCGGCGATCGGCACCGAGAGATGCGTCCTCAGTGTCGATATCTGGCCCGACACCAGATCGTAGGCTTCCTGCAGATAGCGGTTGCGGCAGTTTCGGACAAAGGCTTCATGAAACAGCGTGTCGCCTCTTGAATAGGCCACTGGATCGCCATCGTTGCGCGCCTGTTCCATGATCGCCAGTGCATCATTCAACCGGGCAAGCGTTGCCTCACGTTGCCGGGCCATCGAGAAGCTGACCGCGCGGTTTTCCAGAACAATCCTGTATTCGCACAGGTCGACAATATCCTGTTCGGTCGGGAAGAAAACATAGCTTCCCCGTTGCGGAATGATGGTCACCATGCCCTGCTGCTGCAGCAAGTTCAAAGCCTCACGCACCGGCGTGCGGCTGACACCGAGTTTGGTGGCAAGGCTGGCTTCGGAGATCTCGCTGCCAAGGGCCAGTTCCGCATCGACGATGGCCTGCCGCAGCCGATCCGCCACAGTCGCGGCCAGGGATCTCGGACGGTCAATGGTCAGTTCCGGCGAGGCATTCATGGCGACAGACTTTTGGGGGGAACGGCAACTTGTTTAAAAGGTACTACATGGCAGATAAAATTGCCAATGGCGGTTGCCTGCCTCCGTCCCCAAGCCGGACTGCATGACGGGAAGTAGCCGACATCCCATCGCCATGACGTAACCAGGCAATTGTGGCTCCGGACAAGCCTGCCTTCGACGCGGCTTTCTATGGCGCGCCAGATATCTCCGCGACGGGGCGTTCGACGCGGGACGAATAGCGCAGGTTTGTTTGAGTCCAGCCCCGTCAACGCGGTTTGGGAAGCGGCTTCTAGCCTTCCGCGCCGCCGAGGCCGTGAAACACAAAACCGCGAGGGCGGCGAGTACCAAAGAGCCATACAGCGACGAACCAGTTCCCGTCTTCAATTCGCTCTTGACAATTTTGTTCCCTTTTTGTTCTCTTCTGGCGGAAGGGCTTGGCATTCAATTGCCATGAGTACCAAGCCGCGCCAGAGGCCAGGAGAGGAACCCGTATGGGCACGATGCACTTTGACGCCGAAGCCAAAGCCGAGCTGCACGCGGAAGCCGTCAAGCTGATTGCCCGCTACGAGAGCCCCCTTGAAACCGTCAAGGCGCTAATGGCCTACAATTGCGAGCTTGAGACTCAGATACCGGCGATTGCTCACCGGCACCCCGGGGTAGTTTCCATTGCATATGATCATGCGCCGCCTGTTGTGGGGTGATCGGACAAGCCCGATGCACGACCTTATCGCCTTCATAGGCAGCAACACTATGCTGGTGGCCGCCAACCCGGCTGCGTTTGCGACGTTTGCATTGCTCTTTGGTGGCGGTGGGTTTGCTGTTGGGCGCTATTTCCTGACTGAACGCATCGCCAATCTGGAAAGCCGAATTGCACGACGCGACGAGGAAATCACCGACCTCAAGGCCAGGCAAACGGCGCCGGAGGCCTCAACGGTCCCGCTGTTCGAGATGACCGAGGTTCTTCCCCCCGCACCGCTCAACTTCAACCGGCTGTTGGGTCAACGGAAAGACAACCACGCCGGATAATGCTGGCCTCATTGCGTGGTCGCGCGAGGCTAAGCCTTCGCTTGGCGAATAAGGCAATCATCACCGCTGACCGCGATTTTCAGACAACAACCCAACTCCGGCCAATGGCGAGGTGGCTGCAGCCGTGGCAGCCGCCATGGGCCTCTTTCCAAGACCACTGCGCCTGCTACGGTTCCAGACTTCACAGTCAACTCGTTCTGCGGAGCCATAGCCCGGCGGAAACGCAAGGCTACTTCGTGCTCAGGGAGAGCTCTGAACAGGGCTTCGACAATCCACAGAGCGATCACTGCCATTCGGGAAATCTCGCGCGAGCGGTTGCGCTCTACGACAAGACGTCGCGGCCCTTCGTCAAGCAGATCCAGGGCGTAAACCCATCGCCCCTGCGCCTGGGAGCGCCCAGGACGAGATTTGGCATAAGCGTCTTTCTTTCCGTAACGGGCTTGGCCGCCCTGCTCCGCATTCCGGAGCGGGTCGCCACAGTCCTCGGGGGAGGCGCCCGGCCTTTTGCCCGAATACCCGGAGCCGCATTTGTCTCGGACAGCTGTTGTTCTTAAGCCGTGTCGGCTCAGGCGTGGCGCAGTTCCATACGGAGTGCGCTTAAGGCAGGCTCGGCGGCACGGGGCTGCGAGCAGGCCGGGTAGCGCCGGCACACAGGATGACAAGCCGCCCGCGGGGGGCCGATCAGCAGGGCGATCTTTTGGAACGGTGGCAGCGTGATTTTGCGCCACCGAAAGGCTTGAGTATCCGTCTTGGTCAAGGAATGTTTGGAGCCCATTTTCGGTCGTCCCTGATGAGCACGTTTGCGAGGACGACAAGCTTTCGCATGATTGCGGTTATGGCGACTTTTGCAGGTTTTCCGCCTGCTCGGAGGCTTTCGTATTTTGCCTTAAGAGGCTGATTGAATCGGATGGCGACGAGGGCGGGCATGTAGAGTGCCTGCCTGAGCATTTGCCGGCCGCCCTGGATGAAGCTCTTGCCCTTCCACTGGCCGGATTGGCGGTCGACCGGGGCAAGGCCGGCCAAGCTTGCAGCTTGCTTGTTTTCGAGTGCACCCAGTTCGGGCATGTCAGCGACGATGGCGAAGGCGCTCGCCTCTCCAAGCCCCGGAATGCTGGTGAGAATATCGAAGCGACGTCTGAGATCGGGTTCGCTGGCGATATGGGTTCGGCATTCGGTGTCGATCGCTGTGATCTGGGCAGCGATTTGTTTCAACCGTTGCTCGGCCTGACGCTTCAACAGCGGGATGGTCAAAGACTTCTGTCGGTTCAATGTGGCGGTGCGGTCCTTGATCAGCGCTCGTCGGGCAGCGACCAGTTCGCAAAGCGCATCAAGGGCATCGCTGCGGATCGGCCGGATCTGCGGCGCCATCAGCGCGCCGAAGTGGGCGAGCATGGCGGCATCGATCCGATCGGTCTTGGACAAGCGGCCGGCGGCCTTTGCGAAGGCACGCGTGCGCTGTGGGTTCATCTTGACCAGCGGCAGGCCCTTGGCACCTAACGTGCGTTCGAGCAACCGATGGTAGGCGCCCGTCGCCTCGTAGACGATGCGGGCAGGCGCAAGAGGCGCCAGCCAGCGGATCAGTTCGCGTAGACCGCTGGCGTCGTTGGCGTATTGCCGCTCCGTACCTTCCGGCAGCAGATGAACGTCGAGGCGATCTTTCGAGATGTCGATTCCGAGCGTTAGTGCTATGGTTGCGGTCATCTTTTCCGTGTCCCGTGCTTGTCATCCGGGTCTAGAAACCCGGCTATCCGTTCAGGCCTCATGGAAAAGAGAGGGGCGATCATACTCTAGCTCGGTCCATCACGACCGGCGGTTCATCGATCCCACCCCTCCCGCCGCCTGCGGGTGGTGAAGGCCCGCAGGCGGCAACCCACTTTGGCCTTGAAACGACGGAAAGTCATAAGACAAGCAGTTCAAGCCGCCATTTCCTGCGTGGGTCGCAACAGTCTGAGCCTCCGGTCGATCAGTTGAAACAGCCGCTCATCGTCGACCTCGGTTATGACGTGGCAGACCGATTGGCCTTGGCCACGGCCGTTCTCGACCAGCGTTGCGCGCGTGCGGCCGTAGGAGCCGGCCTCGTCGCAGTCGACTTCGATCACCGCGTCGACCCCCCTAAACAGTGTCGGGTCAATGAGGAACGCTATCACGCAGGGATCGTGGAGGCTGGCGTCGCCGCCGCCGTAGTGCCGCATCATGGCGATGGCCGTCTGCATGATCGGACTGGCGTCGCGATCGAGCTGGTCGAACCTGGCTTGGGTCAGCGTCGCGTGACGCGTCACGTCGAGGCCGAACATGGTCATCGGGATGCCGGATGACAGCACCACCTGTGCGGCATGCGGATCGATCCAGATGTTGAATTCGGCGTCGGTCGCGGTGTTGCCGGCGCTGAAGGCGGCACCGCCCATGAAGGCGATGTCCCTGATCTTGGCCGCAATGGACGGCTCCTTGATCAGGGCCATTGCGATGTTTGTCATCGGGCCGATCGGACAGAGCGTGATCTGGCCGGGTTCGCGCAGGATGGTGTCGATGATGAAGTCGACCGCATGATGGTCCTGCACGGCGTGCGTGGCATCGGGCACGCCGAGATCGCCAAGGCCGTCGGTGCCATGCACCGAAGCGCCGCGCTGCTCGTGCGGCAGAATGATCGGCCGGCTGCAGCCGGCGTAGATCGGAATGTCCTGGCGGTTGGCCATGGCGGCAATGCGCAATGCGTTGCGGGTCGTCGCGGGCTGCGAGACATTGCCGATGACCGTGGTGATGCCGACAATCTCGATTTCGTCGGGCGAGGCAAAGGCTAGAAGGAGCGCGATGGCGTCGTCGACGCCGGGATCGCAATCGATGATGATTCTGCGCTTGGCCATGCCGGAAATTCCACTCTCTGTGTACGGGTGACAAAGGGCGATCCCAAGCGGGATGGCCCTTCGTCGGGAAGCGTGCAGCGACTATTTGAGCAGTTCGTTGGTGTAGTATTTCGACGCCGGAAGGACTTCCTTGATCTGGTCGGTGTCCTTCAGTGCCTGGGCGATCGGCAGCCAGTTCTTGTCTTCCTGCATCATGTAGCCGGTCTCGCCCTTCATGAGCGCGGCTGTCAGCTTCCAGCCGGAGATGTTGTAGGCGAGGCTGCCGCCCTCGGGATAAGCCTTGGTGAACATTTGCGCGGCTTCTTCGGGATGCTCGGCCGCCCATTCGGTGCCCTTGACGGTGGCGCGCATCCACTTCCTGGCGACTTCGCCATGCTCGGCCAGATAGGCGGTGGAGGCGGTGTAGGTCCAGACCGGAACGTCGGGTGCGCCGGCTGCCTTGCCGATCAGGCTGGTCGGGTCCTTCTTCAGCGTCTCCTGCACCTGCGGCACCAGATAATTTTCAGTGTTGGTGGCGATATCGATCTTGCCGGCGAGCAACAGGTTGGTGTCGGAATCCTGCGCGATGATCAGCTTCACGTCATCCTCGGTCAGCTTGGCCGCCTTGAGCACGAACGGCATCATCGCCTTGGTCCAGGAGTCGGTGTAGATGGCGATCGACTTGCCCTTCAGGGTGTCGAGCGAAAGCGGCTCGCCAGGGCGGCCGAACAGGCCCCAATTGTTGCTCTTCGTATAGAGGCCGATCGAGGTGATCGGGATGCCCTGCGAGGCACCGAAGACGACGTCGGTGGTCGCCTCAAAGCCGATCTCGGCCTGGCCGACGGCGAGCAGGCGGGCAGTGGTCTGCGAGTCCGGCGGGAAGATGACATCGACCTTGACGCCTTCGGCTTCATAAAAGCCCTTCTGCTGGGCTACCAGCGTCGGGATCAGTTCGAAGTCGGCGCTCGGCCAGTCATAGACGAAGCGCACGGTCGTGAGGTCGGCGGCGCTGGCCTGAGCCGTGCCGAAGGCTGCACTGAGAGCGAGCAGGCCGACGGTTGCCGAAACTGCTCTGGTGTAGGCACTCTGCATTGAATTCCCCTTTTGGTTGTTGTCGACTGAATGGAAACTGGTGATCACACGGCAGCTTGTTTGGGCTTCCACTGCGCCCAGGCTGGCGCGGTGGAGCGCGAGCGCCATGGCGTTGCCAGCACCTCGAGCCCGAAGACCAGCAGGAACGAGCCGACGCCAATGACGGTGAGAAGCAGCATGGCGGCGTAGACGCCAGCCGTGTTCATCTGCGCGTTGGCGGTCAGCAGGTACGTACCAAGGCCCTGCTTGGACGAAGCCGTCCATTCGCCGATGACAGCGCCCGTCACTGCATAGGTGGCGCCGATCTTGAGCCCGGAAAACAGCGGCCCGATGCAGGCCGGCAATTTTACAATGGCAAAAGTGCGCAGGCTCCCGCCGCCCATCAGGCGCGCGAGGTTCAGCATGTCGCGATCGACCGAGGCAAGGCCGTCCAGCACATTGACGACGACCGGGAAAAACACGATCCAGGCGACGATGATCAGCTTGGGCATCAGGCCAAAGCCGAAGATGATGACCAAAGGGGCGGCGACAGCTACGATCGGCACGGCCTGCGAAATGATCAGCGCCGGCATGACCAGCCGCTGAACGACGCGGATCTGTCCCATGGCAAGGGCCAGAACAAAGCCGATCAGGGCACCCGCCACATAGCCGATCGCGGTTTCGTAGAGTGTCTGGCCGGTCAGGACCGAGAGCCGCGGCCAGTTCTCGAAAAGCGTCGAAAAGGCGAGTGCCGGCGGCGGGATGACATAAGGCGGCAGGCCGGAGAGCCAGACCAGCATCTGCCAGGCGCCAAGGATCAGCACCATGGCCACGATCCAGATCAGGAAGGGACCCGCCGCCGTGCCAAATCGTGTGTTCATTCGAGTGGTCCGCCGCTTCAATGGTAGAGGTGCTGCATGATCTGCCGCTTCAGGCCGACGAATGTGTCAGTCGTCAGCACTTCGAGCAGCCTTGGCCGTGGCAGGTCGACTTTCAGGATTTCGGCGATGCGGCCCGGGCGCGGCGTCATCACCACGATGCGGTCTGCGAGAAAGATCGCCTCGTCGACGTCGTGGGTGACGAACAGAATGGTTCGCTTGAGGTCGCGCCACAGCTGCAGCAGCCATTGCTGCATGCCGAGCCGGGTCTGCGCGTCCAGTGCGCCGAAAGGTTCATCGAGCAGCATTACCTGGCGGCCCGCGGCGATGGTGCGCATCATCGCCACGCGCTGGCGCATACCGCCCGACAGTGCGTGCGGATAATGGTTGAGGAATTCACCCAGGCCATAGCGGCTGGCAAGCTCCGCCGCCTCGGCGCGGTCCTGCGCGGTGGCGCCCCGCGTCAATGACGCGGCCAACGTGATGTTGCCGAGCACGGTGCGCCAGGGCAGCATCAAGTCCTTCTGCAGCATGTAGCCGACCTGGCCGGGGCGGTTGCTGACATCCTGGCCGTCGAGCACGATCCTTCCCGAGTTCGCCGTGAGCAGGCCCGAGACGACGTTGAACAGTGTGCTCTTGCCGCAGCCGGAGGCGCCGAGGATACAGACGAATTCGCCATCCAATATGTCAAGGCTGACATCGCTGAGCGCAACGACCGAGCCGAAATGGACGTTGACGTTCTCGATCGACAGCTTGGTCGGGGCAGATTCTTGGCAGCCGGCGGTGCTGTGCGGTTGCAACCCCTCCGGCATTCAATTGCCCCCTCGGGACAAGCTCACTCGCAAACGCATAGTCCTCCCACTGCCGGAAACCGGCCCGCCTGCTCGATGCCCCAGAGAGCACAAACCGTCTTAGGTAAACGTTTACCTAAATGCATTCTGGCCTGTTGTCAAACCATGCGCCGGGGTGTGGCTGGCGCTGTTGGTTTGTTGCAGGACACGATCCGTGCTAGTCGCGTGGCGATGTTCGATGGCGGCTGCAGACAGGCCATGCTCGTCGAGCTGCGAGGGAACGTGGCAACAACGATCAAAGATATCGCCCAGCTGGCAGGTGTGACGGCGGCCACGGTCTCAAAGGTCCTCAACCGGAAAGACCAATCCATAAGCGAGCCGACCCGTGACAGAATCTGGGCGCTGGTCAAGGAGCTCAACTACACGCCCAACTCGATTGCCCGCTCGCTCATCACCCGCAGCTCGCGTGTCATCGGCGTCATCGTGCCGGATATTCTCAACGCCTACTTCACCGAGCTGGTGCGCGCCTGCGACCAGGCTGCACGCGAGCGCGGCTATTCGACGATCCTGTGCAATTCCGATAGCGATCCGCAGAAGGAGGCAGCGCATCTCACCTTCCTCGCCAGCCACGGCGTCGATGGCATCGTGCTCGCCGCAAGTGACCTGATCCCCGATGCTCAATTGCTGGACAGGCTTCGCATTCCGCTGGTGTCCATGGATCGCGAGGTGCCAGACCTCGATTGTCTCGCTGCGCGCATCGATACGGATTACGAACAGGGCGCCTTTCTGTCGGCGCGCCATCTGATCGAGGCCGGCCACACCCGCATTGCCTTCGTCAGCGGCAATCCCTTGGCCTCGAACACGAGGATCAGGCGCGCAGGATTCGAACGGGCGCACCGCGAGGCCGGGCTGCCGGTCGATGCCGAGCTGATCGAGTGCGGCGCGTTCAATCACCGCTTCGGACTGCTGGCGACGCGCACATTGCTCGACCGCACCAGCTTTTCCGCCATGTCCTGCATGAGCGACATGCTGGCGATGGGAGCGACGGTTGCGCTGCGCGAACGCGGCCTGGCCGTTCCCGACGATTGCGCGGTGATGGGCTTTGACAACATCTACATAGCGCCGCTGCTGGTGCGCCCGTTATCGACGATCGAACGCCGCATATCGCAAGCCGGTTATCTCGCGATCGGCGCGCTGATCGATTTTCTTGACGACCAGACACATCCGCGCCGGATGGTGCTGATGGAGCCCACTGTTGTCCAGCGTGAGACAACGTAATCTGCCAAGCGCACCCCTATACAAGCGGGTCTGCTGCTGATCACCTGCGATGTCGACCTTTGCCAAGGGCTAAAGTTCCGCCGAAGGTTTGCAGATCTACGCCAGCAAGTCCTCGACCCGGATGGGAAGATCGCGGATGCGCTTGCCGGTCGCATGATAGACGGCGCTGGCAATGGCCGCCGCGGTTCCCACATTGCCCAGTTCGCCCAGGCCTTTCACGCCGGCAGGATTGACCTCCATGTCGACTTCCGGGACCAGAATGACGTCCACCTTCTTGATGTCGGCATTCACGGGCACCAGGTAGTCCTGCAGGTCGCGGTTCACGTAGCGGGCGTGGCGCCGATCGATTTCGGTTGCTTCATGCAAAGCATGGCTGATGCCCCAGATCATGCCGCCCATCAGCTGGCTGCGCGCGGTGCGCGTATTCATGATGCGCCCGGCCGCAAAGGCACCGACGATCTGCGGGACGCGGATTTCGCGGGTGTAGCTGTTGATGCGCACTTCGACGAATTCGGCGCCGAAGGCATATTTCACGGAGTCCTTATCCTGCTCGCCGCCGTGGAACTCGGACTCGCCGGCATAGAGCTTCTTCAGGGCCTGGCCGGTCGACCCCCTGGGGGCGAATTCGGCATATTCTTCGATGGCGCCGACCTGCAGAGACTTGAAAACCTCGGCGATGGCGGCAGATCTTCCGCTGGCGGCCACGACCTTGCCGTCCTGCATGTCGAGCTTCTCGTTGCCGGAACCCGCCAGCGGCCCGCCTTTGGCCACGGCGGCCGCGAACAGCCTGGCGCGTACCGCATCGGCCGCCTTCAGCACCGCCGAGCAGACGCTCGCCGTCGAGATCGAGCCGCCTGAAACCGGCGCGGGCGGCAAGGCGCTGTCCCCCATTTCGACACTGACCTTGCCGATATCGACCGCCAGCCGCTCGGCCGCCATCTGCGCGGCCACGGTGCGCACGCCGGTACCGATCTCGTGCGAACCGCACTGGACGCGGACCTGGCCGTCATCGGTCAGGCGGATGCGGGCCGCGCATGGCGCGACGCTGGTGGGATAGATGGCGGTCGCGCATCCCATGCCGACCAGCCAGTCGCCGTCGCGCATCGACCCGACGGCGGCTTCCCGGCGCGACCAGCCGAAGGCCTCCGCGGCCTGGTCATAGCATTGGAGCAGCGAACGGCTGGAGAACGGCTTGCCGCCGATGGGTTCCTTTTGCGGCTCGTTGACGCGCCTGAACTCGACGGGGTCCATTCCCAGCGCCACCGCCATCTCATCCATGGCGCTTTCGAGCGCATAGACATAGGGCGTTTCCGGCGGCGAGCGCATGTAGCCTGGCGTGTTGCGGTCGGCGCGCACGATCGAGACATGGGTCAGCACGGAGCCATAGTCGTACATGCGGCCGGTCGCGGATGTGCCGCCAACGACATAGGGATCCGGCCGCGACGTCACTTCCCAGCCTTCATGCCCGAAAGCCGAGATCCGTCCATTCCTGTCCGCGCCCATCCTGATCCGGTGGCGGGTTTCGGCCCGATAGGTCTGAGTCCCGAAGGCCTGCATGCGGCTGACCACGCAACGGACGGGCCTGCCGACGCGCCGCGCCGCGAGCGCGACAATTGCGGTCCGCGCCGTCATCGGACCCTTCGAGCCGAAGGCGCCACCGACATAGGAACTGATGATGCGCACATTGGCGGGATCCATCTTCAGCTGGCGCGCCAGCTCCGCCTTCCAGCCTGTAACGTTCTGGCACGGCTCGTGGACGGTGAGCTGGTCGCCCTGCCACATGGCGGTCGTCGAAAAGAGCTCGATCGGATTGTGATGCTGGGTCGGGGTCGAGTATTTCTGGTCGATCTTCACCGCGGCGGCTGCATAGGCGGCATCGAAGTCGCCGGCCTTGACGTCTTCCTTGAACATCGGGCTCTTGCCAGCGGCGGCTTCGGTCTCCGCTCCCTTGGAGTCGAAGCCAGCGCTGGGCGTTTCCTCGGCGTAGTCGGCACGCACCAGCATGGCGGCCTCCGCGGCCGCTTCGAACGTGTCCGCCACGACCAGCGCGATGATCTGGCCGTCGTGGAAAATCCTGGTGTCATGCAGCGGGCCGATGGAACTGGCGCCGGTATTGCCGAATTTCGGCTTGTCGATGGAGCCGACATCTCCGGCGCTGATGATGTCGAGAACCCCCGACACGGCCCGGGCGCGGTCGAGGTGCAGCGCCGTTATCGAGCCCCTGGCGATCGTGCTGGTGGCCAGCACGCCATAGGCAACGTTGGCGGCGGCAAAATCTGCCGGATACGGCGCCTGGCCCGTCACCTTCAGCCGCGCATCGATGCGAGGAAGGGGAGCTCCCATGTTTTCCTTCGGGGCGGGGGCGGCTTCGGTCATGGTCAAACCTTCATGTCGCGGGTTTCGAGCAGGGCGCGCACCAGCGTGCTTTTGCCGAGCGGAATCTTGAACGCGTTGTGCTCGTGCGGCCTGGCATCGGCGAACGCCGCCTCGGCGGCAGCGTGCGCCGCCGATTTGTCCAGCACCTTGCCTTGAAGCGCTTCCTCCGCCGCCTTCGCCTTCCAAGGGACGGTGGCGACGCCGCCCAGCGCGATGCGGGCGTGCCGCACCGTGTCGCCATTCATGTCGAGCGCGATCGCGGCCGAGGCGAGCGCAAAGGCGTAGGATTCGCGATCGCGGATCTTCAGGTAGCGCGAGCGCGCGCTCCACGGGCCCAGCGGAACCTCGATGGCGACGATGATGTCGGCGGGGCCAAGCGCGGTTTCGATGTTCGGGGTGTCGCCCGGCAACCGATGCAGCTCCGCGAAGGCCATCGTGCGCGCGCCCTGCTGTCCCTCGACCACGACCCTGGCATCGAGTGCGATCAACGCCTGCGCGAAATCGCCGTGATAGGTGGCGATGCACTGATCGCTGCCGCCCAGCACTGCGTGCTGGCGGTTGAAGCCGTCCATTGCCGCGCATCCTGATCCCGGCTGGCGCTTGTTGCAGGCCCAGGACGTCTCGCGGAAATACTCGCATCGCGTACGCTGCAGCACGTTGCCACCAAGCGTGGCCATGTTGCGGATCTGGCCGCTGGCCGCCAGGACGAGGCTCTCGGCGACGAGCGGGCACCGGCGCCTGACCTCAGCATGGTCGGCGGCGTCGCTCATGCGCACCAGCGAGCCGAAGACGATGCGATCGTCGTCGACCCTGATCCGGCGCAGGCCCGGATCATCGAGCCCGTTGAGATCGACCAGCCGTTCGGGCTGTGCGACGCCGAGCTTCATGTAATCGGCCAGGTTGGTGCCGCCGCCGATGAACTGCGCGTCGGACTGGGTCGGCGGCGTCCGCGGCCTGGCACGCTGTGCGGCCGCCGCCACCGCCGCCGCAACGCTTGCCGGCCTTTCATAGCTGAACGGGCGCATGTCAGGCCTTCCTTGTTTCGTCGCGGGCCTGGACGATCGCCGCGACGATGTTCGGATAGGCGGCGCACCGGCACAGATTGCCGCTCATGAACTCGCGGATCTCGTCCTCTGACCCGGCATGACCTTCGTTGACGCAGCCGATCGCGGACATGATCTGCCCGGGGGTGCAGTAGCCGCACTGGAAGGCGTCGTTGTCGACAAAGGCCTGCTGCATGGGATGCAGATCGCCGTCGGTGGACGCCAGACCCTCCACGGTGGTGATGTCGCGGTCCTGCGTGAGCACGGCGAAGCTCAGGCAGGACAGCACCCGCTTGCCGTCGACGAGCACGGTGCAGGCGCCGCACTGGCCGTGGTCGCAGCCCTTCTTGGTGCCAGTCAGGCCGACATGGTCGCGCAGGGCGTCGAGCAGACTGGTCCGGTTGTCGAGCGCCATCTTGTAGGACTGGCGGTTGACGCGCAGCGACACCTCGGACAGATCGCGCGGCTCGCCCTGTCTGAACGCCGCGGCTTCGGCCTCCGCAACAGGCGCAAGGAAGGGAACCGCGGCGACGGCCGAGATCGATCCCGACATGAAACCACGCCGGCTCACCAGTTGCGTCCCTTGGGTTTCTGGGTCTGGCATGGCTGGCTCCATAGTCGCTGGCTGAAAACCTAGCTGCGTAATCTCTGTACTGATGCAAGGTTCCAAATCCTTGGCTGTCGAACGAGAAACGTGAACGCATTTGCGGCGCTGTCCAGGCGAAACTCCCCGTCGGCCGCCACCAGGTGAGGCGCCGCGCTGGAACCGCGGACCAGGGAATTGGCGGGTGTTCCTGTCCAGAAGCATACCAGGAAGGCCCTGGCTCGCGGCAGGGGCCCGATCCAAACGCAACGGCTGCTGCACTGTGCTCTGGTTGCCGCAATCAGACACGTCAGGGGCGGTGCATCCATGACCAGTCGCAGGTGGTGATCTGCTTGGAAAATTCTAGTCGTCTTTCTGATATGCTTCGCGTTGGCGTCTGGTACCGTGTCCCATAAACATGGAGACCGGACATGAAGTTTGCCGTTATTGCTGCGACGATGTTGCTGTGCTGTGGCTCGGCCATGGCGGCCGACGTCAAGGTCATCGATGCCGACGCCAAGTTTCCCGAAGGCCCCTTTGTCGAGAACGGTGTTCTTTACTATGCCCAGTACGGGGCGGGAGAGATCGACAAGTGGGACGGCAAGCAGCGCACCGTCCTCTGGCACCAAGAAGGCTCAGGCGCCAATGCCGTGCAGCGGTTCGGTGACGGCTTCATCATCGCGGGTTACGACAATGGGACCATCGTGCTCACCGATGCAAGCGGCACGACCAAGACGGTGATCGCGCAGGATGACGAGGGCCAGAAGCTGCTCGGCCCAAACGACATCGCCCTTGATGGAAAAGGCGGCGCCTATGTGTCGCTGTCGGGGCCCTGGGAAAGCGGACCGATCGTCGGCAAGATCGTTCATGTCGCCAAGGACGGCAAAACCCGGGTTCTCGCCAAGGACATTCACTACGCCAATGGCTTGGTGGTCTCCGCGGATGGCCAGACCCTCTATGTCAATGAATCAGAGGCGGGTCGCGTTATCCGGTTCAAGATTGCCGCTGACGGGTCCTTGTCGGACCGGCGTCTCTACCTGCGCCTCTACGAGCTCGGAGAGCCTGCAGCGGCTTACCCGGACGGTATCAAGCTCGGACCCGACGGTAATCTGTACATCGGTGAATACAGCGCCGGCCGTATTTTGGTCGTCGACCCTTCGACAAAGAAGCTGGTCAAGACGATAGATGTTCCGTCGGCCGCGGCGCCCAACCTTGCATTCAGCGGCGACGGAAAGACGATCTATGTCACCGCCGTTGATGACAAGTCAGCAGCGCCCTACCCCGGAAAAATCTACGCCGTCACCAATTTCTGATTGTAGCTCGGCTTTCCACACAAATGTCCTGAGGGGTGTGCCCTGATGCGTCAGACGGTTGCAGGGTGAACCTCTTCACGTGGGCACCGTGCCGACCGCGGCTTGCGCCAGCGGGCGGCGAATAGTGGCAGGGGATCAACGCCACGACGGCGATGATCAGCCTTCCACCGAGCGCGTGCGCTATCTCGAACGCGACACCGTGGTTCCGGCAATGTGACGGAATTCGTTGCCCGAAATTTCCGACGCGCTTGGCACGGTTCCGCAGCGCATGGCGGTTTGGTCGACGAAGTGAGTAACCGGCCTCTCAATTGGCCAAACCGAGGTGCCGACAATCCCGACGAACGATGAGCCATTAGCGAGGCGGGAACGAAATCCTGGTGATCCCGGCGGATGGCGGGCCGGTCAAACTGCACGCCTACTTCGATGCGACCTTCGGCGGATATTCGACCGTGTACGGGGCGATCTATGACAACGTCGATCCGTACACCCACGAGCCGACCTTGCCGGCCGCCGATCCGGTCAAGGGGCTGTCACCGACGTCGACACGTGGATCTCGGAGAGCAACCAGTTGGCCGTGAGCACCGCCTACCCGCCGCCTGTTCTCGATGCCAATGGCAACGTGGCGCAGAAAGCCGAACTGACCCGTGCCTACGAGACCAATGCGCGCGAGGCGGCCGAGCTGCAGCTGCCCCTCGCTGCTGCGCGTCTGGCCAAGCTGCTCAACGACGCTCTGCAGTAGAGCGCGGCTTACGCGCGCAATGCCGGCCCAGCGCGCGGCTTGCCCCTCATCGCACCGCTTACACCGCCAGGCTCGCGCTCATGGAGCCGTCCACATGAACAGGGTAATCACCACCTCCGAAGAAGCCTAGCCATGATGTCGCAGCCGCTTCGGTGCCGATGATCATCTGGCCGTGAGGGCCGCCCCACCGCCCAACGCTCGATCGAGATAGGGCGCGGTGCGGCTGGTTTTGCAGCTAGAGACTTTTGCCGGCGGGCCGCTGGCGACGATCCGCCCGCCCTCGTCGCCGGCGCCGGGGCCGATGTCGATCACCCAGTCGCTCGCCGCCGCCACCTTCATGTCGTGATCGACGAGGACGACGCTGTTGCCGGCGTCGACCAGAGCGTGGAGCTGGCCGAGCAGGCGTTCGACGTCGGTCGGGTGAAGGCCGGTGGTCGGCTCGTCGAGCACATAGAGCGCGCCGCCGCGGTGGGCGCGTTGCAACTCGGTGGCGAGCTTCACCCTTTGCGCCTCGCCGCCCGAAAACTCGGTCGCCGGCTGTCCGAGGCGGAGATAGTTAAGTCCGACTTCGCGAAGCACCTTGAGCGACCGGCACACGTTGGGCGCGTCGTCGAAAAATTCCCAGGCACCCTCAACGGTAAGCGCGAGCACATCGGCGATGGTCTTGCCACGATACAGGATCTCAAGTGTCTTGGGATTGTAGCGGGTGCCGTGACAGGTGGGACAGGGGGCGTAGACGCTGGGCAGGAAAAGCAATTCGACCATGACGAAGCCTTCCCCCTCGCAGCGCGGGCAGCGGCCCTTGGCGACATTGAACGAGAAGCGGCCGGCATCGTACCGGCGCTTCTTGGCTTCGGGAGTTGCCGCGAACAACGTCCGGACATGGTCGAACAGGCCGGTATAGGTAGCGAGGTTGGAGCGCGGGGTGCGGCCGATCGGCTTCTGGTCGACCTGGATCAACCGCCTTATTCCTTCGAGGCCGCCCAGGATCCGACCTTCGGTGACGCCGACCGGGCGGTCCTCGAGCGCCGCTTCGGGCTCCGTCTCGTCGTCGGCCGAGACCGGGACGCCGAGCGCATCAGCAACGAGTTCGACAAGCGCCTGGCTGACTAGGCTTGATTTCCCCGACCCGGAGATTCCGGTAACCGTGGTCATCACGCCAAGCGGGATCGCGCAATCGACCTGCTTTAGATTGTTGCGTGAAACCCCTTCCAGTCGCAACCAACCGGCTGGCTCGCGCACTTGGCGCGGCAGCCCGCCGCCTTCGTCGAACAGATGGCGCCTTGTCTGCGACGCCGCGACCTTGCGCAGGCCTTCGATCGGGCCGCTGTAGAGGATCTCGCCGCCATGCTCGCCAGCGCCAGGGCCAACATCGATGATCCAGTCGGCGCGGCGGACGACGTCCATCTCATGCTCGACGACGAATAGCGAATTGCCGACAGCCTTCAGGCCGTCGAGCGCGCGCAGCAGGGCCTCGGTGTCGGCGGGATGGAGCCCGGCAGACGGCTCGTCCATCACATAGACGACTCCAAACAGATTCGAGACGACCTGGGTGGCAAGCCGCAGCCGCTGCAGCTCGCCCGGCGACAGGGTCGGGGTGCTGCGTTCCAGCGTCAAATAGCCGAGACCGAGGTCCAACAGCACGGACAGCCGGCGGCACAGATCGCGGGCGATGCGCTCGACCACCAAGGCCTTCTCCGGATGGGCCTTGCGCAGCGCCCGGAGCTTACCGGCTGTCGCCTGGGCATATGGCCCGAAGATCTCCGAGAACCGGACCATGGGCAGGCGGTTCATCTCGGCGATGTCGAGGCCCTCGAAGCGGACCGACAAGGCTTCCCGGCGCAGCCTCTTTCCGTCACAGATCGGGCAGGCACGCCCGATCATGAAGCGCGCAGCGCGTTTCTTCATCATCGCGCTCTGGGTTGTCGCATAGCTGTGGGTGACATGGCGCTTCGCGCTCGAGAAGGTACCCATATAAGCGGGCTCGACCTTGCGCCGGATCGCGCGCTCGATCTCGTCATGGCTCCATCCCGGATAGACGGGGACCTGGGGCTGCTCTTCGGTAAACAGGATCCAGTTGCGCACCTTCTTCGGCAAGTTCCGCCACGGCGTGTCGACGTCGATGCCTAGGCTGATCAGTATGTCGCGCAGATTCTGGCCGCCCCAAGCCATTGGCCAGGCTGCGACCGCGCGCTCGCGGATCGTCTTGGAAGGATCGGGCACCATCGACGCCTCGGTGACCTCGTGGATGCGGCCGAGGCCGTGGCAGCGTGGGCAGGCTCCCTCAGGCGTGTTGGGCGAGAAAGATTCTGCGTCGAGATGCGCCTGGCCCGGCGGATAGTCGCCGGCGCGCGAGTAGAGCATTCGCAGGAGGTTGGAGAGCGTGGTGACGCTGCCGACCGACGAGCGGGTGGTTGGCGATCCGCGCTGCTGCTGCAGCGCCACCGCCGGGGGCAGCCCCTCGACTTCGTCGACCTCGGGCACTTTCATCTGGTGGAAGAGGCGGCGCGCATAAGGCGAGACCGATTCCAGATAGCGGCGCTGCGCCTCGGCATAGAGGGTGGAGAAAGCGAGCGACGACTTGCCCGATCCCGACACGCCGGTAAACACGACGAACGCATCGCGCGGTACGTCGACATCGACGTTCTTGAGATTGTGCTCGCGCGCGCCGCGAACGTGGACGAACCCGGAGGCCTTGATATCCCGCATGCGAACCTCCTCTACCCCAACACGGGTTTCGTGAGAAATAGCCTGGCAACAGCCTTACGTCAGGTCCGACGCCTGGGCTGAAATGCAGGTTTGACCGAATGATAAAACGACCTGACCCGGCCCCCCGAAAGTCGGCAAGCGGCAAGGCGGCGAGCCAGGAGACAAGCGCGACAGTTTCATCACTTGCCCGGTCTGTCACCAGATATCGACATGCGAGACTTCCGACGGGTCGCGCGTCACGCTCAAAGGGTTCACAAGCCGCTGGAATTGAACGCCTAGACGCAACAGCTCAAGTGAGCCAAGGGCTTTCCGCAATCTCCCGCATGGGGCGGCGCGTCGCGCAGGAAGATCTCTTGTCCAGGTGTCGAGGCGGTTGACACTCAGTCCCCATGTGTCCGGTCTCGGGGTAAAGCGGGTGGAACAAAATTGGCGAGCGGTGATTTCCGCCGGAACAGGACGGCCGATCGCAAGTTTCCTGTGGCCAGCACTGCCCATAGCCGTGACTAACCGCTGCGGTATTTCCAACCCATTTTAGGATCCGCAGATGCCCGATGCCCCGACGAAAGCGGAGTTCTTTGCCCGCCTTGCAAGGGAACAAGCCGTCTCTGAAAGCGCGGTCAGCGCGGTGTTCCAAGCCCTCCGACGTGGGGGTGGAACCATGGCTCAGGTGAGCCATGCCGATTTCGGCGGGATGGCGCAATGGTCTCCGGGCATGACGATGGTCGGAGACATGTTCAATGATGGCCTCAAGACCAAACTCAATTCCATCGCGGCTGAATTGTCAGCGTACCTTCGCGAGCATCCGGATGAGGCGCAGCACGAAGACAGCGCTGTGAGCTACCGTTCTGCTGGTGAGACTCATGGCGCTTCCTGGTGGCCCGCGCGGTTTGGAGATCCCTCGGCAGTCGGAGCACAAAACCAAATGCGCTATGCGGCCTTTCCGGGTAAGCGCCGCCTTGTCATCGACGATCACGGAAAGATTGAAATCTATGACACCGGCGACCATCGCATATCAGGTGTCTCGCAAAGCCAAAGCATGGACTCGGCCGTGACATTCATCAGCCAGCACGGCGTCGTCCGTCTATCTGATCTTGCCCGTGCAGATGCGACTTAGAGTCAGAGCCGCTGCATGGAAACGGTGACGATCGTCGGCTACCTGGCTACCATTTGCTCCATGACCAGTTTCACGCCACAGGCTTGGAAAATCATCAAGACGCGAGATAGCAGAGGTATCTCCGTGCCTATGTACGCAATCACCGTGCTTGGGTTCGCCTTGTGGCTGGCCTTCGGGATCTTGAAGACAGAATGGCCGATCATCATCACCAATGCCATCTGTCTCTTGCTTTCAGCCTTCATCCTCACGATGTCGGCTCTACCCCAAGCTGAGAAAGATGCCGTTGCCGACGTTCTTGATCCGGACAATTAGCACCGCCGAGCTGGCGAATTGAATGCGTCCGACAGTAAAGGTCGCCCTTAAGACCTCAATTCACATCCTACACGGAGCCTCCTGCTTCCTCAGCTTTGGTCAACCCATGCAATGTTGAACGATTATCCCAAAAGGAGCGGTCAGAAAGCCGCGAAAAGGCCCCTCTGGCTGGATCTTAACGACCCCGATGCAGAAGAAATTGCTGAGGTGGAGGAGTTGGCGGGCATCAAATTGCCGAGCCGAGCCGCCCTCAGCGAAATTGAAAGCTCGAGTCGACTGAAGGTTCGCGACGGCGTCCTTTTCATGAGCATACCGATGGTAATCCATGTCGAAGGTTGCGCTCCACAGGTTGCGCCTGTCGGGTTCGTTCTGTCGCGTGAGCGCCTGATCACCATCCGGTTCGTGGACCTGCCTGCATTTCAAACGGTTGCCGATCGCTTCACCGAGGAGCGGCCGGCCTCAAGTGTAGAGGTGTTCGTTGATCTCTGTGATGAGGTGATCGATCGTCTGGCCGACGGGCTCGAAACAGCGGCGACAGATCTCCGCACCCTGTCTGAAAAGGCCTTCCATCTTCCTGATGGCCAGGGACGCAGGGCAATCCGTTCAAACAACATCATTCGCACGGAGCTTCGCCATGTCGGCAGGCTGGGTGACAATCTTTCTGAAAAGCGTGACGCCCTACTTGCTCTAGGACGGGCAATCGATTTCGCATGCGGGATGACCACGGAATGGAGCGACACGGAGCTCGCGTCGCGCATGAACGGCCTCCAGTTGGACGTCGCATCGCTTGACAGTTACTAGGCCCACCTTTCCGACAAGGTGCAGTTCCTGCTCGACGCTATGGTCGGCTTGATCGGCATCGCCCAAAACGACATCTTCAAGATTCTGACCATAGTATCGATCGTAGGGATTCCGCCGACTTTGATGGCAAGCATCTACGGCATGAATTTCAAGCTTATGCCCGAATACGACTGGGCTTATGGATACCCGTATGGTCTTGCAATGATTGCAGTCAGCGGCCTCATCCCCCTCGCCTGGTTCAAATGGCGCGGCTGGTTTTAGCCGTCGGCCATCGTGATTGCCTGAGGCCATGATCGAAGCACGCGCGGTCAGGGCAGATGACGAACGTGCAGGTCGGGAGACCTCGGCACGTCCAGATATTACTCCAGGGGCAGCACTTCGGAACGCTTGACCTGATCAAGAGCGAAGCTCGTTTCGATCGAGGCGACACCGTCCAGACGCGTGAGTTTATCCTTGATGAACCGTTCGTAGGCTTCGAGATCGCGCACAACAATACGCATCAGATAATCCCGCTGCCCCGTCATCAGGTAGCAATCCACCACCTCCGGCCACCGCGCCACGGCGAGCGCGAACCGGTCAAGATCTTCTTCGCGCTGCCGCTCGAGCTTGATCGATGCGAAGGCGCTGATCGGCAGGCCAACCTTCTTCTGGTCTATCACCGCCGTGTAACCTTTGATCACGCCAGAATCTTCCAGCAAGCGCACACGCCGGGCGCAAGGGGACGGTGACAAACCGACCCGATCAGACAACTCGTTGGCCGTGATCTTGCCGTTGCCCTGGATCGCGGCGATGATCTTCCTGTCGATATCGTCCAACACGCGCATTAGCTGGTTTTCTTCACCACAAGAACGTTGTCGGCAAAAGCAGCTAAATGATTGCCTGCCCAAGTGCAAGTTTGGTCACTTCTCGCGGCTGAAGAGGTTTAGCCTCTACCCTTCTCAAGGGACCTGATCATGACAGCGCACCGGCTTTCCATCCTGTCCGAACTCGAGCGCAAGGTGCTGTGGCTGGCAACCTGGACAATTCACAACGCCAACCATCTGCGCGACAATGACGACGGGTTGAAGGTGGGAGGCCATCAGGCGTCTTCGGCCTCGCTGAACACGATCCTGACTGCACTCTATTTCGCCGTCCTGCGGCCCGAGGACAGAGTCGCGGTCAAGCCGCATGCCAGCCCGATCTTCCACGCAATCCAGTATCTGTTCGGCAATCAGACCCGCGAGAAGCTGGAGAATTTTCGCGGCTTCAATGGCGCGCAATCCTATCCCTCGCGCACCAAGGACGTCGATGACGTCGATTTCTCGACCGGCTCCGTCGGGCTCGGCGTGGCGCAGACACTTTTCTCTTCGCTGGTGCAGGACTTCATCCGGGCCAAGGGCCTCGGCACCACCCTGCCCGAAGGCCGCATGGTGGCACTGATTGGCGATGCCGAGATGGATGAGGGCAACATCTTCGAGGCGCTGCTCGAGGGCTGGAAGCATGGTCTTCGCAACACCTGGTGGGTCGTCGACTACAACCGGCAGAGCCTCGATGCGGTCGTGCGCGAGGGACTGTGGGAGCGGTTCGAATCGATGTTCCGCAATTTCGGGTGGGATGTGGTGATCCTCAAGCACGGCGTCCTGCAACAGCGGGCCTTCACTGAGCCCGGCGGCGAGAAGCTGCGCGACTGGATCAACGCCTGCCCCAACCAGCTTTACTCGGCCCTGACCTTCCAGGGAGGAGCAGCCTGGCGCAAGCGCCTGCTCGACGACCTCGGCGACCAGGGTGACGTTTCGCGGCTGATCGAAAGACGCGGCGACGACGAACTCGCCCAGTTGATGAGCAATCTGGGCGGGCATGATCTGCCATCGATCCTGGAGGCATTCGAGCAGGCCAGGATGCATGACCGTCCCACCTGCTTCATCGCCTATACGATCAAGGGCTTCGGCCTGCCGCTGGCCGGCCACAAGGACAATCACGCCGGACTGATGACCCCGACCCAGGTTGAGACCCTGCGCAAATCGATGAAAGTGCGCGAGGGGCGCGAGTGGAACCTCTTCGAAGGGCTCGCTACACCGGAAGCCAAGCTGAAGGCGTTTCTTGCTGGCGTGCCGTTTGTGCAGTCCGGCCGCCGCCGCTACATTTCGCCGGTCATCGAGGTGCCGGAGCGGCTCGAATTCGGCGCTCAACCCTCCATGTCGACGCAGCAGGGTTTCGGGCTGGTTATGCATGAGATCGCCAAGGGCGATACGAAATTCGCCAGCCGCATTGTAACCACTTCTCCGGACGTCACGGTGTCGACCAATCTCGGCGCCTGGGTCAACCGACGCGGCCTTTTCGCTCGGGAGGAAATGGCCGACCTGTTCAAGACCGAACGCATTCCTTCGACCTACAACTGGACCTTCTCGCCCAAGGGCCAGCATATGGAACTCGGCATTGCCGAGATGAACCTGTTCATCATGCTGTCGGCACTTGGCCTGTCCCATTCGATTTTCGGTGAGCGCCTGCTGCCGGTGGGCACGCTCTACGATCCGTTCATCGAACGCGGGCTCGATGCGCTCAACTATGCCTGTTATCAGGACGCCCGCTTCATGCTGGTGGCAACGCCGTCCGGTGTAACACTCGCACCAGAAGGTGGCGCGCACCAGTCGATCGCCACGCCGTTGATCGGCATGGCCCAGGACGGCCTGGCGAGCTTCGAGCCTGCCTTTGTCGACGAGCTTGCCGTGATCATGCGCTGGTCGTTCGAATATATGCAGCGATCGGGCGAAACCGAAGCGGACAGCGTGACGTGGCTCCGCGACGCTACGGGCGGTTCCGTCTATCTGCGCCTGTCCACACGCTCGATCGATCAGCCGAAACGCGTGATCACGCCCGAGTTGGAGAAGGAGATTCTCAACGGAGCCTATTGGATGCGCAAGCCCGGTCCCAATGCTCAGATCATCGTTGCCTACACCGGCGCAATCGCTCCCGAAGCGATCGAAGCGATCGGCCTCATGGCGGAGGACCGCCGCGATGTCGGCCTTCTCGCTGTGACTTCCGCCGACAGGCTCAACGCGGGCTGGACCGCAGCGCTGCGTGCCCGCGAGAACGGCCTTTCACACGCTCGCAGCCACATTGAGAGGCTCCTGGAAGACGTGCCCTCTCATTGCGGCATCGTCAGTGTCACTGACGGCCACCCGGCCACCCTGGCTTGGCTCGGATCCGTGCACGGTCACCGCTCTCGCCCGCTGGGCGTCGAGCACTTCGGTCAGACCGGGACCATCGCCGATCTTTACCGCCATTTCGGCATCGATGCCCGTGGCATCATCGCTGCGGCGGAGGCGCTGACACCCGGCCGGCCGATCAGGAATTTGCGGGTGGTCTAGACCATGCCAACCGTCTGAGTGGATTCGGCGTGGAAACAGTCAAGGCCGCCTCCCTCCTCTCGATTCACATTGCTGCGCCGGTATCAAAGCGATCAGATGCCGTGTCAGGATTACGTGTTCAGACCGATGGCCAATGGGACGACCACGCACCGACCATCTGGCAGGCGGACCCATTTCGTGTCTGAAGTGGTGACTGAGGTCCCCCGCGACCGGAAAAGGATGCTTCTCTCCAAGGTGGGGTCTCTGCGATCTGCGATTGCCCTTCGATCACCTTACCAATCCATGTTCGGGTAAACCTCGCTAGCATCAAGCAGGCAGTGCTTGGCTTTGCGGCAAACTGCGCCAGCAGCAGCTCCGCGGCAGCCTCAGCACTCACCGGAAGGTCCGACCGAACATCCACAAGAATGCCCTTCTCACGCCGAAGCCCTCGCGTCAGACGCAGCGCCCGCCGAGTTCCAAGTACGCCAGATTGATCCAATACCGTATGCCCGTCGGTATGATCTCGTCGTTGAAATTGTATTGCGGCGTGTGGAGCTGGTGAAATGTTCCGTCTGGCTCTGCTCCGTTGCCTATCCACAGGAACGCACCGGGACGAACATCCATCATGTTGGCGAAATCCTCGCCGGCACAGGACAGATCGAGCCTGTCGTTGTAGTTCTGCTCGCCTACGGTTGCCCTTGCCGCGGCCGAAGCAGCCTTGAACGGCTCCTCTGCACTGACCACGACGCTCGTCGATCGGTTGAACTTGAACTCGGCCTTGCAGCCCCAGGTCCGGGCCGTCTGTTCCGAAACTTCGCGCATGCGATGCTCGATCAGATCGCGCGTCTCCGGTCGAAAGCTCCGCGTCGTTCCGCCAATGACCAGTTCAGAGGGGATCACGCTCGGCGCCACCGCTGAACCGCCGTGGATATAGCCGACGCTGATGACGCCTGTCTCGAGCGGAGCCAGGGATCGGCCGACGATCCCTTGCAATGACAGGACCAGTTGCGCCTGCGCGTAGGTAATGTCCGTCGACTGATGCGGCGCCACGCCGCCATGGCCGCCCACGCCCTTGAAGATGACTTCCCAGAAATCGGCAGCCGCCATCGATTGGCCCAGACGCCCGGCCATGGTCCCTGCGGGACCGCCCGGCTGGTTGTGCAGGCCATAGATCGCGTCGCAAGGAAAGCGCTCGAAGATGCCGTCGGCGAGCATGGCGTCCGCACCGCCGCGCCCCTCCTCGGCAGGCTGAAAGATAAGGTTGAGCGTCCCGCCGAAGTCCCGGTTCTCCGCAAGATAAAGCGCGGCGCCAAGCAGCATCGTGGTATGGCCGTCATGCCCGCAGGCATGCATGCACCCGCTCGATTTCGATGCATAGGAGAGCCCGGTCGCCTCAAGGATCGGCAGGGCATCCATGTCGGCGCGCAGGCCGATCGAACGCTGTCCGGGCAGTCCACCCTTGATGACCCCGACCACGCCGGTGCGCC
Source organism: Mesorhizobium sp. (assembly GCF_041661565.1). Taxonomy (GTDB): domain Bacteria; phylum Pseudomonadota; class Alphaproteobacteria; order Rhizobiales; family Rhizobiaceae; genus Mesorhizobium. The sequence goes on from NZ_JBAZUD010000011.1 coordinate 33,464, forward strand.
CGATGTGCTGCGTCACCTCTATATCAGCCTGGCGAAGCATATCCGCGACGATGCCCGAGGTCCGCTCCTCTTCGAAGCCGAGTTCGGGGTGCGCGTGGAGATCCCGGCGTAGCTCGATCAGCCGCCCGACATTGTCGTTCAGCCATTTGTCGAAACCCGTGTCCATGGAAATTCCTTTCTGATCACTGCGAGATCATCGGCCGATCCGTAGCCTGGCTTATGGAGTGGCCTTGATCGACAGCCTCAAGGAAGGCGGCCAGCCTGGCATTGAACGCGTCCGGCATCGTCAGGAATGGGGCGTGGCCGGCTCCGACCACGTCGGCTGGCTCGCCCGTCCACTGCGCCAGCTTCAGTTCGCCGAAATACTGGTGGTTGAGGAAAGGGTCCTTCGAGCCGTTCAAAATCGCGAAGGGCACGGCGGCGGCCCGCAGGAAGCGCATCTGCCGGGGCCAGTCGACGATCTGTAGCTTGCCCAGCGTATAGGCGCGCGCGCGGCCATCGGTGCGCGCCACGGCGCGGTGCAGATGCTTCGTCGTGGCGTCCCTCGGCCCGGTCGTCGAGGTCGCGAAGTCTCGTACTTCGCTCGGCGACAGGAAGCGCCGACTGGCCAGGGCAAAATGGCTTGTTGCATCGTAGGATTTTCCGACGTCCTCGGGCACGACACGCAGGGGCGGCGTGCCCGAGATCGAGAGCGCCCGGATCGGGTAGCCGCGCGCGGCGAGCTCGATGGCGATGTAGCCGCCAAGCGACCAGCCGAACACGATGGTGTTGGTGGCGCGCAGGGTCTCCAGCACGTCTTCCGCCACATCGGCGAAGGCCTCCACCGAATAGTCCTGCTCCGGATCGGCATTGTCGGACACACCGTGGCCGGGCAAGTCGAACGAAATGACGCGGTAGCGGTCGCCAAATGCCTTGAACTGTTCTGCAAATACCTCCTTGGCGGACGAGTTGCCGTGGATGAAGAGCAGCGCCGGTCCGTTGCCGCCGCCGTCGGCGACCGCGACCCTGCCGTGACGCGTGGGAATGATGCGCTCCTGACCGCCGGTCAGCGTCTCCCGCCCGGCCTTGCCTGAACGGCGGCGCAACGTTGCGATCGCCTGCGTGCGGACGACGTCGAAAGCTTCGCGCGCCGTCTGCAACAGGGCCCACAGACCACCCGGATAGAAGATCAGGATCACGATCAGGAGCAGCGACATGATGATGTTGCGCCAGGCGCCGTATTCGGCCAACGCCTCCGACACGATCGTGACAAAGAAGGCGGCCAGGATCGGACCCCAGATTGTCCCGGCGCCGCCGAGCAGGAGCATGCTGAGCAGCAAGCCGAGCAGGCCGAGCCCGAAATTGTCGGGCGAGGCGACGCGCATGTAGGAGCCGTAAAGACCGCCGGCGACCCCGCTGATCGCCGCACTGACGGTAAGGGTGAACAGTCGCGTACGCGTCTCCGACATGCCGCGCGAGATCGCGTAGTACTTGTTGTCGCGCATCGCCACGATCGCGCGGCCCCAGCGCGAGCGCGTGATTTTGTAGAGCAGGATCGTCGACACGACGAGCATGACCAGCGCGAGATAGTAGTAGCCGATCTTGCCGTCGCGGCTCATGCGATAGCCGAAAAGTTCGAGCCCCGGCAGGCTTACCATGCCCGAGGTGCCGCCTGTAATCTGCGACTGGCTGATGACGATCTGATAGAGCACCTGCGAGGCGGCGATCGTCACCAGGATGATATAGATGCCCGACAGCCGCATGATGGGCAGGGTGATCAGCGCTGCCACCACCCCCGCCGCGCCGCCCGCGGCGACCAGACCGAGCCACGGCGACAGTCCGAACGTCTTGGCTGCGAGGCCATAGGCGTAGATGCCGACTGCGAAGAGCGCGACATGGGAGAAATTGAACAGGCCGCCATAACCGAGGCTGAGGTCCCAGCTCGAAGCGACGATCGCGAAGAGGAAGGCCAAGACCAGCAGATGGCGCAGATAGTTGCCGTCGAAAACCAGCGGCAGCAGTGCCAGCGCGGCCAGTGCGGCCAGCGTCGGGATGAGGCCCGAGGAGCGGGCGAAGGACGGGCTGTAGCGCATCAGACCGATTTCCTGTGCTTGCCGAATAGGCCTTCAGGCTTGACGACCAGAACGACGATCATGATGACGAAGAGCACGGTCGGGCTCCAGTAGAGGCCAACCGCGTAGGTCATGAAGGCTTCCAGCAGGCCGACGATGAAGGCGGCGTAGATCGGCCCGGTGAATCGCGCGATGCCGCCAAAGATCACGACGATCAGCGCCTTCATCAAGGGGTCGGAGCCCATCAGTGGATTCATGAAACGGATGGAGCCGATCAGCACGCCCGCGATCGCCGCGAGCGCGGCAGACAGGCCGAAGGCCACCGCATAGAGCCGCACGACGTCGATGCCCATCAGCTGGGCCGCCTCGCGGTTCTGCGCCACGGCGCGCATGGCCCGGCCGAGCGGCGCGCGCTGCAGGAAGATGCCGAGGCCGGCCAGAATAATCAGCGAGACAACGACTGCCGCCGCCTCGTTGCGCGACATGACGAGGCCGAGAAACTGCAGGTCGCCGGTCAGCACTCCCGAGAGCTGCTTGTTGCGTGGCCCCCAGGCAATGCTGATCAGGTTCTCCAGGATCGTTGCACCGGCCAGCGTCGTGATGACGGATTTCACCACGATGTCAGGACTGCGTTCAAACGGCTTGATCAGCAGGTAGTAGACCGCCACGCCAATGAAGAACATGCCGACCACCGAGACCAGTGCACCGACCAGCAGGCCGCCGCCCAGCGCCTCGGGGCTGGCAACCTGCCAGGCGATATAGGCACCGAGCGCGATGAAGGTGCCGTGCGCGAAGTTGAAGATGCCGAGCGTGGTCCAAACCAGCGCGAGGCCGGTCGCCATCAGCGCGTAGAGCGCGCCGAGTACGACGCCGCCGAGCAGGATCAGCGTTAGCGTGTCGAAGGTCACCGGTGCTCCTCGCCGAACATGAGTTTCATGATTTCCCCGTGGGTCGGCATGTCGGCCTTTTCGATGCGCCGCGAGATCCGCCCGTGGTCGAACAAGTACAGCGTGTCGATCAGCGACTCGAGGAAGGCAATGTCCTGGTCGACGACGATCAACGGCACGCCCGACTGGCGGATCGTGCGGATCGCCTCCGCGAGTTCGCCGCGCAGTTTTGGCGACAGGCCAAGCGTCGGCTCGTCGAGGATGAGCAGTTTGGGTGCCGCCATCAGGCCAACACTGATCGCCACCATCTGGCGCTCACCTCCCGACAGGAAGCGGATCTTGGAGCTGAGCCGCTCCTGCACGCGCGGAAACAGCCTGAAGACGTAGTCGAGCGTCTCGGAGGCCGAGGAGCGTCCGCAAGAGGCATATGGCGCGATCGACAGCGTTTCCGCCACCGTCATATCGGGGAACAGGAGATTGCCCTGGGGCACGTGGATCAACCCTGCGCGGGCCACGGACTTGGGGTCCATGCGCCGGCGCGTCACCGCATCGTAGTTGAAGTTGCGCCAGCGGCGGCTGCCGCGAGGTCCCGAACGGTTGAGCTGGACACCCTCGAAGAAGATGTCTCCGTCCCACGGGTCGATGATGCCGCTGAGCGTGCGCAGGAAGGTCGTCTTGCCGTGGCCGTTCGGTCCGAACAGACCGACGCTGCCACCGGGTGCGAGCTGAAGGTCGATCTTGCGGAAAATCTGCAGTGGCTCGTAGCCGCCGTCGAGGCCGCGCACGTCGAGAAGTAGTGGTTGCGTCATTGCCCCTGTCCCAGATAGGCCTCGATCACCTTCGGATCGGCCACCACGTCATTGGGCAAGCCCTGGGCGATGACCTGGCCCTGGTCCAGCACAACCAGGCGGTCACACACCGTCATCAGCAGCGGCAACACGTGTTCGATGAGCAGGATCGCGATGCCGGCGGCACGCAGCTTCAGGATCAGCGCCTTCATGTGCTCGATTTCGGCAGGCGTCAGACTTGAGGCCGGTTCGTCAAGAAGCAGGACGCGCGGAGACATGGCCAGCGCGCTCGCCATCATCAGCGTCTTGCGAAAGAAGATCGGCAGCGTTGCCGTCGGCGCGTTGTGCAGCGTCTGCGGGAATCCGACCATGTCGAGGGCAAGTACCGCGGCGGCCTCGTTGTCCTTGGGCCGCGCGCGGCGACCGTTGTGCTCGACCGAGACCAGCACGTTGTCGATGGCACTCAGCGAAGGAAAGATGCTCTCGCGCTGGAACGTGCGCGCGAGGCCCGAGCGGGCGAGCTCCTCGGGCGCGACATCCTGGATCTCTTTGCCTTCGAAGATAACGCGCCCGCTGTCCGGCCCGAACGGGATGCCGGTCACAATGTTGAAGAGCGTGCTCTTGCCGCTGCCATTGGGGCCGGCGATGCCGAGGATCTCGTTGACGTCAAGCGTGAAGCTGACGCCGCCGACCGCGCGCAGGCCGCCGAAGGACTTGGTGAGATTGTCTGCCTGGAGGATCATATCTGCCATATGAAAAGGAGGCCATGCACGGAGACGCGCGATCGCTCGATGGTGACGGCGCGGCCCTTTTCAGGGGCCGCGCCCGATAGCGGGTGCGCCGCTCAACGGTTACTCAATTACTGCTTGATCCAGGGCGGCAGCTTGATGTCGCCGGTGGAATATTTCTTCGGCGAGATCAGCGTGCGCTGGCCATCCCAGATCTGCCAGAAGGTGACCGGGATGTGGTTGTCGTCCTGCAAGGCGAGATGGGTCGCGGGATCGAACGCAACCGGTCCCGGGGCGGCGTCATAAGTCACCTCGCCGATTGCCTTGCCAATCGCGTCGTGATCGGTCGGGTCGCCCACCTTCTCGAGGGCCTTGAAGTAGATCGTGGCTTCCTCGTAGAGCGCCGAGCCATAGACGCCGGGCTTCACACCGTACTTGTCGGAGAGCTTCTTGTTCACTTCCTGCCCGCGCGGCCAATTAGGCGAGTCGATCGCGCCGCCGATCAGGTTGTAGAGCACGCCGTTCGATTTCTCCTTTGTCAGCTCGACGAACTCCGGCACGGATGGCGCATATTGCAGGAAGACCAGACTCTGCGTCGGCTGGTCGAGGAACTGTTGCAGGAAAAGCGCGGAGTTGGCCGGCTGGTAGTCGGTGTTGACGATGAGCGCGGGTGGATCCTGGCGCACCTTGGCGAGGCTTGCGCGCCAGTCATTGACAGGCCCGAACGGCACCATCTCGTCGACGGTCAAGGTCCAGCCAGCGGCCGCGAACGAGGTCTTCATGCCCTCGGAGATCGCCTTGGAGTAAGGGTTGTCAGAAGAGATCATCGCGATCTTCTTGTTGGAAGCCTTGAACGTGCCCTTGGCGATCAGACCTTCGACCAGCGGCAGTACGTCAGTCTCGTAGCCCTTGTAGGAGGGCGAGAGCGACCAGCAGCAATTGTAGTCCTCGGGTTTCTTCGAGACGATCTCGGCGAACGGCCCGGACGGACCCGACGAAAGGTAGGGCAGGTTTGCGTCGGCGAAGAGATCGACTTCGAACAGCGACAGGCTGGCGTAGCCGGTCAGCACGACCTCGATGCCGTCGGTGTTGATCAGGCGCTGTGCGGCGCTGCTGACATTGTCGGGCGAACCGTCCTTGACGTCGGCGGAGACGATCTCGAACGTGTGGCCGGCAACGCCACCCTTGGCATTCTGCTCCTCGACCGCCAGTTCCACGCCGCGCATGAAGTCGGCGCCGTCGGCCGCCGACGGACCGGTCAGCGGCGCGAGCACGCCGATCTTGACGACGTCGGCCGCGGCCACGTCCAGGCCCGCCAACAAGGCAGTAAGGCTGACGGCACAAGCCGCCAGGTAGTGTTTCAATCCATGCGACTGCATGTGTCAGTTCCCCTCTATGGTTCTGGGTTGAACGAGTTTCTCCGGCCGTTTGGCCGGATTGCAAAAGATCGCCGAGCGGTCTCGGCTAAACTGGTCGTTCGCCAAGACGAGGACCTGCCATGACGACGCCCCTTTCCGAGATCGAACTGCTGGACCGCCTGGTCGGCTTCGACACAGTGAGCAGCCGCTCCAACCTCGAACTGATCGACTTCGTGCGATCGTATCTCGACGGACTGGGTGTCGCGAGCACGTTGCTGCCGGATGCGACCGGCCAGAAGGCAAATCTTTTCGCCACGATCGGCCCGGCCGACGTACCAGGCTATGTGCTGAGCGGCCATACCGACGTCGTGCCGGTCGAGGGTCAACAGTGGTCGCGCGATCCGTTCCGCATCTGGGAGAATGACGGCAGGCTCTACGGACGCGGCACGACCGACATGAAGGGGTTCGTCGCCTGCATGCTGGCGCGCGTGCCAACCATGCTCGCGTCGCCGCTGGCCGCGCCCATCCACCTGGCGCTGTCCTATGACGAGGAGGTCGGTTGCCTCGGTGCTTACGGCCTTATTGACCACATGACCAAGTCCTTGCCCAAGCAGCTCGCGGTCTTTGTCGGCGAGCCGACCGAGATGGGGGTGATCGGCGGCCACAAGGGCAGCACGGGCCTGCTTACGACGATCGCCGGCAAGGCCTGCCATTCCTCGCGACCGGATCTCGGCGTCAATGCGATCTTCCACGCCGTCGACCTGATCGGCGCGTTGCGCGGCTATGCCGAGGACCTGGCTGCTGCGCCCGAGGCTCAATCGCCGTTCGAACTGCCCTACACAACCGTCAGCGTCGGTGTGATCCAGGGTGGCACGGCCCGCAATGCCATTCCGGGCGACGTGCGCTTCCAGTGGGACATCCGGGCAACAGAGGCCGGCATGGTCGAAAAGCTCGTTGAACGCTTCCGCACCTATTGCGACGATACCGTCCTGCCCGTCATGAAGGCCGGCTTTTCCGACTCCACGATCACGACCCAATACGCCTATGACGTGCCGCCGCTGGTGCCGAGCGAGGGGTCGCTGGCCGAAACGCTGGCGAAGCGCTTCGCGAGAACCAACGAGGTCGGCGCGGTCAACTACGGCTCGGAGGCAGGTATCTTCCAGCGCGCCGGAATGGCGACAATCATCTGTGGACCGGGGCGCGACAGCGAGGCTCACATCACCGACGAATGGATCGCCGTCGAGCAATTGCATCGCTGCACCGCCTTCATCGATGGCCTGATCGGCCATGCGAGGAGGACGTGATCCCGGTAGCGTCCCGGCGCGGTCGATCATAGGCGATAGAACCGCTTTGCATTGTCGTGGAAGAGCTTTGCCTGGTCTTCCACCGACAAGGCAGAGGCAATGGTCTTGAACGTGTCGTATATCTGATCATAACTCATCTGGATCTTGGAAACCGGGTAGTCCGTGCCGAACATGCTGCGTTCGGTGCCGAAGCAGTCGATGCAGTGCATTGCGACATCACGGATGCTCTCCAGTGTCCAGTCATGGTCATAGGCACCGGGGTTGGAGATCTTGATCGCGATATTGGGGCAGGCCGAGATCAGTTTCAGGCCATCGCGCCAGCGCTGCATGCCCTCGCCGTCGCGGTCGATCGGGCTACCGCAGTGGTTGATGATGATCTGGAGATCCGGCAGCGAGTCGGCGATCTCGCGCACGATGCTTGCCTGATAGGGATACATCATCAGTTCGAGGTTCAGGCCATGCGCCTGCAAAAGCGCGATATCGCGTCGCCAATCGGCGTTGCGTCCGAGTTCCGGATCGGTGACGAAGCACTTCTTCGGATCGGGATGCCAGCTCAGGATTCCGCGAATGCCGGTCACGCGATCGAAGGCCGCCTGCTCGGCGATCACCCGCTCGGCGCCGCCCCTACCGAGAGATGCCCCAGCGACATAACGCAGCGCAACGCCCTTCGACTTGTCGAGCGTCTCCAGCCAGCGCGTCTCCCCGACCGGATCGCCGGCCCAAAGCGCCTCGATATGAACGGTCGCTACGACGTTGTGGCGAGCGGCGTCCCTTGCGTAGTCATCCGGCAAATAATCGTGGGCGATCCTTTCCAGGCCTGCAATGGCTTGTACCGTCGGATCGGACGGCACCAGCCACGCATGCTTGCCCATGGAAAGATCCCATAGGTGGTGATGCGGATCGATGATCGGTCCCGAATACATGTCGCCTGGCCCCTTGTTCCAGAATATTGATGCAGTGCGCCAACATCGACCGCCGCGATCACCCTATCGGCCACTCCCGCTCGGGTAGTGTGCATGGCCTTCGCACATGCGGTATTGTGAAATCCGGACATCCGTTCGCGATGGGTTGGCCGCATCGGTGCGTTTGACTGGCCCGACCTCAGACAAGGCCGCGACGCCAGCGAAGCGGCGTCATGCCCGTCACTTTCCGGAAAGAGGTCGTGAAATGACTCTGGTCGGCAAAGCCGCAGGAAAGTGCGATTTCGGCCAGTGAGAGTTTCTGCTTGCCAAGCAGGTCCTTGGAGCGGCCTACACGCTTGGCCACGATCCAGTCATGCGGCGTCTTTCCGGTGGCCTGCCGGAACATGCGCGAGAAGTGCCGCACGCTCCAGCCGGTGATATCGGCCAATTCCAGAAGCGGGATGTCGCGATGCAGATGCGTGTCGACATAGTCCTCGAGCCTACGCCACTCGCGTAGCGAAAACAGGCTGGGCGGAAGCATCGGCATGAGCGTGCCGGCGCGCATTGCGAGGTGACAGACAAGCGCTTCCACCAGCCGGTCGGCAAGCAGGCGGCTGATCGGCTCTTCCTCGCCGCTGTTTTCCCACAGCCGCCGCAGAACTGCGGCGACGAAGGGGTCGTTGCCGGATGAGCCGCCTAGCGGTGCGAAGGTTGTGGCGAGGTCCCCCGGGCAATCCGGCCCCAACAGCTGACGTACCAGCGCCACGGGGATAGCCAGGATGATCAGCCGGCGGTCGCCACCCGTACGCCAGCGGCTGTCGGTCCCCGGCGGAACGATGATCAGATCGCCGGTGCATGACTGCCCGGAGACCCAGCCCGACCCCATGTTCCAGTCATAGCTGCACGAAGCATCGAGTGGCGTCGAGACGACCAGTTCGTCAACTGCCGGATCGGCGAATTCGTGCCGACCCTGATCGACCAGGATCAGGCTGGAACGCATGCTGCCTTGGACATGCCTGTGCTGCTGTGGAAAGACACCGTAAGCCGACCGCAAGTAGAAGTCGGCATAGGTCCGATAAGCGGGATCAACCTGCGCTGTCTGAGTTCTCAAATCTGGCTTCCGTGCAACGCTGCGGGGTTCGACAAGGCATCCATAAATCTATCAAACCGCCCCTGCGATCATTGAGCAAGCCTGCGGGCCGCAACAGCCAGGCGCCGCACCCCTTCGTGCAGCCGCTCGGGCGCATTGAGCGTAAAGTTGATGCGAATGGCGCGACGATCCTCTCCGGTCACGTCGAACACGCTGCTCGGCGTGACACAGACACCTTCCTCCAGCCCCAACCGCATCAGCGCGTCCGTGTCGAGCGATGGATTGCGCGCCGTCGCCCAGACGAACATGCCCCCTTGCGGCTTTTCCCAGACGAAGAGCGAGCCCAGATGTTCTTCCATCGCATCGCACAAGGCGTCACGGCGCGCGCGGTAGAGCGCCAGGATCTGAGGCTGCATGCGCTCGGGCAATCGGGCGTCCAGTGCGTCGAGCGCGAGCCGCTGGCTGAGGCCGCTGGTGCACATATCCGAGCCCTGTTTTGCGACGGTCAGCGCCCGGATCATCTCGGGCGCAGCGATCACCCAGCCGACGCGCAAGCCGGGCGCAACCTCCTTGGAAAGTGTGCCCGTATAGATGACGGGTCCCCGATAGGGTTCGGCACCGGCCTCGCCCAGCAGCCTACCCGAAAGCGAAAGCAGGCGCGGCAGCGGAGCACCGTCGTAGTAAAGACCGCCATACGGGTCGTCCTCGACCAGCCAGACGCCGGTCTGGTGCGCCGCTTCCACCATCGCGACGCGTTGGCCGTGGGTCACCAGCTTGCCGCTTGGATTGGAAAAGTTGGGCACCGTGTAGGCGAAGCTGGCGCCCTCAAATGCTGTTGGATAGTCCAGCATGCTGCTGCCCGGTGTGAATGGGCGATAGCGCGGCGCGCGCGGCCGCCATGCGTCGATCGCGCCAAGATAGGTTGGAGCATGCGCGGCGATGACGCTGCCTTTTTCGAGCAGCACCTTGCCGATCAGGTCGAGCGCCTGCATGCCTGCCGTGGTGACGATGACGTTTTCGCGCGTCAGCCGCACATGCTCGTCGCTGAAGCGTTCGGCCAAGCGGTCACGCAACGCCGGCAAACCATCGATCTGACTGTAGCCCAGCACTTCCGTTCCGTGCTTGCGAAGCGCCTCGGCAGCGAGGCCGGCCAGTTCCTCGGCGGGATAGGTGGCCGGCTCGGGCAAGCCGCCGGCGAGGTTGATCACGTCGGCCCTTTCCGCCACCGACAGGAAGGTCTTGGTGACGTCATTGGTCGTCGACAGCCACGCCGCAAATGGCGGCCGCCCGCCGCCCGCCGCCTTTGCCTGGTCGCTCATCGACGGGGCGAGATTGCTTGCCACCACGTCCACCTTCTCAGACCAACGGATCGGGCGCGGCGCTCTGCGGCCGGCCTTCCTGAAGAATCATCCTTCCGTCGGACGCCGCGGCCCGGCGAAATTCCGACACGCGCTGATACTCCGGATCGTTGTACCAAGCCTCGGCCGACGCCCGATCGGGGAATTCGAGGATCACCATGCGTTGCCTGAAGGGTTCACCTTCCGAGGTCGTGACCGGCTCGCCGCGCGTCAGAAACCTGCCGCCGTAGCGTGCCAGGGTGCCGGGCGTCACCGCTGTGTATTTCTTGTAGGTTTCGGCATCGTGCACAGTCATCGTGCAGATCATGTAAGCTGCCAATGCTTCATCCTCCTCCGCGTTGCGTTGGGGTCGAGCTTAGGACGGGCTTGAGAGCGTTTTACACCAAATGACGTCGTCATCTCTGGTTCTGTTGGAGTTACTCACTATGATCAGGGTGAAATTTGGTGGAATCGGTCATGACAATTCTGGACGCTCTCGATCACAAGATCCTGCGCGAACTGCAGGTGGATGCGCGTATCTCGACGGTCGATCTCGCTGCGCGGGTCGGCCTGTCTGCGACGCCCTGCGCACGCCGGGTAAAACGCCTGGAGGACAGGGGTGTCATCCAGGGCTACGCTGCGAAGATCAACCCGTCGGCGATGGGTTTGGCGATCTGCGTCATGGTCTCGGTGCGTCTGGGCAAGCAAGGCCCCGAAGGAGCCGGTGAATTCCTGCGCGAGGTCGCTAAACGGCCGGAGATCACCGAATGCCTGCTGGTGACGGGCAATATCGACTACCTGCTGCGTGTCTGGGTCAAGGACATAGCCGCGCTCCGCAACTTCATCAGCAATGTCCTGCAATCGATCCCGTCGGTAGCTGAGACTTCCACGATGGTGGTGCTGAACCTTGACTAGCCGTTCGACCTTTCAAGCGTTTCAGACATTTCAAGGCAGCACGGTGCACGACCTACCAGTCGACGACTGTGCCATCTTCCAGAACCGCATTACTCGTGTGCAGTACTTCGGGCGCGAACGGGTGTCGCGCGCATTCCTTCTCGTCCACCTCGACTCCGAGGCCCGGAGCGTCGGGTACCTGCCAATAGCCGTCAATACGACGAATGGGGCCCTGAACAACATCGAAATACCAAGGGACGGCGCCAACCATCTCCTCCTGGATGACGTGGTTTGGCGTTGAGACCGCGAAATGCAGCGCGGCCGCGCCAGCGATCGGACCGAGTGGGTTGTGCGGCGCCACTCCAACCGAAAAGGCCTCGGCCATCGCAGCGATCTTCTTGGCTTCCCCGAGCCCGCCGCAGTGGCAGATGTCCGGCTGGATAATATCGACTGCACGAGCATTCAGCAGATCGACGAACTCCGGGCGGTCGACAAGGCGCTCCCCAGTCGCCAGCGGCACCGTGACGCGTTGCGCGATCGCTCTTAACGCGGCGGTCTCGCCTGGAGGCACGGGCTCTTCCACGAACATCGGGCGACCGGGCGCCAGCGCGTTGATGTAGGCAATCGAGGCAGCCGCGCTTGCCGGGCGGCCATGGAAATCCACCATGATCTCGACCGAATTGCCAGTCGCCTTGCGCATTGCCTCCATCATGCGGGCGACCTTGTCGATCTCGGGCAGGGGCGCATGGTAGTTCGTGTAGGGAATGAAGACGGCCTTGAAAGCGCGGTATCCCTTCTCCACCACCTCGCTTGCGCGTTCCACCAGCGGCGCTTCCTCCAACGTCTCGTACACGGCGCGCATGTCGCCGAGGCCGAGATGGGTATAGACCAGCACCTTGTCGCGGACCTTGCCGCCGAGCAGCCGCCACACCGGCACGCCGAAGTCCTTACCCATAATGTCCCACAACGCCATCTCGATGCCGGAGATCGCGCTCATGCCGATCACGCCAAGGCGCCAGAAGCTGTGCTTCTTCATAACCCTCACGGCCTGCTCGATGTCGCGCGGATCGCGTCCGATCATCAGCGGCGAGAGATCTTCGACCGCTCCGGCTACGGCATGCGTCTTCCATTCCAGCGTCGCCTCCCCCCAGCCGAAAAGCCCCGGCTGGTCGGTCTCGACCTTGACGAAAACCCAGTTGCGCATCTCTGCGTTGACGATGCGGGTCGTTATGGCGGTGATCTTCAAGGTCTTGGCACCTGATGCGAGGGAGGGAGGGAGACAGCGTTAGCCCGCGAAGCGCGGCTCGGGCAGGCCGCGCACGCCGACATCGAGAGCAAGAATGCCGCCGGCATGAGGCTGCTGCTTCAAGGCCTCGGTCGAGAGATCCCAGATGGCGGACGTGACGTAAAGCGTCGAGAGATCGGGGCCGCCGAACATGCAACTCGTTGGTTTCTGGACGGGCAATGGGACGATGCGGTCGACGCGGCCGTCGGGTGCGTAACGCACCAGCCGCCAGCCGTCCCACTGCGCATTCCACAGAAACCCTTGCGCGTCGATCGTCGAACCGTCGGGGTTCCCAGGCTGACCCGTGCAATCTGTGAACACACGGCGATTGGCAATCGCCCCATGTTCCAGGTCAAAGTCGTAGGCGAAGATCGTACGGATCAGCGTATCGGCAAAGTAGAATGTCCGGTCATCCGGGCTCCAAGCCAGGCTGTTGGAGATACCGATACCTTCCTCCATCGTCGTACAGGACAGATCGGGATCGAGACGATACAGGCCGCCCGTACGGTTCTTGAGGGAATCGTCCATCGTCCCTGCCCAGAAGCGGCCGCGCCGATCGCACTTCCCATCATTGAAGCGATTGCTTGGCTTGTCGGCCTCGGGGGCGGCGAGCCGTTCGATCGCACCGGTCTTCGGGTCGAAAAAGGCGAAGCCGGAGGCGAGCGCCAGCACGATGCCTCCCGCCACGCGCAGCGCCAGCGAGGCGACGCGCTCGGGCAGGCGCCAGGTGCGGGTTTCGCCGGACCCCGGATGGAAGCGCTGCAGCAGGCACCCCTCGATATCAACCCAATAGAGTGCCTGCTCGCCCACGTCCCACACGGGCACCTCGCCCAGCTTGTTCGCGCAGTCGACGACGCAGAAAACCTCCGGCGCTGACGCCTCCCTTGTCATGACCTCTTCCTCTTCCTCGACAGTCGAAGCGAGTAGCCTGCGACCGCGAGCAGGGTGAGGCCGCCGGTCCAGATATACTGGTAGTAGGCGGAAACCTGCATCAGGTTCAGCGCATTCTGCATCACCCCGACCGCCACGGCGCCAAGCAGCACCCCGATCGCGGTGCCACGCCCACCGAACACGGAGACGCCACCCACCACGACAGCCGTCACCGAGGCGAGCGTGAAGATCGAACCGGCCTGCGGATCGCCGCTTCCGATACGTGCGGTCACGATAAGGCCGGCCATGGCGGCGCAAATTCCGCAAAAGACATAGGCGGCCCCGCGAATCCAGGATGTCCGGATCCCCACAGCCAGACTTGCCTCGCTGCTCGATCCGACGGCATAGAGGCGTTGGCCCAGGCGCCCCCGCAGCATCAAGTATTCGAAAGCAATATAGAAAAATACGATCGCGAGCGCTGCGACCGGCATCGGGCCCAGCGAGGTCTCGAAGAAGTCGAGGAAATCATCGCTCACGAGCCCGCCGGGGCTGGGCCGGACAATCAGCGCAAGGCCGAAGACGAGCGAGTAGGTGGCAAGCGTCGCGACGAGGTCGGGGATCTTCAACCGCACGATCAGGAAAGCGTTGACCAGGCCCGTCGCCGCACCGGCCGCCAGAGCAGCGCCGATGGCAGCCACGACTCCAGCACCACCTTCGGTCGCGGCAAGGAAGGAGGCCATGGCCGTGACGAGACTGATGAGGGGACCGACGGACAAATCGATGCCGCCCAGCACGACCACGCAGAACTGTCCAAGCGCAACGAGAGCCAGCGGCGCCACCTGCGCGGCAATGTTGGACAGGTTGCGCGACGTCAGGAAAAAATCGGAGTAGCGGGTCGTCGCCAGCCCCAGCAATGCTATGAGCAGCAGCAGCAACAGCGGACCTATGTAACGGGAAAGCAGGCCAGAACCGGCTGCCGAGCCCGTTGTAGCTGGGGCCGAAGGTGTTGTTGCGTCGCCGATCATTTGCGTGGCAGCCTGCGGATCGCCATGCGTCTGCCCGGCCTCGACGGCGCTGCCGACGATCCTCTCCTCCGTCGCATCGGCGCCGGCGATTTCGTCGACGATCCGGCCTTTAGAGAAGACGAGGATGCGGTCGCTCAACCCTATCAGTTCCAGAAGGTCGGAGGCGACCAGGATTACGGCCGCGCCGGTTTCGGCCAGCGCGCGGATCCGCCGGTAGATCTCGAGCTTGGTGGCAACGTCGACGCCGCGGGTCGGATCCTCGAAGACATAGACCTTGGGATTGCCGACGGTCCATCGGCCGAGCACGACCTTCTGCTGGTTGCCGCCCGATAGCGCGCGTACAGCCTGCTCGCCAGAGGACGCCTTGATTGTGAAACGCGACATCGCATCGCGCGTCTCCCGGCGCTCTCGGGGGGCGGGGATGCGTCCGAGACCAGCCCATTCCGCCAGATGCGGAACAGACAGATTCTCGCGGATGGAGTGCGGCATGAACAGGCCCTCGCGGTGCCTGTCGCCGGGAATATAGACCAAGCCGGCCTTGATGGCGTGCGCGGGCGATTTGAAGCGCGCCGGGTTGCCGTCCAACATCACCGAGCCGGCGCAGGGGGCCAAGCCATAAAGAGCGCGGGCGACATCGGCTTGGCCATTACCCTGGATGCCACCGAAGCCGACGATCTCTCCGGCGCCAACACTGAAGGAAAGATGGCTGAAAAGACCGGGGCTCGAAAGCGCCTCGACCTTGAGCCGCTCCGCACCCACCGCTTGCGCGCGTGGTGGATAGGCCAGGGCGAGATCGCGCCCGACCATCATCGCCACGAGCTGCTCATGGTCCACGGCGTCGCGGTCGACCGTTCCGACGAGCTCTCCGTCCTTGAGAACGGTGATACGATCGGCGATCGCGAAGACTTCCGGCAGCCTATGGGAAATGAAAATGACCGCGGTGCCCTGACGCTTGAGTTCGGTCACAATCGAGAACAGCCGTTCGATTTCAGCCGCGTCGAGGGCCGAAGTCGGCTCATCGAGGATCAAGACAGAAGGATCGCCCGTCAATGCCCGCGCGATCTCCACGATCTGGCGTTCGGCGACCTCAAGATCCCTGACCAGACGAGTCATCGGCAAGGTCACGCCGAGACGACCCAGGATAGTGCGCGCGCCCTCCTCCATGGCCCCACGATCGACCGTGATCGCACCGCCTGGTTAGCGTCCCAGCCAGATGTTCTGCGCTACGTCGAGATCGGGAACAAGGCGCGTGTCCTGGTAGACCATCGCGATGCCAAGACCCTGGGAATGACGCGGTCCGGTGATGTGCACCTCGCGCCCCTGGACGAGGATCGTTCCCGCATCGGGTTTCCAGACGCCGGCGATGACGCGCATGAGCGTCGACTTGCCGGCGCCGTTCTCCCCCATCAACGCATGGACCTCGCCTGGACGGCATGCGAACGAAGCGCCTTTCAGCGCCTTGACGCCGACGAAGCTCTTTTCGATGCCCCTCAGTTCTAGCGCGTAGGTGTCCGTCCCAGCGGCCGTGTCGTGCTGCATCCGGTGTCTTTCAGGCAAGGACGGGCCGCATTCTGGAGCGGCCCGCCGGTCAGTTCTTCCAGTTCTCAGCTGAAGAGCTTCTTCAGTTCATCGTCAGTCAGCAGCGTGTCGACGAACACCCCGTCAGGCAGATCCTTCTTGATGAACTGGCTGTAGTTGCTGTCATCCATGAGGACCGGGCTGATGATCTGGCGCCTGGGGGCGTCCTGGCCGGAAAGCAGCTTCATCGCTGTGCGCAAGGCAACGACACCTTCCCATGACGGCTCGGAGACGCAGCCGATCTTGAACTTCGGATTGGCCGCCTTCTGCGCGTCATAGAGCTTGAGAAGCCCATTGTAGTCGTCACCCGTGGCGGGCACCAGCGGACGGTTCGCCGCCATGAGCGCCTTGAGCCCCCCTGCCGCGTCTTGCCCGCCATCGCACCAGATGCCGTCGATCTGCGGATAAGCTGCGATCAGGTCCGCCATGACCACCTTGGCCTTGTCTTCTTGCCAGGACGCATCCTTGAAGGCCAGCACCTCGATGCCGGAACCGAACTGAGTCTGCGCACCTGCCCAGCACTCTGCCGTGTAGGAGTTGCCCGGCAGGCCGCCCAGGGCGACGATCTTGCCCTTGCCGCCCAGCGCATCATTGAGGAATTTGCCTGTGGTCGCGCCCTTCTTCTTCGGATCGGTGCCGATGAATGCGGTCCAGTTGTCTCCTTCGACCGGCAGGTTGAAGGGAATTGTGATGATACCGGCCCTGGTTGCTTTCCTCAGTGCTGGAACAACCGCCGTGCCCGAGTTGGGTATGACAAGCAGGGCATCGACATTCTGCGCGATCAGGTCCTCGATGTCATTGACCTGCTTGGTGATATCACCCTGGCCGTCGACCGTGATCAGGTCGTACTTGTCCTTGTTGGCGGCAGCCTCGGTCTGCATGGAGGCAAGGTTCTGCGTGCGCCAGGTGTTGCCCGAGAAGCCGTTCGAGAAGCCGATACGCATCTTGCCAGATTTTTGCGTGCCATTGGCCATGTCGGCCGAGCCTTCGATCTTGGCGTTGCTGATCACGTCGGCCAAGGCGCCACGGGCGAGTGTCAAGGAACCGATGGCGGCCCCTGCGCCCATCATCAGCAGCTTGCGGCGGTCGATTGTATATTCTGTCATTGCTCTCCTCCTTCTGGGATTTCACCGTTCATCGGCACTCGCGCCGATTAGCCGGTAGACGATCACGCTCAGGGCGATGAGAACGCCCTGGATGACGTATTGGGTGCCCGTGGATACCTGGGCGATGTTGGTGAAGCTGTTGAGTTCGGTTACGAACAGCGCGCCGGCGACGGTGGCGAGCACGCTTCCAATGCCACCCGTTAGCGCAGTTCCTCCGACAACGACGGCGACGACCGAAGTCAGCAGGAACTGGTTGCCGATGCCGAGGCTCGGATTGCCGATATAGGCCGTGAGCAGAAGGCCGCCGAGCACGGCCAGCATGGCTGAGAGCGCGTAGGCTATGACCAGGACGCTGCGCGCCGGCACACCCATGAACCGCGCCGCAGTCTCATTGGCGCCGACCGCATAAATCCACCGGCCGAGCGTCGTGCGCCGCATGATCCAGGCGAGCGCAAGCGTAATGGCCAACCAGCACAAAGCGCTCGCTGGAAGGCCGAAAAGCGAGCCCTGACCAACCACGTTGAAGGCCGGCGCGGAGGTTCCGTACGGCGCGCCGCCCGTGTAAACGAGGGCCGCGCCGAACAGGATGGCGTTCATGGCCAGGGTGGCGATGATTGGCGCAATGCGCAGGACCGCGATCAGAATCCCGTTGATCACGCCGACCCCTAGTCCAAGCGCCAGGCAACAGGCCAGTGCCAGCGGAATACGCTCGTTCTGGCCCATCATGATGCTGGTCGCCAGGATGTTGGTCATGGTGACGACGCCTGCGACGGAAAGATCGATGCCGCCGACGAGCAGGGCAAGTGTCTGACCCGACGCGACCAGCCCAAGGAAGGCGGTGACCTGAAGGATGTTGAGGACCTGCTCAGGTTTCAGCATGGCGGGCGAGAAGAAACCCGCCACGGCGTAAAGCACGATCACCGCGACCCAGACCGGATAGCGCCGCACCATGCCGAGCGCCGGGCGCATTTATGCGAACTTCTCTGTTGTCATCGGGTCGTGCACGATGCTTCCTGCAAAATTGGCATGCCCTGTATCACGCGCAAGTCGCTGATGTAAACAGGTTCGGCGAAAATTTAGGCAAAATGAGCTTGACCTATCATATAGGTTGAAGCGATAAGGAGCGGAATGACTGCGATGACAAAAATGATAGAAACCGGCGACGCGCCGCAGTCGCTCGTCGACGCCGTCGCGGACAGGGTGGTTGACCACATTCGCACCAATGCACTTGCACCCGGTTCCCCGCTTCCCAGTGAGTCGGCGTTCGCTGGCGAAGCAGGCGCCTCGCGCGCCGTCGCCCGCGAAGCCTTCAGAAGCCTTGCCGCGTTGCGGCTGATCGATGTCGGCAACGGCCGGCGCGCGCGCGTGGCGCCCGCAGACGGCTCCGCGATCGGCCGTATGATCGACCATTGCGTCTATACCAACCAGCTTTCCGTCCAGCAGATATTCGACGTGCGCCGCACGATCGAACTGAGGACGGCCGCCCTCGCATCCCTGCGCCGCACCGACCAGGAGGCTGACGAGATTTGTGCGCTCGCAGACGGGATGAAGCTGAGCTTTGCAACGACAGGCGACGTGATGGAACTCGACATCTCTTTCCACGCTGCCGTGGCGCGAGCGTCGCGCAACCCCCTTTTCGCCTTGCTGGTCACATCCTTTGCTTCGGTCACGCGGCAGAATTGGGCAATCGGTTGGGCCGCCCGCCCAACCGACGCCGAGCGCATGGGTAGCATCGAAGGCCATGGCACAATCGCCGCCGCCATCCGGCGCGGTGATGCGAGGGCGGCCGAGAAGGCGATGGCGGACCATTTCGACCTCACCGTCCGCGCCCTGCTCACCGCCGGAGTCGTTTGATCCGCGGCACGCTCCAACCCTTGATACCGCCGCATCGAAATCGAGTTGAGAATGAGTGCGATCCCCTACTTCGACCTGACGGGCAAGACCGCGCTGGTGACCGGGTCGTCCGGCGGACTGGGTCTGGCCATGGCCCGTGGCCTGGCGGAAGCAGGCGCTGAGGTTGTTCTCAACGGACGTGATGCCGACAGGCTCGCGCAGGCGGCAGCGAGCTTCGCCGAGCGCGCAGCACAGGTTCACTGCAGTGTATTTGACGTATGCGATGAAGGCGATCCGGAGCGCGTCCGCACGCCTCGACGACGAGGGTCGCACCATCGATATCCTGGTCAACAATGCCGGCGTCCAGTTTCGCCGGCCGATGCTCGAGCTGGAAAGCGCCGATTGGCGGGGGGTGCTGGAGACCAGTCTCACCAGCGCCTTCATCGTGGGCCGCGAGGCCGCCCGCCGGATGGTTGCAAGGGGCGGCGGCAAGATCATCAATATAGTGAGGTCGCGCGCGCCAGCGTCGCCCCGTACACGGCAGCGAAGGGCGGCATCAAGATGCTTACCCGCGCGATGGCGGCCGAATGGGCGGCCCACGGCATCCAGGCCAATGCGATCGGCCCGGGCTGCATCGATACCGAAATGAACAAGGCGTTGACGTCCGACCCCAAGTTCGATGCCTGGGTCAAGGGTCGCACGCCCTCGGACCGATGGGGCCTGCCTAAGGATCTGGTTGGAACCGCAATCTTCCTCGCATCGCCCGCCTCGGATTGCGTCAACGGCCAGATCATCTATGTCGACGGCGGCATGCTTGCCGTCCTCTAGCCGGCCACTTCAGGGAATCAAAATGCTCGGTGTCGTCGTCCATGCTGCTCTCGATCTCCGCGTCGAGGAGATTAACAATATCGAACCGGGGCCAGGTGAGGTTCAAATCCGTATTGCGGCAGGCGGAATCTGCGGTTCGGACCTGCATTACTTCAATCACGGGGGAACGGATTCGATCCGTTTGCGCGAGCCGATGATCCTCGGCCATGAGATCGCCGGCACCATCGCGGCCCTTGGCCCCGGCGTCTCCGGCATCGCGCCGGGAACACGCGTGGCGATCAATCCCAGCCGGCCCTGTGGTGATTGCGAGAATTGCCGGGCCGGTCTGCGCAACCACTGCATCGATATGCGCTTCATGGGCAGCGCCATGCGCTTCCCGCATATCCAGGGCGGATTCCGTGAAATGCTTTGTGTCGATCGGGATCAGGTCTTTCCCGTCGCCGAGGACGTGTCGCTGGGTGAGGCCGCAATGGCCGAGCCGCTTGCCGTGTGCCTGCACGCCGTCAGACGGGCGGGGCCGCTCGAAGGGCGCCAGGTGCTGGTCACCGGCTGCGGGCCGATCGGCATCCTGACCATCATGGCCGCCCGCGATGCCGGCGCTGCCGGAATCGTGGCGACCGACATCCACGATTCCGCCCTTGCTCTGGCGCACAAACTCGGGGCCGACCATGTCCTGAATGTGGCGGAAGATCCTGAGGCGCTTGCCGAGTTCGCCAAGCGGAGCGGCGCATTCCACGTCCATTTCGAAGCTTCGGGAAGCGCATTGGTCCTGCGCGGTGCGCTCCCTCACCTGCGTCCACGCGGCATATTGGTGCAGCTTGGTCTGGGAGGCGACGTCGGGCTTCCCCTTAACCTGGTCGTGACCCGCGAGATCGATCTTCGCGGCAGCTTCCGCTTCGACAAGGAGTTCGAGGAGGCCGTCGCTCTCATCAACAGCGGGCGCATCGATGTAAGGCCACTGCTCAGCGCCGTTTTTCCGCTCGACAGAGTGTTGGAGGCCTTTGCGCTGGCGAATGACAAATCGAAGGCGACAAAGGTCCAGATCAGCTTTGGTCAGGACATCCAGCAACAACCGAGCGCCGGGACGATGCTCGGCCACCGGTGATTCATCCACCCCATGGCCGCCAGGGTGCGGCGAAGACCGACCGAGGAGCCGCCAAGCCCAAGATCACCGCGATCCGCACCTTAAGGCTGCAAGAGTTCGCCAATGTGCTTTGGGTTCAACTCGAGACCGATGCCGGCTTCATTGGGCTCGGCAAGACCTCCTACGGCGCTGGCGCCGTGGAGGCCCATATCCACGAAGTACTGTCCAGTCGCCTGCTTGGCCGGGACCCCCTCCACGTCGAGGCGCTGTCGCGGGAACTGGTGAACCTGCCGCTGGCGCAATCCTCCACCGGCAGCGGAATACAGGGCTGCTTGCGCGATCGATCTGGCCCTGTGGGACATATTCGGCACGGTCTGCAACCTTCCTGTCCACCAAATGCCGGGCGGCGCCTGCCATACGCGCATCCCCGTCTACAACAGCTGTGCGGGCTACGGCTATGTGCGTTCGAACCGCATCAAACCGGTCGACACCTGGAACATGGGAGCGTCCGACGGTCCTTACGAAGACCTCGTCTCCTTCATGACTGACGCCGGCGCATTGGCCGAAAATCTGCTGGAGAGCGGCATCACAGCTATGAAGATATGGCCCTGCGACCCCGCCGCCGTGGACAACGATGGGCGATTGATCACGGCAGGCCAGCTTCGCACAGCCCTTTCGCCGTTCGAGAAAATCCGCAAGCGCGTCGGCGACCAGATGCAGATCATGGTCGAGTTCCATTGCCTGTGGCATCTGCCCAGCATCAAGCGTATCGCACGCGAACTCGAAGCCTTTCAACCGACCTGGTACGAGGACCCTATCGGCATGAATTCGACCTCTGCGCTTGCCGAGCTTGCCGCGCCGACTGAGACTTTCGGACAACAACCCATCTCCGGGTGAATGGCGAGCTGGTTGCAAATGTGGGAGCGCCCTTACGAGCCTCCACGCCCCAAAGCGGCCATGCGCCGATGCCTGCAATCGCGAAAGGATGCGGATGACTGCTGTTCAACCAATGATGAAGCCTCAGATCGAATTTTGGTGCTTCTTCCCTATTTGCACTTAGGATACGCCATGGCCAGCAACAGCCGATAGCCACAGCCCGCGAGGACCGATCCACTCTCAAAGAGCGCGTGCAGGTTGACAACACCTTGGCTGCTGCAACATCCTGCCGGTCTTTAGACTGGGAGGTAGCATGACTATTTCGATCAACCGCCGCACCTTTTCCATAGGCGCGAGCGCTCTGGCGCTGGCTGCGGCCGGATTTTCGCCGGCACGCGCGCAGCAGGCATTTTTCCGCATCGGCACGGGCGGAACGTCCGGCACCTACTATCCGGTGGGCGGCCTGATCGCCAACGCCATCTCGGCAACGGGGCCGGCCGGCGTCGAAGGCTTGGTCGCCAGCGCCACGTCCTCCAACGGTTCGGTAGCCAATATCAGCGCCATCCAGTCGGGAGCGTCCGAATCGGGCTTCACGCAATCCGACGTTGCCTACTGGGCGTATTCGGGCACTGGCCTCTATGAGGGCAAGCCCAAGGTTGACGACCTGCGCCTCATCGCGACGCTCTATCCCGAGACGATCCATTTGGTCGCGCGTGCCGACGCCGGCATCAAGTCGGTGGCGGATCTCAAGGGCAAGCGCGTCTCCCTTGACGAGCCGGGCTCGGGCACCATCGTCGATGCGCGACTTGTGCTTAGCGCTTACGGTCTGACTGAAAAGGACGTGCATCCCGAATACCTCAAGCCTGGCCCGGCCGGAGAGCGGCTGCAGGATGGCGCCATGGACGCCTATTTCTTCGTCGGCGGCTATCCGACCGGCGCCATTGTTGAGCTTGCCACCACCAACAACATCACGCTGGTGCCGATCACCGGCCCCGAAGCAGACAAGCTTCTGTCCGAGCAGAAGTTCTTCTCCACCGACACCGTGCCGGAAGGCACCTACAAAAATGTCGGCGAAACCAAGACCATTTCCGTCGCCGCGCAATGGGTGACCAGCGCCAAGCAGACCGACGACCTCGTCTACAAGATCGTCAAGTCGCTTTACAGCGAAGAAACCCAGAAGGCGCTGCAGGCAGGCCACGCCAAGGGCAAGCTGATCACGCTGCAGAACGCGGTCACCAGCGCCGGCATTCCATTTCATCCCGGCGCGGAGAAATTCTACAAGGAAGTCGGCGCCCTGAAATAGGAGGCACTTGGACCGGCTGACAACAACGAGGCGGAAGGCATGCTTTCCGCCTCTTTTGTCTGGAAATTCAGGACACGGAACCGGCCATGAGCGACGACGAGAAGATCAAGCTTTCCGCAATGGAGTTCGACGAGGAGAACGCTCGCGAACTGGAGGAGAAATTCGACTCCGAAATCCGCTTCCGGCCACTGACCCGTGTCGCGGGCTGGCTGGTCGGCTTCCTCCTGGTGGCGCTGTCCCTGTTTCATTACTACACCGCCGGCTTCGGGCTGCTGCAGGAAATGCTGCACCGCGGCATCCATCTGTCGATGGTGCTGGCGCTGATCTTTCTCGTCTTCCCGCTGGTCAAGAAAAGCTACGACCAGCCCGCGCAGCCCAGCCTGCTGCGGCCGCTCGGCATACCCTTTTTCGACTGGCTGCTGGCGATCGCTGCCGTTGTCGTCGTCATGCACGTGCCTATGATCCCGCTCGACGACCTTGCCTTCCGCGTCGGCAATCCCACGGCGCTCGACGTGGTGTTCGGCCTTATCCTCATCCTGCTTCTGCTGGAAGCGACGCGCCGCTCCGTCGGCATCCCGCTGCCTATCATCGCCGTCGTCTTCATGGCCTACGCGCTGTTGGGACGGTATATGCCGAGCATTCTTGTGCACCCCGGCGCGTCCGTCTCCCAGCTCGTCGATCACCTTTATCTGACAACGCAGGGCATCTACGGCATCGCGCTTGGCGTCGTTGCCACCTACGTCTTCCACTTCGTGTTGTTCGGCGTCTTCGCCACCCGCATTGGCCTCGGTCAGCTCTTCCTCGACTGCGCGGCGTGGGTCGCCGGCCGCTACGCCGGCGGTCCCGCCAAGGTGTCGATCTTCGGCTCGGCGCTGTTCGGGATGATCTCCGGCTCGTCGGTCGCCAACACCGTCACTGTCGGCTCGCTGACCATCCCGGCCATGATCAAGCTCGGCTACAAGAAACATTTCGCCGCAGCGGTGGAAGCGGCGTCCTCGACCGGCGGTCAGGTGACGCCGCCGATCATGGGCGCAGCGGCCTTCCTGATGATCGAATTTCTCGAACTGCCCTACACGACCATCATCCTGGCCGCCATCGTGCCCGCCTTCATGCACTTCTTCGGCGTGTTCATGCAGGTGCATTTCGAGGCTAAGCGAACCGGGCTCAGGGGACTCAGGCCGGACGAGATGCCCGACGTCGTCGAGGCGCTGAAGCGGGACTGGCCGACGATCATCCCGCTCGTCGTCCTCATCGGCGTGCTGCTCTCGGGCTACACGCCCTACATGGCTGCCTTCTGGGGCATCACCTTGTGTATTCTCGTCGGCCTGCTCAATCCACGCCGGCGCATGTCGGTCGCCGATATCGTGATGTGCCTGCGCGACGGCGCCAAATATGCGCTCGCCGTTGGAGCCGCCGCCGCAACCGTCGGCATCGTCGTGGGCGTCGTCACCCTGACCGGAGTGGGCTTCAAGCTGTCCTACATCGTCACATCGACGGCTGGAC
>NZ_JBAZUD010000012.1:0-55833 GCF_041661565.1 Mesorhizobium sp.
TCGCTGCGACCAGCTCTTTATCGGCGACGTGTTCGAAGCCGCGCGGCGTGCGCTTCATGCAGCCTTCGGCATCGAGTTGAAGACCCTTTTTGCCCAGCGCCGCCACCATGGCGCGAAATTCATTCGGCTTCGTCGCTATCGCCTTGCGCATCGCCAGCAGCAATTGCGTCTCCGGCTGCCACCAGGCAACGCCGGCAAAGCAACCCTCCAACCCGATGTGAACATAGAACACGCCCTGTTCCATCTTGCTGCCGTCGGGCGACAGGATCGCTGACAGGTGCCGGTTGTAAGGCCGCTTGTCCTTGGCGAAGCGCACATCGCGGTTGATGCGGAACAGCGACTTCTTGCGGTCGCCGCGCAGGCCCAGCCCCGCCTGCGCGAAGCGCTGCGTGAGCGTCTCAACGAGATCTCCCAGGGGATTGCGCAACTCCGTCTCGAACAGGTCGCGGTTCTCCAGGAACCACTCGCGGCTCTGGTGGAAATCGAGCGCCTTCAGGAACGGAATGGCCTTTTGGCCGAAGCCCTTGAACGCGCCTTCCGTCATGCCCTGCCGATCCGCGTCAGCCAGGCATCCTCGTCGATCACCTCGATGCCCAGCTCGCTGGCGAGCTTCAGCTTGGAGCCAGCGCCGGGCCCGGCCACCACCAGGTCGGTCTTCGCCGACACCGAGCCCGCGACCTTGGCGCCCAGACGTTCCGCCATCGCTTTGGCTTCAGGACGCGTCATCTTTTCCAGCGTGCCCGTGAACACGATTGTCTTGCCGGCGACCGCGCTGTCGGCCGCGATGGTCACGATATACGGCTTGGGGTGGACCTGCTCGAGCAGCGCGTCGAGCACGGCGTCGTTGCGCTCATTGCCGAAGAAATCGCGCAGCGCGTCGATCACCGTGTCACCGATGCCGTTGATCGACGGGAAAACGGTATGCGGATCATCGGCCGCCGCCGTCTCCTTGCCGACCCGGATCAGTTCCTCGACCGTCGAGAATGTCTTGGCGAGCAAGGCGGCGGTCGTCTCGCCGATATGGCGGATGCCGAGGGCAAAGATGAAACGGTCGAGTTCCGGCTCGCGGCGCGAATCGATGGCGGCGAACAGCTTGTCGAGACCCTCATAGTTGCGGTCCTCGACGCCGCGTACGTTCTTGCGCGTCTTGCCTGACGCGGCCTCGCGCAATCTGGCCTGCTCCTCGCGCCGCTCGGCCAGCGCCTTGGTGACGGCTGGACGGCGCTGCTTGAGCGTAAAGATATCGGAGGCGGTCTTGACCAGCCCGGCATTGAAGAACAGGTCGATGTTTTCCGAGCCAAGGCCTTCTATGTCCATCGCGCCGCGTGACACGAAGTGACGCAACTGTTCCACTGCCTGCGCCGCACAGACCAGTTCGCCGGTGCAGCGGCGGCGCGAATCTTCCTTGCCGGTCTTTTCGTTCACCTCGCGCGTCGCCGGCGAGCCGCAGACCGGACAGACATGCGGGAACTCGTACGGCACCGCGTCGGCCGGGCGCTTGTCGATGACGACGCTGACGATCTGGGGAATGACATCCCCTGCCCGCTGGATCACGACCGTATCGCCGATGCGCACGTCGATGCCGTCGCGGATCGGTTGGCCGTTGCTGTCGAAGCCCCTGATATAGTCTTCATTGTGGAGCGTGACGTTCTCGACCACGACGCCGCCGACGCTGACGGGGGCCAGCCGCGCGACCGGCGCCAGCGTGCCGGTGCGTCCGACCTGGATGTCGATCTTCTGCACGGTGGTCATTGCCTGCTCGGCGGGGAATTTGTGCGCGATCGCCCAGCGTGGCTCACCGGTGACGAAACCCCAACGCCGTTGCAGCTCCAGTTGATCGACCTTGTAGACGACGCCGTCGATGTCGTAGCCAAGCGACGAGCGCTGCTCCTCGATGAGGTGATAGTGGGCGATGAGTTCCTCGACCGATTTCGCCCGCACCATCAGCGGCGTGATCCTGAACCCCCAGTCGGCGAATTTCCGCACCGATTCATACTGGGTGGGTGCCGGATCCTGCGTGGTATAGCCCCACGCATAGGCGAAGAATTTGAGGTTGCGGCTGGCGGTGACCGAAGCATCCTTCTGGCGCAGCGACCCGGCCGCGGTGTTGCGCGGGTTGACATAGTCCTGGCCGCCGGTGGCGGCCGAGCGTTGCTTGAGAGCCTCGAATTCGGCGTAGGTCATGTAGACCTCGCCGCGGATCTCGATGATCTCGGGCCAGCCGGACCCTTTCAGCTTCTTGGGAATGTCGGCGATCGTCCTGAGGTTCGCGGTGATGTCCTCGCCAACGGCGCCGTCGCCGCGCGTCGCACCCTGCACGAACACCCCGCCTTCATAGCGCAGCGAAGCCGACAACCCGTCGATCTTCGGCTCGGCGGTGAACGCGATCTCGAGGTCCTTGTCGCGATCGAAGAAGCGGCGGCCGCGTTCGATGAAATCGGCGACGTCCTGATCGGTATAGGCCTTGGCGAGGCTGAGCATCGGCACGGCGTGGCGCACCTTGGTGAAGCCTTCCGCCGGCGGCGCGCCGACCCGCCGCGACGGCGAATCCTCGCGTATCAACGCCGGGAACCGCTCCTCTATCGCCAGGTTGCGCCGCGCCAGCGCATCGTATTCCGCGTCCGTGATAACAGGCGCGTCCTCGGCATGGTAGCGCCGGTCGTGCTCGGCGATCTCCTCGGCCAGGCGCTTCAGTTCGGCCTCGGCCTCGGTCTCCGTCAAGGCGTCGACTGGTTTTTGCGACATGTTTACACCCGGCTGCTGTTGGCCCGGACAATAGATCAGGATTCGGACCGGCGGGAACCAAATTCTGACAAAACGACGCGCAAACAGGAGGATGGAGCCATCTGCTGACTCTGCTCAAAAGCCTAAGCGCGGGCGCGGGATCAGGACGCGGTGGTGTTCTCGCGCAGCAGCCGCTCGGCGGCGGCGCGGGCCTCGTCGGTGATCGTCGCGCCGGCCAGCATGCGCGCGATCTCTTCCTGGCGCGCCGGCCGGTCCATCTCGGCAATGCCGGTCGCGACGCGGTCGGCGCCGCCAGACTTGGAAATCAGGAAATGCGTCGCCGCCCGGGCCGCCACTTGCGGCGCGTGGGTGACCGAAAGCACCTGGACGCGCTTCGACAGCCGCGCCAGCCTTTGGCCGATGGCGTCGGCGACGGCGCCGCCCACACCGGTGTCGATTTCATCGAAGACCAGCGTCGGCGCCGAACCGCGATCGGCCAGAGCCACCTTCAGCGCCAGGAGGAAGCGCGACAGCTCGCCGCCGGACGCGACCTTCATCATCGGCCCGGGCCGCGTGCCGGGATTGGTGCGCACCCAGAATTCGATCTGGTCGATACCCTCTTCCATGCGGTTGTCGGCATCGCTCGCCAGCTCGACGATGAAGGCAGCGCGCTCGAGCTTCAGCGCCGGCAATTCGGCCATGACGGCCTTGGTCAGGCCGACCGACGCCGCATGGCGAAGCGAGGAGAGTTGCGCGGCCGCGATGTCATAGGCCTCGCGCGCGGCAACGGCCTGCTTTTCCAGCCCATGCAGGCGCCCCTCGCCGGCATCGAGATCGGCGAGATCGGCCGACATCGTATCCCGCAGTTGCGCCAGGTCGTCGACGGCGACGCCATGCTTGCGGGAGGCCGCCCGCAGCGAGAACAGCCGCTCCTCGGCCTTCTCCAGCCGCTGCGGATCATATTCGGCGGCGCGCAGTGCCGCCTCGACGCCCGATTGCGCCGCGTCCAGCGACAGCATCGCCTCATCGAGCGACTTCACCACATCGTCGAGCAGGCCGGGCGCTTCGGTCACCTTGCGTTGCAGCCGCCTGAGCAGGCTTGCCAGTTGCGGCAGCGGCGAGGATGGGCCGGACAGCACATCCTGTGCGTCATGGATTTCGGAAGCGATCTTTTCCGCCCGCATCATCGACGCACGCACTTCGGCGAGGTCGGTCTCCTCACCCGGTTGCGGGTCGAGCTTGGTCAGTTCCGCCACGGCGGCACGCAGATAGTCCGCCTCGCGGGCCGCTGCCGCCACCTTGGCGCGGTGACGCGAAAGCTCCTGCTCGCAGTCGCGCCAATGCCGCCAGGCCTCGCCCGTCGAGCGAACGACGCCGAGATGACCACCGAACGCATCGAGCAACTCGCGGTGCGCGCCAGGATCGACGAGCGCGCGTTCATCGTGCTGGCCGTGGATTTCGACCAGCGCACGTCCGACATCGCGCATCAGCGTGACGCTCGAAGGCTGGTCGTTGACGAAGACCCGGGTGCGGCCATCAGCGGTCTGCAGGCGGCGCAGGATGATGTCGCCGTCATCCTCGATGGCATTCTCGGCGAGCAGGGCGCGGGCCGGATGGTTGCGCGGCACGTCGAAGACCGCGATGACCTGGCCCTGCGCCGCGCCATGTCGCACCAGCGACGCGTCGCCACGCGCGCCCAGCGCCAGCGACAAGGCATCGAGCAGGATGGATTTGCCGGCGCCGGTCTCACCCGTCAGCACGGAAAGACCGGGCGCGAAGTCGATGTCCAGCTTCTCGATCAGGACGATATCGCGGATCGACAGTCTGGAAAGCATCTCTACGCCTGCATCAGGCGCCGGTGATCAGCTTCCCGGCCTTGGAAATCCACGAGCCGGCATTCTCGCGCGGCGCAAGCCCGTTGCTCTGCAGCAGCTTGTAGGAATCCTTGTACCACGGGCTGTCGGGGTAGTTCGTGCCGAGCACGGCGGCGGCGGTCTGCGCCTCCGAGGTCAACCCCAGCGCGTAATAGCTTTCGGTCAGGCGGGCCAGTGCCTCCTCGACGTGACGCGTGTTGGAATAGCTCTCCACCACAGTACGGAAACGCTTGACGGCGGCGATGTATTCGCGGCGCTCGAGATAGTAGCGGCCGATCTGCATTTCCTTGCCGGCGAGCTGGTCGTTGGCAAAGCGCATCTTTTCCTTGGCATCGTCGACATATTCCGACGTCGGCCAGCGCGTCACCAGATCCTGCATCGTCTGCAGGGTCTGACGCGCTTCCTTCTGGTCCTGCGTCACGTCCTTGATCTGCCGGTAGTAGCTCAAGCCGATGATGTACTGAGCGTAGGCGGCGTCATCGGTGGACGGATAGAGGGTGAGATAGCGCTTGGCGGAACTGATCGCCTCGTCATAATTGCCCTGGCGATAGTCGGCGAAGGCGCCCATCACCATCGATTTGCGGGCGAATTCCGAATAGGGATGCTGGCGGTCGACCGCATCGAACTTGCGGCTCGCCTCTTGCAGGCGACCGGCATTCAGATTGGCGAGGCCCTGATTGTAGAGCACATCCGCGGGCTCGGTCTGGTCGACATAGGTCGACAGGTCGATATCCTTTTCCGACGACATGCAGGCCGACAGGAAGAGCGATGGAACAACCACCGAAAGCGCCAGCAAAACGGACGGCCGCGGCGCCTTCGATTGACCAATTCGCTTGAAGACCATGATTGGATTCCGCCCTTTCGGCGTTGTTTCAATGCGTGCCGCATGTCGCCGTCGCAAAACAAGCTAGCAACTTCAGCGCCATGCACTCATCAATGGCAGCAGCCATAAACCATAACCGCCTCACCGGGCAACGCTATCTCCGGCCAATCGCACATTTTTGTGGCGGCCGGGCGCAGCTTGGACATCGAGGCGATTTCACCACCAGGTGATGCATTCATGCAACAGCCATTGCCTGTCATGCAATCGGTAAAATGCAGGGAAATCAGATCATCCAGGGCGCGTAGAGCGGCGCCTTGACGGCGTTCATCTCGGCGGTGCGTCCACGCTCGCGGCGCGTCGTCTCGACGATCTCGAACGCGGTGCGATCCGACAGCAGCCGGCGCAACGCCGCGGCGTTCATCCTGTGGCCGCCACGATAGGAGCGGAAGCAGCCGATGAAGCGGGCCCCAGCCAATGCCAGGTCGCCCATGGCGTCCAGCGTCTTGTGGCGCACGAATTCATTGGGATAGCGCAAGCCGCCCATGTTGATGACGCGGTTGTCGTCGCCGATCACCAGCGAATTCTCCAGCGATGAACCGAGCGCGTAGCCCGCGGCCCACAGCCGCTCGACATCCTTCATGAAGCCGAAGGTGCGGGCGCGCGCGATGTCGCGGCGGAAGATATCGGCATTCAGGTCGGACGCGAACAACTGACGGCCGATCGCCGGGCTTTCGAAATCGATCTCGATCTCGAAACGGGTGCCGTCATAGGGCCTGAACTCCGCCCACGACGCGCCGTTCTCGATTCGAACCGGCTTCATGACCCTGATATAGCGCCGCTTTACCGACAGCATCTCGATGCCGGCCTGGTCGATGGCGTCGACAAACGCCATCGCGCTTCCGTCGAGAATCGGAACCTCATGGCCGTCGATCTCTATCGCGACATTGTCGATGCCAAGTCCGAACAGCGCGGCCATGATATGCTCGACCGTGGCGATGTGCTCTCCAGCCGGATCGCCAAGCATGGTGCAGAGATCGGTCGCGCCGACTTCCGAAACCAGGGCGCGGAACTCGCGGCCCGGCCCATTGCCGTTGAAAAGCTGGAAGACGATGCCGGTGTCGGCATCCGCCGGCACGAAACTGATGGAGACTTCCTTGCCGCTGTGGACGCCGGTGCCGGTTAGCGACGCGCGCGTCTTCAATGTCGTCTGATAGTCGTGCAAGACAATCCCCATAAGCCCGTAATGCCTATGTCCGCTTCGCCATTGAGTGGGCGCGGCTCTTGTTTGAATCGGCAGGCGAGGCCATTTCCCCCGAAATCCCGACAAACCGACTATGGTAGGCAGCGAAGATAATGTTGCCGGAGGGATACTCCAAATCACGGTTTCTTACTCTTTGTAACCGCGAGCCCGGACCTGTCCGAATTCGTAACATATTGATATAGCGCCGTTTTAAACGTTAACGGGCAAGCAATTCCCTTGCCTGCCCGTTAACAATTATTTCAGTCCGTTAACCAATCAGTTGGCCTGGCGGCGCAGGAACGCCGGAATCTCCAGTTGATCGTCTTCGTGAGTCGGCCTCACCTGCGGCGTAAGGCGGCCCTGATCGTCGAGCTGGCCGCGGCGGGGCGCGTAGAGCTGCGAATCCTGGCTGGCGAGGCGGCGCACTTCGGGCGCTGCCTGGCGCAGCTTGGGTTCACGCGGCTGCGCCGGCTGCAGCCGGGCGGGTTCTTCCTCGCGGCGGGTCAGGCCATTGGTCAGGCGCTTCAAAAGGCCCATCGGTCCGCTGTTCTCATGATCCTGCGGGCGACCCTTGGCATCGACCTCGGCCTTCACGACCGGGGGGAAATCCTCGACGCGGGGCATGCGCTGCGGCGCCATCTGAACCGGCCGCGGAGCTTCGCTCTGCAGAACTTCGCGCGGCTGCTGGACCGGCTGCATCATCTGCTGGACCACGGGCTGCGGCATCGGCTGCGGTGGTGCGGGCGGAGCCTGGAAGATCTTGCTCTGCGGGCGGAAATCGTCCGCGTGAGCCACGGGCGCGGGGCGTGCGTGGGCCATTGCCGCGGCATTCGCTTCGGCCAGGTGGATGGCTTCGGCGACCGGGTCGACGGCGCGCGGTTCGTATGCCGGCTGTTGGACCGCCGATGGGCGGCTTTCCACAGCGGCGACCGCGGGACGGCCGGTCGGCTTCGGCGGAGCCGTGCGGATCGAGATCGGCGCGGCGGCGATTTCAGCCGCGGACTTGTCGATGCCGGTGGCGACCACCGAGACGCGGATGACGCCTTCGAGTTCCTCGTCGAAGGTAGCGCCGAGGATGATGTTGGCGTCCTGGTCGACCTCCTCGCGGATGCGGGTCGCGGCTTCGTCGACTTCGAACAGGGTGAGGTCGCGGCCGCCGGTGATCGAGATCAGCAGGCCCTTGGCGCCCTTCATCGAGGTCTCGTCGAGCAGCGGGTTGGCAATGGCGGCCTCGGCGGCGGCCATCGCGCGGCCCTCGCCCGAAGCTTCGCCGGTGCCCATCATCGCCTTGCCCATCTCGCGCATCACCGAACGCACGTCGGCGAAGTCGAGGTTGATCAGGCCTTCCTTGACCATCAGGTCGGTGATGCAAGCGACGCCGGAGTAAAGAACCTGGTCGGCCATGGCGAAGGCATCGGCGAAGGTGGTCTTGTCATTGGCCAGCCGGAACAGGTTCTGGTTGGGGATGACGATCAGCGTATCGACGCATTTCTGCAGTTCCTCGATGCCCAAATCCGCCGTCTTCATGCGGCGCTGGCCCTCGAAATGGAACGGCTTGGTGACGACCCCGACGGTCAGGATGCCCTTTTCACGCGCGGCGCGGGCAACCACCGGAGCAGCCCCCGTGCCGGTGCCGCCGCCCATGCCGGCGGTGACGAAACACATGTGGGTGTTGGTCAGGTGGTCGAGAATCTCGTCGATGCATTCCTCGGCGGCCGCGCGGCCGACCTCAGGCTGCGATCCGGCGCCCAGGCCCTCGGTGACATGCGCGCCGAGCTGAATCAGCCGCGAGGCCTTCGACATGGTCAGCGCCTGCGCGTCGGTGTTGGCAACGACGAACTCGACGCCGCGCAAACCGGCGGTGATCATGTTGTTGACGGCATTGCCGCCGCCGCCGCCGACACCGAACACGGTGATGCGCGGCTTAAGCTCGGTAATGTCCGGCTTCTGCAGATTGATGGTCATTGTCTCCGTCCTTTGCCTTTACGCCGCTTCGCCGCCGCGGCCACCTAATGGGGCTGTCCCCGTCAATTAGAAACTGTCTCTCAACCACTGACTCATGCGATGCAGTTTTCCGCCTGTTCCGGTCATTCTGAGACCGGAAATTCCTTTCGCATGATGGCTCTCGAAACTCGCCATCTGCGGATAGATCAGAAGCCCGACCGCGGCTGAGAAGGCCGGGCCTTTCGCCGCTTCCGGCAGGCCCGCCACGCCAAGCGGGCGGCCGATGCGCACATTGCGTCCGAGTATCCGCCTCGCCGCTTCGGGCAGGCCGGCCAGTTGGCTGGCGCCGCCGGTCAGCACGACGCGCTTGCCGACCGCATTGCCATAGCCGGACTTGTTCAGCCGGTCGCGCAACAATTCGAGCGTCTCGTCGATGCGGGCGCGCACGATGCGCGTCATCACCGAGCGCGGTATCTGCAGCGGCACGTCGCCATCGTCGCCGATGGGCTGGATCGAGACCAGGTCGCGGTCGTCGGCGCTGCCAGGCAGCGCCGAGCCATGCATCACTTTCAGCCGCTCGGCGGCGTCGAGCGAGGTCGAAAGCCCCTTGGCCATGTCCAGCGTAACATGGTTGCCGCCGATGGCGATGGCGTCGCCATGCACGAACTTGCCTTCCGAGAACACCGAGATCGTCGTCGTGCCGCCACCCATGTCGATGCAGGCGGCGCCCATTTCCAGTTCGTCGTCGACCAGGGCGGCCAGGCCGCTGGCATAGGGCGTCGCCACCATGCGCTCGACCGACAGATGCGAGCGGTTGATGGACAGTTCGAGATTGCGCATCGGCGCCGCATCGCCCGTCAGCACATGCATGTCGACGCCGAGTGTGTCGCCAACCATGCCGCGCGGATCGCGCACGCCGCGCTCGGCATCGAGCGAGAAGGCCACCGGCAGCGAATGGACGACTTCGCGCTCGGCCTTCAGCGCCTGCTTGGCACCGGCGCCAAGCACACGCTTGATGTCGGCCTCGTCGGCTTCATGGCCGCCAAGGTTGATGGTCGCCGAAAAGGCTTCGCTCTTCAGCCTGCCCGCCGTCATGTTGACGATGAGCGAATCGACCGTCAGCCCCGCCATGCGCTCGGCGGCGTCGACGGCGAGGCGGATGGCATGTTCGGCGCGGTCGAGATCGACGATCACGCCCGACTTCACGCCCTGCGATTTCTGATGGCCGATGCCGATGACCTGGATCCGGTGCGAGCGGCCGCGCAAAAGCTTGCCGTCATCGCGCGGCTTGAGCTTGGCCACCATGCAGCAAACCTTGTTCGAACCGACATCCAGCACCGTGAGGGTGCCGGACCGGCGCGACGAGGCATCGCCAGAACCGCCAAGCCAGCTCATATCTTCGTCTCCGGCTTGTGTTTCAGGCTTTTCGGCTTCTCGT
This sequence comes from Mesorhizobium sp., assembly GCF_041661565.1. Lineage (GTDB taxonomy): Bacteria > Pseudomonadota > Alphaproteobacteria > Rhizobiales > Rhizobiaceae > Mesorhizobium. The sequence goes on from NZ_JBAZUD010000012.1 coordinate 10,044, forward strand.
TGAGCGCGGCTTCGCGCTGCGTCGCGGCCTCGGGCGTCAGCTGCACGACCAGCCGGTCGGACAGGCGCATGTCGACGGCCGCGATATCGCGCGACAACAATCCGTTGTCGCGATCCATGCCGACCAGCTCAGCGATCGCCTGATCCTCGCCGTCATCGGGAAGCTTGACCGTGATGCCGTTGTCGAGCTTCAGGTCCCAGCGCCGCTCGCCGACGCGGACATAGGCTTTGACCCGGCTGGCGAGCTCGGGATATTTTTCCATCCTGGCGAGGAAGTCGGGCGCCATGGCCGGCGCGCCGGTGCCGATCAACAGCGGCAACAGCACCTGCTTGCCGCCGGAGAATGGCGCGATGACGGCGCCGTTCTTCTCGATGACCGAGAGCTTGTCGCCCTGCTGCCAGAGCGCGAAGGCCTCACGCTCCTCGACACGCACTTCGAGCGTGTGCGGATAGACCTTGCGCACCGCCGCGGCCTCGATCCATGGCAGGCCCGAAATCCGCTCTCGCGCCGCCTCGGCATCGAAGCCGATCAGCGATGTCCAGCCGTCGAGCTCCAGCCTGTCCAGGATATCGATCTCGGAAGTCTGGCGATTGCCGACCACCTTGACCTGATCGACGGCAAATCCTGTGCGGGCGGTGATGCTTTGAACGATACCGTCGGCGTGGCCGCCGAGATAGGCGCCATAGGCGCCGCTCGAGGCGAGCAGTACGGCCGACATGATTCCCGCCAGGAAACGTGGCGGCTGAACCTCGCCGACGCCCAGCCGCGCCAGGACGCGCACCGGGCGGCGAAGCATGCGCGGCAGCACGAAATGGTCAAACGACAACGGCAGGCCGAACAGCGCCGGCCCGGCCGCGCTCCTCTCCCTACCCTGTCCCCATTTCAACGCAGACACGAAGCGTCCTCCACCATCCAACTCAACAAATCGCCAAACGAGTGCCCGGCCTGGGCAGCGATTTCAGGCACCAGTGACGTCGGTGTCATTCCCGGCTGGGTGTTGACCTCGAGCCAGACAATCTCGCCGTTTTCGGAATGCCGATCGTCATACCGGAAGTCCGACCGGGAAACGCCCCGGCAGCCGATCGCTTGGTGAGCCTTGAGCGCCAGTGTTTGTATTTTTTGGTAAATATTCGGTGAAAGTTTTGCGGGGCATTCGTGCTTTGATCCCCCGGCGACGTATTTTGAATCATAGTCGTAGAAGGAATGGCCGGTCGGAATGATCTCACAGACTCCCAGCGCCACGTCGCCCATCACCGCGCAGGTCAGTTCGCGGCCATGCACGTAGCGCTCCACCATGACGGTGTCGCCATATCTCCACTCCGAAGAGCCGATAACCTGCGGCGGATGCGACTGGCCTTCATGCACGATGACGACGCCGAAGCTCGACCCCTCGTTGACCGGCTTGACCACATAAGGGGGCTTCATCGGATGCTTGTTCTTGATGGCGAAGCGGCTGGCTACCTTTGATTCGGCAACCGGAACGCCGACCGACTTGCCGATCCGCTTGGCCTGCTCCTTGTTCATGGCCAGCGCCGAGGCGAGCACGCCGGAATGGGTGTAGGGAATGCCGAGATATTCGAGGATGCCCTGGATGGTGCCGTCCTCACCGAAGGGACCATGCAGCGCATTGAAGGCGACATCGGGCCTGAGCTCGGCGAGCACCGTGCCGACATCGCGCCCGACATCGACGCGCGTGACTTGGTAGCCTTCCTTCTCGAGCTCATCGGCGCAAGCCTTTCCCGAGGACAGGGACACGGGCCGCTCGGACGAAAACCCACCCAGCAGGACGGCCACATGCTTGTTTTTCATTCCCCGTCATCCCCTCTCACGGCGGACCAAAAACCAAGATTTTCCGCAACATTGAGTCAGAGTCTCCCGGCAGGTTGCCCCCCCAGACGGAAAACGCTGAAAACGCGTCGAACGACTCAAATCAGGAAACGCTTTGGAGCAGAGAATCAGAGAGTTGATTCACTGGCAAGTGCTTAGGATTCCGAGAGATTCACTTTCCGTGAAAATGGAAGCGAAAACCTTGCCATTGAGTCTTTGGAGCAACGGTCTCGCGGTTGTTTCGGGCATTTGAAGTTCATGTATCACATGAACTTCAGGCAACACTAAAGTAGTTGCCCAAGAAACTCCTGGACGGCATGTCCCGGCCGGAATTCGCCGATACGCTTGATTTCCCATTGCAGCCGGATTCCCGATTTCTCGAGCACCCGCGCACGCACCGTCTCGCCCAGATATTCGAGGTCGTAGCCGGTCGCCGTCCCGGTGTTGATCATGAAGTTGCAATGCATCGGCGACATCTGCGCGCCGCCGATCATGAGGCCGCGGCAGCCCGCTCTGTCGATCTCCTTCCAGGCCGACGTGCCTTCCGGATTCTTGAAGGTGGAGCCGCCGGTCTTCTCGCGGATCGGCTGCACGGTTTCGCGGTGGTTCTGCACCGCGTCCATGGCCGCCTTGATGGTGGCCTTGTCCTCGGCAAAGCCTTCGAGGATGGCAGAGGTGAAGATGAGCCCGGCAGGCGCCGAGGAATGACGATAGGCATAGCCCATCTCGGCATTGCTCAGCGTGTGGACATTGCCGTGGCGGTCTAGCGCGCGCACTTCGACGACGCGCTCGCGCGTCTCGACGCCGTTGGCGCCGGCATTCATCCTCAGCGCGCCGCCGATGGCGCCTGGAATGCCGTGATAGAAATGAAAGCCGCCAATCCCCGCTTCGTAGGCCACGGCGGCGACGCGCTTGTCGGGCGCAGCGGCGCCCGCCCTGAGGGTGGTCGGCGACATGATTTCCGTGTCGCCGAAGCCCTTGGCCGAAAGCCGGATGACGAAGCCCGGAATGCCACCGTCGCGAACCAGCAGGTTCGAGCCGATGCCGACGATGGTCAGCGGGATTTCCTCGGGCACCGCCTTGAGGAACGCGGCGAGATCCTCCTCGTCGGCAGGCTGGAACAGCACTTCGGCCAGCCCGCCGGCCCGAAACCATGTGATCTTGTCCATCTCGGCATTCGGCGTGAGACGACCGCGCAAGCCGGCAAGCCGGTCTCCGAGTCCGTCGATCAGGGCCTGGCCGCGCATCATGAGACGGTCCCGCCAAGCTCCCTGGGAAGCGCGTAGGCCCATTGCGTGATGTTGCCGGCGCCAAGGAAGACGACGAAGTCGCCGGGCTTGGCCAGGTCACGGATGATCGGCGCGATATCGGCCGGGCCCTCTATGTAGCGCGCGTCGCGATGACCGCCGGCGCGGATGCGCGACACCAACTCGTCCGAGGTCACTCCTTCGATCGGGTCCTCGCCGGCGGCGTAGACCGGTGCCACCATCACCGTGTCGGCATCGTTGAAGCAGGCGGAGAACTCATTGAACAAATCGTGCAGCCGGGTGAAGCGATGCGGCTGGGCGATGGCGATGACGCGTCCCTTGGTGGCGCTGCGCGCCGCCTTCAGCACCGCCGCGATCTCGACCGGATGGTGACCGTAATCGTCGAAGACGTCGACGCCGTTCCAAGAACCGGTATGGGTAAAGCGGCGCTTGACGCCAGCGAAGGACGACAGGCCCTTCTTGATCGCCTCCGCTGACAGGCCAAGCTCATGCGCCACCGCGATCGCCGCCGTGGCGTTCGAGACGTTGTGACGGCCGGGCATGGGCAGGCGCAGGCCCGAAATCGTTGTCTCCCCACCGCCCTTGCGGTTGCGGATCACCACGTCGAATTCCGAGGTGGCGCCCGCCATGCGGTGGTTGGTGAAGCGCACGTCGGCCTGCGCGTTCTCGCCATAGGTGATGACCCGGCGATCCTCGATGCGGCCGACCAGCGCCTGCACCTCCGGATGGTCGGTGCACATCACGCCGAAGCCGTAGAACGGCACGTTCTCGACGAACTGGCGGAACGCCTCGCGCACCTTGTCGAAACTGCCATAGTGGTCGAGATGCTCGGGATCGATGTTGGTGACCACGGCGATCTCTGCCGGCAGCTTGAGGAAGGTGCCGTCGCTCTCGTCGGCCTCGACCACCATCCATTCGCCATCGCCCATGCGGGCGTTGGTGCCATAGGCGTTGATGATGCCGCCATTGATGACGGTCGGGTCGAGCCCGCCGGCCTCGAGCAGCGTCGCGACCATGGAGGTCGTCGTCGTCTTGCCATGCGTGCCGCCGATCGCCACCGCCTGGCGGAACCGCATCAGTTCGGCCAGCATTTCGGCGCGGCGCACGATCGGCAGCAGCCTCTCGCGCGCGGCGTTCAGCTCCGGATTGGTTTTCTTGATCGCCGTCGAGACGACCACCACCTCGGCGTCACCGAGATTTTCGGCCTTGTGGCCGACGAAGCATTCGATGCCCTTGTCGCGCAACCGCTGCACATTGGCGCTGTCGGCCTGATCTGACCCCTGCACCTTGTAGCCGAGATTGTGCAGCACTTCGGCGATGCCGCTCATGCCGATGCCGCCAATGCCGATGAAATGCACAAGGCCGATGGTCTGCGGCATCTTCATGCGTGCGTCCCCTTCCTGAATTCCGAGACTGTTTTTTTCGACGCAATAGCCTCTGTGAGATCGGCGAGCAACCGTGCCGCGTCCGGTCTGCCGGCCGCCTTCGCGCCCGCTGCCATGGCCTCGAGCCGCTGGGGATCGTCCATCAGCCCGCCAATGAGGGCCGCGATGCGCTCGGGCGACAGCGTCGATTGCGGGTGCACCTCGCCGCCGCCGGCAGCGGCCAGTGCCGCCGCGTTCGCCGCCTGATCGTGATCGAGCGCATAGGGATACGGCACCAGCAGCGCCGGCCGCCCGATGACGGCGATCTCCGACACGGTCGAGGCGCCCGAACGAGAGATCACCAGATGTGCTGCGGCCATGCGCGCCGCCATATCGGTGAAGAAGGGCGAGACCTCGACGGCGACGCCAAGCGCCGCATAGGCTGCCTTCACCCGCGCCACGTCATCCGCGCGGGCCTGCTGGGTGATGACCAGCCGCCTGCGTTGCGCGTCCGAAAGCAGCGCGATCGCCGCCGGAACGGCATCGGAAAAGAACTGGGCTCCCTGGCTGCCGCCGAACACCAGCAGCCGGAACGGCTGTTCGCCGCTCGACGCCACGTAAGGCGTCTTGGCCGCTTCAAGCACCGGCGGCCTGACCGGATTGCCCGTCGTCACCGTCTTGGCGCCGGCGGCGCTCGTGTCCTGCGGCAGGAAGCCGCCGGCGATGGCATCGACGCGGCCGGCCAGCGCCCGGTTCGCGCGCCCCATCACAGCGTTCTGCTCATGAATGAGCGTCGGCACCTTCCGCCGCGTCGCCGCGTAGAGCGGCGGCAGGGTCGGATAGCCGCCGAAGCCGACGACGGCGTCCGGCTTGATCCTGCCAATGATGGCGGAGGCCTGGCGCACGCCGCGCCAGATCTTCCAGAAGGCCCCAAGCACGGCGACGGGATTCTTCGAACCCATCGTCGCCGACTGGATCGGGTGGACCGCCGCGGCCGGGAAATGGCCGGCAAACCGCTCGGCGCGGTCGTCGGTCGCAAGATGCACCGTCCAGCCGCGCGCCTTCAGCTCATGCGCCAGCGCCTCGGCCGGGAAGAGATGCCCGCCGGTTCCGCCCGCCGCGAGAAGGATGACGCCCTTGGCCATGTCACTCCGCCGGCACGGCGCGCTGCGACAGGCCAAAGCCCACCTGCTTGCGCTTTTCCGGCCGTTTGCGCGTCAGCGCCAGCACCATGCCCATCGAGATGGCGATGGCGATCTGCGACGAGCCGCCATAAGAGATGAAGGGTAGCGTCATGCCCTTGGCCGGCACCAGCTGCAGGTTGACGCACATGTTGATGACGGCCTGCAGGCCGAAGACGGTGACCAGGCCACCGACCGCGTAGCGGGTGAAATCATCGTGTTCCTTCAGCGCCGAATTGAGGCCGCGCAGCACGATGAAGGCGAAGATCGACATGATGAAGAAGCACATGATCAGCCCGAATTCCTCGCCGGCGACGGAGAAGACGAAGTCGGCGTGGCTGTCCGGGATGACCCGCTTGACCGTGCCCTCGCCCGGCCCGACGCCGAACCAGCCGCCATTGATCAGCGCGTCGCGACCCATGTCGACCTGGAACGTGTCGCCCTCTCCAGTGAGGAACTTGTCGATGCGCAGCGCGACGTGCGGAAACACGGTGTAGGCGGCGAAGACGCCGCCGACGCCGGCCGCGCCCAGCGCGATGATCCACAGCCAGGGCAGGCCCGCCATGAAGAACATGATGCCCCAGGTGCCCGTCGTCAGCATCGTCTGGCCAAGGTCCGGCTGCGCCACCAGCAATGAGACGACCAGGACCAGCAGCAGCATGGCGAACAGATTGCCCGGAATGTCGGGCTGGCGCTTGTGCTCAGCGAACAGCCAGGCGCACATGACCACGAAGGCGGGTTTCAGGAATTCGGACGGCTGGATCGACAGCCCGGCCAGCGACACCCAGCGGCGAGCGCCCTTCACCTCGACGCCGATGTAGAGCACCGCCACCATCAGCACCAGCATCAGGCACAGCATGATCAGCGCCATGCGCCGGATCTGGCGGGAATCGAGGAATGAGACGGCCAGCATGACGCCGAGAGCCGGCACAGTGAAGATGATCTGCCTTGTGGCGAAGTGGAAACTGTCGAGGCCGATGCGCTCGGCCACCGCCGGGCTGGCGGCGAAGGACAGGACGATGCCGAGCCCCATCAGCGACAGGAATGCCGCCAGGAACCAGCGATCGATTGTCCACCACCAGGTTGCAACCGGACTTTTGTCGAGACGGCTCTGCATTAACGTGCCCCTCCGATGGGTTTCACACCCGCGACAGCATTCACGGCTTGCCGGAAGGCATCGCCGCGAACCTCGAAATTCTTGAACTGGTCGAAACTGGCGCAGGCCGGCGACAGTAGCACCACCACCTCGCCGCCCTCGTCGCGGGCCGCGTCCCGCGCGGCGTGCTCGACCGCCGCGGCCAGCGTGCCGGATATTTCATAGGGCACGGCCTCGCCGAGCGTCGCCGAGAAGGCGGGCGCTGCCTCGCCGATCAGATAGGCTCTGGCGATGCGCGGAAAGAAGCCGCGCAACGGCTCGATGCCGCCTTCCTTGGGCAGGCCGCCGGCGATCCAGTAGATTCGCGGGAAGCTCGACAGAGCCGGCGCCGCGGCATCGGCATTGGTCGCCTTGGAATCGTTGATGAACAACACGTGGTTCTTGCGGCCGACCTGCTCCATGCGGTGCGCAAGGCCGGGGAAGCTCTCAAGCCCCGACTGGATCTCGCCGAGGTCCAGCCCGACCTTGAGGCAGGCGGCGACGGCCGCCAGCGCGTTTTGCGCATTGTGCTGGCCGCGCAGCGAACCGATGCCTTCGAGGAAGGCGATACGGCTGTAGCGCCCATGCACCGCCTCCATCAGATTGGTGCCGTCGGCGAAATAGCCATCGGTGAGGGGCAGCCGCTTGGAAATGCGGATGACATCCCTTCCCGCCCGCTCGAGCCGCTCGGCGATCTGTGCGCACCAGGAATCATCGATGCCGACGATGGCGGTTTCGCTGCCGGCCACCAGCCGCTCCTTGATCGCAGCGTAGTGCTGCATGGTGCCGTGCCGGTCGAGATGGTCGGGCGTGAGGTTCAGCAGGATTCCGGCCGTCGGGTTGATCGAGGGCGCGAGGTCGATCTGGTAGGACGAGCATTCGACGACATAGTGCCGATCGGGCCGTGGCGGATCGAGCGTCATCACCGCGCGGCCGATATTGCCGCCCATCTGCGTGTCGCGTCCCGCCGCTTTCAGCACATGAGCAGTCAGCGCGGTCGTCGTCGACTTGCCATTGGTGCCGGTGATGGCGATGAAGGGCGAGGTTGGCGCGGCGAGGATCCTCTCGCGGCAGAAAAGCTCCACGTCGCCGATGATCTCGACGCCCGCGCCACGCGCCAGTTCCACCGTCCAATGCGGCTTGGGATGCGTCAGCGGTACGCCGGGCGAGAGCACGAAAGCCGAGAACTTCGCCCAGTCGGCGCCGCGCAGGTCAGCGGTCGCGATGCCCGCGGCGCCGGCCTTGGCGACGCTTTCAGGATTGTCGTCCCAGCCCAGCACGTCGGCCCCGCCCTCGATCAGCGCGCGCGCGGTCGCTATCCCCGAGCCACCGAGCCCGAAGAGCGAAACGCGCTTGCCTGCGAAGGATGCGGCGGGGATCAAAGGACTGCCTATCTCAGCTTGAGGGTGGACAGGCCGACCAGTGCCAAGATGACGGCGATGATCCAGAAGCGGATCACCACCTGGCTTTCGGTCCAGCCGAGCTTTTCGAAATGATGGTGGATCGGCGCCATCAGGAACACGCGCTTGCCGGTCATCTTGAAGTAGCCGACCTGGATGATGACCGACAGGATTTCGACGACGAACAGGCCGCCGACGATGACCAGCACGATCTCGTGCTTGGTCGCCACCGCGATGGTGCCGATCAGGCCGCCCATGGCCAGCGAGCCGGTGTCGCCCATGAAGATCGCCGCCGGCGGCGCGTTGAACCAGAGGAAGCCGAGGCCGGCGCCGATCACCGAGCCAAGCACCACCGCCAGTTCGCCGGTGCCCGGCACGAAATGGATCTGCAGATACTCGGCGAACACCGCGTTGCCGGAGAGATAGGCGATGACGCCGAAGGACGCCGCCGCGATCATGATCGGCACGATCGCCAGCCCGTCCAGGCCGTCGGTCAAATTAACCGCATTGCCGGCGCCGACGATGACGAAACAGGAGAACGGAATGAAGAACCAGCCGAGATTGATGATGAATTCCTTGGCGAAGGGAAATGTCAGCGACGAGGAGAACGGCGCCTGGCCATTGTGCATGATGACCCAGGCGGCGATGCCAGCGATGGCGAATTCCAGCACCAACCGCGCCTTGCCGGAGAAGCCGAGATGCGACTGCTTGGTCACCTTGAGATAGTCGTCGTAGAAGCCGATCGAGCCGAAGCCCAGCGTCACCAGCAGCACCACCCAGACATAGATGCTCGACAGGTTCGCCCACAAAAGCGAAGAGCCGATGATGCCCGACAGGATCATCAGCCCGCCCATGGTCGGCGTGCCGGCCTTCTTGAAATGCGTCTGCGGCCCGTCGGCGCGGATCGGCTGGCCCTTGCCTTGCCGCAGCCGCAGCGAATTGATGATCGTCGGCCCGAAGATGAAGACGATTAGCGCCGACGTGATCAGCGCGCCGCCGGTGCGGAAGGTGATGTAGCGGAAGACATTGAAGACCGAGACCTTGTCCGCGAAATCGACGAGCAGTGTAAACATGCGCTTTTCGTCCCCCGACCAGACCTAGGTCTGTTTGCTGGTTGTTGTTTCAGCCGGGAACTTGCCCAGCAGCGCATCGACCAGTTTTGCAAAACCGATGCCTTTCGACGATTTGATCATCACCACGTCGCCCGGCCGCAGCGCCGCCAGCAGCACCGGCTTCAGCTCCTCGGCGCCGGCGTGGTATTCCGTCTTGACCTCGGCCGGCAGTGCCTGCGCCAGCGCCCGCATTTCCGGACCACCGAGGTAGACGGTCCGCGTGCCGGTGCCGACAATGAGATCGGCAAGCGCGGCATGCAGCTTGGCCGAGTGGTCGCCGAGTTCGAGCATGTCGCCCAGCACCGCGATGCGGCGGCCCTCGCCCGTCACCGGCGTCGCGTTGAGCAACGCCATGGCTGCGGCCATCGACGCCGGATTGGCGTTGTAGCTCTCGTCGATCAAAGTTATCGAGCCACCGGTGTGGCGCAGCACATGCCGCTTGCCACGGCCCCGCTCGGCGGAGAGATCGGACAGCGCCAGCGCCACCTTGTCGAGATCGGCGCCGACCAGATGCGCCGCGCCCAGCACCGCCAGCACGTTCTGCACCATGTGCCGGCCGGGCGCTCCGATGCGCGCGATCATGTCATGGCCGTCGATCCTGGCCGCAATGTCGGAATGGTCCGCGTGGAGTTCGCATTTGACCAGTTTGAACGTCGAGCGCGCGTTCTCCCCGAAGCCATAGACATGCTCGACGCCGGCGGCATGCGCCAGCTTGTCCAGCAGCTTGAAGCGCGCATCATCGCGGTTGAGGACGGCGGCCCCTCCGGGCTCCAGCCCTTCGAAAATCTCCGCCTTGGCCTTGGCGATCTCGTCCAGATTGCGGAAGAAGCCGAGATGCGCCGCCGCGATCATGGTGACGATGGCGACATGCGGCCTCACCATCTTCACCAGCGGCCGGATCTCGTCGGGATGGTTCATGCCGATCTCGAACACGGCGTAGTCGCAGTCATCGGGCATGCGCGCCAGCGTCAGCGGCACGCCCCAATGGTTGTTGAACGACTGCGCCGAGGCATGCACCTTGCCGATCGCCGACAGGACATGGCGCAGCGCTTCCTTCGTGGTGGTCTTGCCGGCGGAGCCGGTCACCGCGATAATTTTTGCCTGCGAACGGGTCCGTGCCGCGACGCCCAGCTTTTCCAGCGCCGCCAGCACATCCTCGACGACGATGATCGGCGCCGTCAGCCGGCCGAGCGACGGCAGCCTGCCTTCCGCCACCACCAGCACCCCGGCGCCGGCCTTGATGGCCGCGGTGGCGAAGTCATGCCCGTCCATCGCCTCGCCCTTGATGGCGAAGAACGCATCGCCCGGCTGCAGGCTGCGGCTGTCGATCGAAATGCCCGATATGCCGTCCGGCATCGGCCCGAGCGGCCGCCCGTCCATCGCGGAAACCAGCGCCTCGGAGGTCCAAAGCAGGCTCATGCGGCACGCTCCCTGAGCGCGGCGCGCACTTCTTCATGGTCGGAAAAGTGCAAGGTCTCCGACCCGATCGTCTGGCCCTCCTCATGGCCCTTACCGGCCACGATCAGCGTATCGCCGGCATGCAGCATGGCCACCGCCTCGTGGATAGCCTGGCGCCGGTCGCCGATTTCGATGGCCCCCGGTGCGGCGGCGAGAATGGCGGCGCGGATTGACTGCGGCACTTCCGAACGCGGATTGTCGTCGGTGACGATGACGACATCGGCAAGCCGCGTCGCGATCTCGCCCATGATAGGCCGCTTGCCGCGGTCGCGATCGCCGCCGCAGCCGAACACGACGAGGACGCGGCCCGTGGTGAACGGACGCACCGAGGCGAGCACGTTTTCCAGCGCGTCGGGCTTGTGGGCGTAATCGACATAGACCGGTGCGCCATTGGCGGTGGTGCCGACGAGGTCGAGCCGCCCCGGCGCACCCTTCAGTTTCTCCAGTGCCATCAAGGCCTTGGCAATGGGCGTTCCCGTGGAAATGGCGAGCCCGGCCGAAACCAGGGCATTCGAAATCTGGAAATCGCCGGCCAGCGGGAGGTCGATCTCGTACAGCACGCCTTCGGCCTCGACCTCGGCGCGCTGGCGATGACGCTCGTGTTCGACCCGCTTCAACTTGAGGAAATCGCCGTGCCGGCCAACGGTGAGCACATTGAGCCCGGCCGCCCGCGCCGCCTGGACCGTGGGCGCCGACCACGGATCGTCGGCGAAGATGACCGCCGGCGCCCCTTTCGGCAAAAGCGTGTCGAACAGGCGCAATTTGGCCCGATGATAGTCTTCGATCGTCGGATGGTAATCCATATGATCGCGGCCGAGATTGGTGAAGCCGCCGGCGGCAAGCTTCACGCCATCGAGGCGGCGCTGGTCGAGCCCGTGGCTGGACGCCTCCATCGAGGCGTGGGTGACACCGGCATCCGCCAATTCCCTGAGCAATTGGTGCAGGGCGACCGGATCAGGCGTCGTCAGCGAACCATAGTCATTGCGGCCCGGCGCCACCACGCCCGTGGTTCCGATCGAGGCTGCGGCATACCCCGACTGCTCCCAGATCTGCCTGGTGAAGGCAGCGACCGACGTCTTGCCGCTGGTGCCGGTCACCGCGACCATGATTTCCGGTTGCCTGCCGAAGAAACGCGCCGCGCTGAGCGCCAGCGCCAGGCGTGGATCATCGACCGTCAGTACGGGAGCGCCCAGCGGCCCCAGGTGTCCGCCCGGGCCGGTAACGATCGCGACGGCGCCACGCTTGACGGCGTCGGCCGCATAGGCCGAGCCGTCCGCCTTGCTGCCCGCGAGCGCGAAGAAGACCACGCCAGGTTTTACCTGGCGGGAATCCGACGAAATCCCGGTAATGTCCACATCGACGGAAGCTGTTCCTTCGACTGGCAGGATACCGGCTAGATCTCTGAGCTTCATCGAGTCCCGTTCACCGCAACAAAATAGCGCGCAGTTGCCGGCGCGCCCTAAGAATCACTGATAGGAAACCAGCGTTGCACCATTTTCATGGCTGAAATCTGGCTTCACGCCAAGCATGGCTGCGGAACGCCTGATGATATTACCGGCGATAACCCCCGCATTTGCCGCCGCGACGTCTGTCATCCCTGGCTTTTCGGGGTGCGGGGCATCGGCAATCGTGAACACGAGATATTGCGGATCGTCCATCGGGAAGGCCGCGACGAAGGTGTTGAAGTTCAAATCCTTGGAGTAACGCCCGTTGATGACCTTCTCGGCCGTACCGGTCTTGCCGCCAACGCGGTAGCCGGGCACGCGGGCGTTTCTGGCCGAGCCCTTCTCGGCGTTGAGCGTATAGAGGTAGCGCATGCCCTCGACGGTCTTGTCGGTGACCACCTTCTTGGCCACGGCCATCGCCTCCTGCTCGCTGCGGACCAGGAATGTCGGCTCCATCAAGTAGCCGCCATTCATCAGCGCTGCGCAGCCGACAGCCGCCTGCAGCGGCGTTGTCGACACGCCATGGCCGAAGGCGATGGTGAACGAATTGACCTGCTTCCAGACCTTCGGTTCGGTGGGGCGGGCGACTTCCGGCAGCTCGGTCTGCATCCTGTCCAGGATGCCGAGGCGATGCAGGAATTCGCGGTGCCCCTCGATGCCGACCATCTCGGCCTCCCTGGCCGATCCGATGTTGGATGAATAGAGGAACACTTCCGGCAGCGACAGGATACGGTTCTTGCCGTGGAAATCGTGAATGGCCTGATGGCCGACCCGGATCGGATGCGAGGCGTCGAACCGGCTCGCCATCGTCGCCTTGCCGGAATCGAGCGCCATGGCCGAGGTGAAGCTCTTGAAAGTCGAGCCCATCTCGTAGAGGCCCGCGGACATCCTGTTCAGCCGGTCCTTTTCCTGTGCGTTGTACGGGTTGTTGGGATCAAAATCCGGCACCGAGGCCATGGCCACCACTTCACCGGTCTTGACGTTGAGCACGACGGCCCCGGCGCCGATGGCGCGATAGCGCTCCAGGGCCGCGGCGATCTCGTCGCGCACGATATGCTGGACGCGCAGATCGATCGACAGCTTCACCGGCTTGAGATCCTTGGCAATCGCCAGGCCCGACGCCTGCAGGTCGCTCAGGCCCTGCTCATCGATGTATTTCTCCATGCCGGAGATGCCCTGGTTGTCGATGTTGGTGAGACCGACAACGTAGGACGAGGTCTCGCCGCTAGGATAGAAACGGCGCTTCTCGGTGCGGAAGCCGAAGCCCGGAATGCCGAGTTGCATGATGTCGGCCTGCTGCTTCGGTGTCAGCTGGCGCTGCAGCCAGACGAAGCCGGCCCCGCTCTTGAGCTTGTGATAGGTCTGCTCGTAGTCGATCTCTGGCAGCACGGTCGAAAGCTTTTCGATCGCCTCGTCGGCATCGACGATGCGGCGCGGCTCGGCGAACAAGGACGCCGTCTTGATGTCGGTCGCCAGCACCTCACCGTTGCGGTCGACAATATCGGGCCGCGATGCCGTGACCCGGCTCTGCGGACCGCCCGAAAGGTCGGGGGTCTGGAAGCCGAGATAGACCAGCCGTCCGGAAATGGTCGAGAAGATGCCGAAGAACACCGCCATCGTCATCACGATGCGTGTCCGGCCCCTGCCGCCGGTCGCCTTGCGGGCACCCTCGACAACGATCGATCCGTCCTCAGCCGTCCTGGCGCGACGCTTGAGCAGTTTGCCGATCATTGGGCGATGCCTCCGGTCACAACGGGATCCTTGTCCGAATTCTCGGCCATGCCGCCCTGCCGCCCGGACAGGATGTCCTGGATGTCCAGGGCCTTGGCCGGCAAGTCGCCGACGCCAACGATCTGGCGCGCGCTCACAGGCTCGAGGTCGAGCTGCGATTTGTAGAGTTCGGTCAGCTTCTGCAGCCGCGACGGCTGCGTCAGCAGGCTCCAGTCGGCCTTGAGCAGGTCGATCGTGTCCTCCTCGTAGCGTATCTGCGCGTGGATCTTCTGCACCGTGGCCAATTGTTCCTCGGCCTCGCGCTTTGTCTTGTAGGTAAGGGCGGCCGCCGAAACCATGACGGCGATCAGGACAATGTCGCTGGTACGAAACACGTGGTCACCTCTCTTCCGGCTGGTTGATGCCGGGAAGCTTTGGAAGGCCGAAAATCGAGAAATCGCCGCCGCGCGCCGGCGCGTCGGTGCGGATCGCCGCGCGCAGCCTTGCCGAACGGGCGCGCGGGTTGGCGACAATCTCGGCATCGCCGGGCGTCACGCCGCCGCCGGCCTTGCGGAAGGTCGCGGTGCGTGCCTGTGCCTCGGGCAGGTGGCGCGAACCGGTCACCGCGTCGGCGCGGTCGGCGATGAAGCGCTTGACGATGCGATCTTCCAGCGAGTGGAAGGTCACCACGACGAGCCGTCCGCCCGGCTTCAGCACACGTTCGGCGGCGAACAGTGCCTTGGCGAGTTCGCCGAGCTCGTCATTGACGAAGATACGCAGCGCCTGGAAGACCCGCGTGGCCGGATGGATCTTGTCCTTCGGCGCCCGGCCGACATGTGTCTCGATGGCGTCGGCAAGTTCCAGCGTGCGTTCGAACGGGCGCTTTTCACGGCGAGCCTCGATCATCCGGGCGATGCGCCCGGCGTGGCGCTCCTCGCCGAGGAAGCCGAAGATGCGGGCAAGGTCGCCCGGCTTGAAGCTGTTCACGACGTCTGCGGCGCTCAGGCCCGCCTTCGCCATGCGCATGTCGAGCGGACCGTCGGCACGGAAGGAAAACCCGCGCCCTGCCTGGTCGATCTGCATCGAGGAGACGCCGATGTCGAGCACGACGCCGTCCGCGCTTTCGACATGGTCGTCGAGCGTAGAGAACGGCGCCTGCACCAGCCTCAGTCGGCCGGCCGATTGCGCCTCGAGGTCGCGCCCGGCCGCGATCGCATCCGGATCGCGGTCGATCGCCACAACGCTGGCCCCCGTCGCCAGGATCGCCCTTGTGTAGCCGCCGGCGCCGAACGTCCCGTCGATGATGATATCGCCTTCCATCGGCGCCAGCGCTTCAAGCACTTCGCCGAGGAGGACCGGAATGTGGCGGGCCGATCCGCCAATGGTGTGCCCGTCTACGGTGTGCCCGTCTGCGGCGTGCCTCTCTGCGGCGTGAGGGTCATCGCCGTGGCCCGCCGTCATTCCGATTGCTCCCCGGGCTTCGTCCCCTGCCGAAGCCGCAGAAGCCGGGCCCGGGCTTGCGCCCCATAGGCGGCAAGCCGTCCCGGCTCCCAGATCTGAAAGAAATTGCCGCGTCCGACAAAGGCAACCTCCGCCGAGATGCCCGTATGCTCGCGGATGAAATCGCTCATCGTGATGCGCCCGTCCTGATCGAGCTTCAGGAAGGTGCCGTCGCCATGGCAGAAGAACGACATGTCGTCCGCCGTGCCCAGGAAGGGATCCTCGAGCGCGATGCGCTGCTCGTAGCGATCGAGCAGGTCCAGCCCGCCCACATCCATCGCCGGCAGGTCGAGGCAACGCAGCCCATAGAGTTCGGAATAGCCGCGTTTCTGAACGACGGCGCGGAAATGCGCCGGAACGGACACCCGTCCCTTCGCGTCGATCCTGCTCACCGTGTTCGATAGAACCCGGTCCATCACGCGTTACGGCCGCCTGCGCCGCCGCACCCCTCTGCATCTCGTCGAACGCGCCGCCGCAACGCGTTCCCTGCCCCGAACCCGCCTCGCTCGCAGGGGTAAAAACCGGCAAACGCGCAGCCATCGCGGCTGCCCGATTGGCGTACGCTTTACCCTGACACGGAACGAAGGCTTGAGTATCTGAATGGGATAACATGGGGCACTATGGGCGTCAACGGGAATAGGCTTCACATACGCGCATCGCGACCAATCCGGGCAGTCGCAACGGCACGTCTCGTCTTTATGGATCATTAAGCCTAACGAAGCGTTTAGAGCCCCTGGCCCAATCGGAGACAGCTTGCCGGGCCCCGCGGCCGCACATAGCGTCGAGCGACGGCTTTCGCCCAGCACAAAGGATCGAACCCATGTCAGAGACGGCAAACTCACGCGCCGCCGCACTTTCCCATTTGCGCAGCCGCAATTTCGCCAATGGCGATCCGATCCCCTTGCCGCTGACCATGGCTTCGATCTTCCACACGCCGGGTGTCGAAACGGAAGTCGATCAATATGGCCGCTACGACAATCCGACCTGGCGCGCCGTGGAACATGTGCTCGGCCATCTCGAGGACGCGCAATGCGTGAGCTTTCCCTCCGGAATGGCCGCGATTTCGGCCGTGTTCTTCGCTCTTCTGAAATCGGGCGACCGCGTGCTTCTGCCCGCGGACGGGTACCATGCCACGCGCGCCATGGCCGATCGCTTCCTGAAGCCGCTCGGCATCACATGTGACACCAAGCCGACACCGACCTTCCTCGACGGCGGCTTCGAAGGCTACCAGCTGGTCTTCGTGGAAACCCCGTCAAATCCGCGGTTGGACATCTGCGATATCGCGGCCGTCGCCAAGGCCGCCCACCAACAGGGCGCGGTCCTTGTCGTCGACAACACGACGATGACGCCGTTCGGCCAGCGTCCGCTCGACTTCGGCGCCGATATCGTCGTCTCCGCCGACACCAAGGCGGTCAACGGCCACTCCGACGTGCTGTTCGGCCATGTGGCAAGCCGCAACGCCGACATCATCGCCAGGGTGACCGACTGGCGGGCGATGGCCGGCGGCATTCCCGGGCCGTTCGAAGCCTGGCTGGTGCATCGCGGCCTCGAAACTCTCGAGGTGCGCTTCGATCGCATGTGCTCTTCGGCCGAAACCATAGCGCAACGGCTGAAGGAACATCGCGCGGTCCGTGGCCTGCGCTTCCCTGGTCTGGCTGGCGATCCGTCGCACAACCTTGCCCGCGCCCAGATGGAGCGTTTCGGCTTCCTCATCTCCTTCGAGCTCGGCTCGGAGGAGAAAGCCGAGGATTTCATCAACAATTGCCCACTCATCGAGGCCGCGACCTCCTTCGGTGGCGTCCACACCTCGGCCGAGCGGCGCTCGAAGCGGGGCGATGCGGTTCCCGCCGGCTTTGTGCGCCTGTCGGTCGGCTGCGAGCCGGTGGAAGAACTCTGGAAGGCGATCGAGGCATCGCTGGACGGGATCGGCGGCTGATCCAACCGGTCACGACCGCAAATCGTCGACCTCGATGTTGCGATGGCCGTGCAGTACGCGAAGAATTTCGATCGCGTCGTCGGCGACGCGATACAAAGTCAGGTATTCGCCAACCACGAGATGACGGATGCCTGGCGCGATATCATCGCGCGGTGCGCCCGAGAAGGGATATGTGGTGAGTTGCTGCCACCGCGCTTCGATGCGGTCGAGCAACCGATCGGCTGCAGCTTCGCTGTCGCGTGCAATATGTTGCCAAATTGTTATGAGATCGTCTTCAGCGCGCGCGTTCCGGATAATGGGCAGTAAATTCATGCGGCGTCGTCGGATCGCCAACGCCTGCGTGCTTCTGCCTTGATCTCATCCATCGATGCAAATCGGCCAGGCCCGCTGTCGATGCCTTCCTGCACCAGCTTGCGCAGTTCCTCGATCGTATAGCCGAAGAGATCGCGACGGTCCTTCCATTGCCGCAGCGCATCGCGGATGACCTCGCTCGCCGAGGCGTACTCTCCGGCGGCCACCACATCGTCCACCGCTTGCGCCAGTTCCGGCGACAGCGTGATGCTGCGTTTGTCGACCTGTCCCATGAGAAATTCCCAGTATCGTTGCCGAACCATGGTACGATTTTATCGTACCAACTTCAAGCAATGGCGGGTTGAACCGACAGGCTGGAGGAGCTTGAATCGACAGGCACGCCCGAAGGCGCAACCTGCTGATATAAAATGATTTCTCTTTTCGAGGAGAAACTGCCAGCCGGCCTGTAAGCCGGGTTCTGTATGGCCCTCGCCCCTTGCGGGGCGAGAACGTGGCGGCCATTCATCTTGGGCGCATGTTGCCATGCGTCTCACGCAACCTACCCGGACGGTGAGCCGGAAACAGCCCTCGAAGGTTTCCCCTCGCACCGTCCCTATTCGGTCTTGCTCCCGGTGGGGTTTACCGTGCCGCTCCTGTTGCCAGTCGCGCGGTGGGCTCTTACCCCACCCTTTCACCCTTGCCCCGAACCCGGCAAGCCGGGCCGTGGCGGTTTGCTTTCTGTGGCACTTTCCCTGGGGTCGCCCCCGCCGGCCATTAACCGGCACCGTGTTTCCATGGAGCCCGGACTTTCCTCACCCACGGCCTTTCGGTGTTTGCAGGTGCGGCCGCCCAGCCAGCTGGCAAGGGCGTATAAAGGGGTTCACGCCGCAAAACGCAAATGAAAAAGCCGGACTCCGGGAAACAGTCGCAGCGCCCTTGCGCCGTGCCGGGACGGCACCTCCCGCCACGAGGTTCCGTCCTGTGCAGCCGGGTTGCCTACAACGCCGCCATCTGCACCTTGACCTTGCTGCAATAGGCGGCGGAGACCGGGTTCATGCGCGTCGCGGCGTGGCCGGCATTGTATTTCAGGATGGTGCCGCAGGTCGTTCCGCCGCCCAGATCCTGAGCCATGGCGAGATACTTCATGCCGTACTTGATATTGGTGTCGGGATCGAACAGCCCCTTGGCCGAGCCGCTGTAGCCCATCATCCGCGCCGTCGCCGGCTTGATCTGCATCAGGCCGATTTCGCCGGCGCTGCCCACCATGTTCGGCCGATAGTTGCTCTCGATCCTGATGACCGCCTGGGCCAGGGTGACCGGCACGCCGTAGCTCGCGGCGTAACGCGCGACGATCGCCGAATACTGGCCATCGGCCGCCGGCGCCGTCGGCAGCGCAACTGCGCCGATCGATGCCGTCGTCATCGTGTCGACGGGCATGCTGCCGCGTCTGGACCGTTTTTTCGCGCGTGCCTTCTTCGCATGGGTCAAGCTTGCCTTCTCGACTTTCGCCGTGGCTCGCTTCGTCGCTTTCGCAGGGTTGGCCTTGCCGCTTTTCGCGGAGGCCGCCGCGAGCCCCTGGTCGGCACGTGGACTGAGCGGAGCGGAATGTGCGGTACTGAAGGCAACACTGAATACTCCGGCAGCAAGAGCTGCCGTTACAACGGTCAATCTGAGCATGTGATCCTGTTCTGTCTGAACCGCGCGAAGGTTTCAACGCGGCAACGCCTGATCAATATCGGGTCATCGCTAAACTGGGGGCCCGACGTCTGTACAGCAGCCGTTTGACGGCCGATTTAGCGCCAATGAAGGCCAGACAAATCACTTTGCGCGACAGTTTGTAACTTAACGGTTTGGAAGGTTTTACTTGAGAGCGACCTTCCTCAACGTCAGCCCGCCAGGGACGTAAGCAGCCTTTTCAACGTCAGGATCGTCGAACGGTCGGCAATCCCGTCGACCCTACGCTGCCGGAAATGGCGCTGAAACGCCTCGACCACGATCTCGGTCTGGCGATCGAAGATGCCCGATATCTCGACACCATAGCCATAAAGCGCCAGCATCGACTGCAGCGCCTCCACCTGGGCCCCGGCGGCCCCGGCCTTGAGGACCGACCCGCGCCTGATGGGCGCGGGCGCCACCAGATGACCGATGCCGGCCGCGAACAGAGCCGCCCAGGGAAACTTCTCGCCGGGATCGATCTTTCGGCCGGGCGCGACGTCCGAATGCGCCAGGACCCGCTCCGGGCTGATCGCATGCCGGGCCGAGATTCCCCGGCACAGCCTGATCACCGCGTCGACCTGTCGCCTGGGAAAGCCGGGATAGCCCAGCGTATGGCCTGGATTGACTATCTCGATACCGATCGAACAGGAGTTGATGTCCGTGACACCCGACCACGAACTCTTGCCTGCGTGCCAGGCGCGGTTGCTTTCCCTGACCATCTGCACGATATGACCGTTCTCATGCACCAGATAGTGCGACGAGACTTCGCTGGCCGGGTCGCACAGCCACGACTCAGCCCCGGCGCCGGTCGGCATGCCCGTATAGTGCAACACGATCATGTCGGGCTTGACCGGGTCGCGTCGCGGTCCGAAATTCGGTGATACCCTGACCTCGGCGCTCGGCTCGTCGGGCAGGAAGCCGCTCATGCGGGGCGCAGGCCTCGCTCGATCATCTCATACGCGGCGTTGATCGCGGCGACCCTGGTCGTGGCGATCTTGATGAACTCCTGCGGCAGGCCGCGCGCGATCAGCCGGTCCGGGTGGTTATCGGACACCAGCTTGCGATACCGCTTCTTGACCTCTTCGAAAGGCCTGCCGCGCTCGATCCCGAGCACGACATAGGGATCACCAGCGCCGAGGTTTACGTGACGCGCCATGATGGCTTCGTAGTGCGCCTCGTCGATCTGGAAGATTTCGGCGATGCGGTGCAGGAACTGGCCCTCCCGCTCATGCACCAGTCCGTCCGCCTTGGCGATGTGGAACAGTCCGTCGAGTATGTCTTCCAGCATCACGCAATTGGAATGTCCCGAACCGCACATCTGCGCCATGCGCGCGGCATAAATCTCGAAACCGGCCACGTCGCGCTGAGCGAGATCGAAAAGCCGCGCCACATTGCGCGTTTCCTTCTGCGGCACTTCGAATATCTGCTGGAAGGCCCGAACTTCATCCTGGGTGACGATGCCATCGGCCTTGGCCATCTTGGCCGACAGCGCGATCATCGCCACCGAGAATGCAACGCGCCGGCGCAGGTCGGCGTCGCCGGAAAAAACCGTGCGCACAGCCTCCACGACGTCCGAGACGCCAGACGAGGTTGAAGATGAAACGCGGGTGATGAAGTCGCCGAAGCGATCCCAAATCGACATGACCGCTTATTAAAGCGGCTGCCGCCCGCTATCAAGCCGCGATAGCACTATGGCAGTGCTCCCACGATCAAGAAAAGGCCGGCTCGAGGCCGGCCCTTCCTTTACGCTGATTACTCTAGCTCTCGCCCCGAGATTACTGGGCAGGGGCCGGAGCTGGTGTTGCCGGAGCCGGTTCGGCTGGCTTCGCCGCATCGGGCGATGCCGGTTGCATCGGCTGCTCTGCGGCCGGAGGATTGGTGCTCTGTGTCGTGGTGTTGTCGGTGCCGCTATCGCTGCAGGCCGCGACGCCGAGCAAAGCCAGAGCCGAAACTGACGCAAGAATAAGGTTCTTCATAACATCTCTCCTTATAATAACGCCCCCGCTCGCGGTGACGCTCGGGAAGACAATGCACCGGCCGCCCATGGGTTTCGTAACGTTGCGTTTCCGCATGTAATATCAATGGCGTGCGTTGCTGCATGGTCAGTGTCGCATTAACAACGAGAGCTGAAACAAAAACGCTGGAGGCAGCCGCGATGGCCGCGAAGTGGGATTTCTGGATCGACCGCGGCGGCACCTTCACCGACATCATCGGCCGCGATCGGCAAGGCCGCTTGCATCCGCGCAAGCTTCTCTCCGAAAATCCGGAAGCCTACTCCGATGCAGCGATCCAGGGCATTCGCGACCTTCTCGGCCTCGAATCCGGCGCCGCGATCCCGCCGGGCTTGATCGGCGATATCAAGATGGGCACCACGGTCGCCACCAACGCACTGCTGGAGCGCAAGGGCGACCGCGTGCTGCTGCTGATCACCAAGGGCTTCCGCGACGCGCTCGCGATC
Source organism: Mesorhizobium sp. (assembly GCF_041661565.1). GTDB lineage: Bacteria > Pseudomonadota > Alphaproteobacteria > Rhizobiales > Rhizobiaceae > Mesorhizobium. Next base: position 31,845 of record NZ_JBAZUD010000012.1, read on the forward strand.
GCCTACCAGGCGCGCCCGGACATCTTCGCCAAGGAGATCATCCTCCCGGAACAGCTCTACGAACGCGTGATCGAGATCGACGAGCGGGTGCGTGCCGACGGCTGCGTCGAACGGTTGCTTGACATCGCCGCTTGCCGGACGGCGATCGAGCAGGCGAAGGCGGACGGCATCGATGCCGTCGCCATCGTCTTCATGCATGCTTGGAAATACCCCGATCACGAGAAAGCGGTGGCGAAAATCTGCCGCAAGATCGGCTTCGGCCAAATCTCGGTCAGCCATGAAGTGTCGCCGCTGATCAAGCTCGTCGGCCGTGGCGACACCACCGTGGTGGACGCCTATCTGTCGCCGATCCTGTCGCGCTACGTGCGAAGGGTTGGCCAGGAACTCGGCGTCCTCTCCTCAGAAGGCCCCGCCGGAACACCGGGGCCGGTCGGTCCACCCCCACCCGTCGGCTCTGCCGACACCCTCCCCTCGAGGGGGAGGGAAAGTCCCCATCTCATGTTCATGATGTCGTCGGGCGGCCTGACCGCCGCCGACATGTTCCGGGGCAAGGACGCGCTGCTGTCAGGCCCGGCGGGCGGCGTGGTCGGCATGGTCGAGACGGCCAAGCGCGCCGGGTTCGACAAGGTCATCGGCTTCGACATGGGCGGCACATCGACCGACGTCGCCCACTATGACGGCGCATATGAGCGCGCCTTCGATACGGAGGTCGCCGGCGTGCGCGTGCGCGCGCCGATGATGCGCATCCACACAGTCGCCGCCGGCGGCGGATCGATCCTGCACTACGAGGCCGGCCGCTTTCGCGCGGGACCGGACTCCGCCGGCGCCAATCCGGGTCCGGCGGCCTATCGACGCGGCGGGCCGCTGGCCGTCACCGACGCCAACGTGATGCTGGGCAAGCTGCAGCCCGATTTCTTCCCCGCGATTTTCGGCCCCGGCCAGGACGAGCAGCTCGACGTCGCCATCGTGCGCGCGAAATTCGCGGCACTTGCCGCCGAAATCGGCGACGGGCGTTCGCCCGAAGCGGCGGCCGAGGGGTTCATCACCATCGCCGTCGAGAACATGGCCAATGCCATCAAGAAAATCTCCGTGCAGCGGGGCTACGACGTCACCGAATATCTGTTGAACTGTTTTGGCGGCGCCGGCGGCCAGCATGCCTGCCTGGTTGCCGATGCGCTGGGCATGGAGGCGGTGCTGATCCACCCTTTCTCGGGCCTGCTGTCGGCTTATGGCATAGGGCTGGCGTCCGTCTTCGCCTCACGCCAGCAGGCGCTGCTCAAGCCTCTTGCCGAAGAGTCCAGAACCGAGATCGCCGCCCTCATTGCCACATTGAGAAAGGCCGTCATCACCGAACTCGCCGCGCAAGGCATCGCGGAGAATGCCGTCGCTGCAAAACCCGTGCTGCACATTCGCTATGACGGCACCGACACGGCGTTGCCGGTGAATTTCGAGGACAGCTCCATTTTCCAGGCCAGGCGCGATTTCGAAATTGCCCACAAGGCGCAATTCGGCTTCGTCTACGACGACAAGCCGATGATCGTCGAGACCGTCGGCGTCGAAGGCACCGACACCGGCGGCACCGTTGGCGACGAAAGTGATTCGGAAACCGAGGATCTCGTCGCAAGCCCTTCACAAACCCGCAAAATCTTTACCGAGGGGGAGTGGCGCGATTGCGGCGTCTTCCTTCGCGACGCGCTCAAGCCCGGCAACAGGATTGCGGGTGCCGCCCTGATCATCGAGCCGAACCAGACCATCGTCGTCGAGCCCGGCTGGCAGGCAGAAATCACCGCCCGAAACCATGTGCTGCTGCGCCGCATCGAGAAAAAGCGCCGGCAGGCCGCACTCGGCACATCAGCCGATCCGGTCATGCTGGAAGTCTTCAACAACCTCTTCATGTCCATTGCCGAACAGATGGGCGTGACGCTCCAGAACACGGCCTATTCCGTCAACATCAAGGAAAGGCTGGATTTTTCCTGTGCCGTCTTCGACCACACCGGGGCGCTGGTCGCCAACGCGCCGCACATGCCGGTGCATCTGGGCTCGATGGACCGCTCGGTCGAAACCATCATCCGGCTTAATTCCGGCGACATCCACCCCGGCGACGTCTTTGCTCTCAACGCACCCTATAATGGCGGCACGCATCTGCCCGACATCACGGTGGTCACGCCCGTCTTCGACGATGCCCAAAGAACAATCCTGTTCTGGGCGGCCTCGCGCGGCCATCACGCCGATATCGGCGGCACGGCGCCCGGGTCTATGACACCGCTCGCCACCACGGTCGACGAGGAAGGCGTGCTGTTCGACAATTTCCGCATCGTCGACCGCGGCCGCTTTCGCGAGGATGAGCTGCATGCGCTGCTCACCGATCATCGCTATCCGGCCCGCAACCCGAACCAGAACATCGCCGACCTCAAGGCGCAGATTGCCGCCAATGAGAAAGGCGTCGCCGAATTGCGCAAGATGGTCGCGCATTTCGGCCTCGATGTGGTCGAGGGCTATATGGGCCATGTCCAGGACAACGCAGCCGAAAGCGTGCGCCGCGTGCTGGAACGGCTGCCCGATACGTCGCAATACGAATACCCGACCGATACCGGCCAGGTGATCAAGGTGAAGATCACGGTCGACCGGCAAAAGCGCGAGGCAACGGTCGACTTCACCGGCACATCGCCTGTCATGAAGAACAATTTCAATGCGCCGGAGCCGGTCGCCCGCGCGGCTGTCCTCTACGCCTTCCGCGTCATGGTCGAGGACATGATCCCGATGAATGCCGGCTGCCTCAGGCCGATCAACATCATCATTCCCGATGGCTGCATGCTCAAACCCACCTATCCGGCGGCCGTCGTCGCCGGCAATGTCGAGACCTCGCAGCACGTCACCAACGCCCTGTTCGGCGCCATGGGCGCGATGGCCAATGCTCAGGGAACGATGAACAACCTCACCTTCGGCAACAAGCAATATCAGTACTACGAGACAATCTGCTCCGGCTCCCCGGCCGGGCACATGAACTCAGGACGCGGGTTCGCCGGCACGTCCGGCGTCCACACCCACATGACCAATTCCCGCCTCACCGACCCGGAAGTGCTGGAACTGCGCTTCCCCGTCCTGCTCGAGGATTTCCACATCCGGGAGGGCTCCGGCGGCAAGGGCAAATGGAATGCCGGCGACGGCACCAGTCGCAGCATCCGATTCCTCGAAAAGATGGAATGCGCGATCCTGTCCTCGCATCGCAATCGCCCGCCGAAGGGTCTGGACGGCGGCGGCGACGGCGAGGTCGGCTCAACCAAGGTCCGCCGCAAGGACGGCACGATCGAGGTGCTGAAAGCCTGCGACCAGACCGTGCTCCAGCCAGGCGAGGCTGTCATCGTCACGACGCCGACACCGGGCGGGTTTGGCAAGGCCTGAACCGACGTCAAAAGGCTGTCACCGGCCTGTCATGACCCTGCGCTACCCGCTTGCGGCAAAGCAAAAGGGGAATCATTTTGCCATGACGGACGTCTCCTCGGACCTGGTTTTTCGCCGTGGCAAGGAAGTTGGAAAGGCCGTCTACCAGAACCGCGCGCTGTCGAAGGCCGGCATTTCCGAGCGGCTGTTCGCCTTTCTGTTTTCGGGCCTCGTCTATCCGCAGATCTGGGAAGACCCCGATGTCGACATGGACGCGATGCAGCTTGGCCGTGGCCACCGCGTCGTCACCATCGCCTCGGGCGGCTGCAACATCCTGGCCTACCTCACCCGTTCGCCGGCACGCGTCGACGCCGTAGACCTCAACGCCGCCCACATCGCACTGAACCGGATGAAGCTCGAGGCCGTGCGCCGTCTGCCTTCGCAGGGCGACCTGTTCCGCTTCTTCGGCGCCGCCGACACTAGCCACAATTCGCAAGCCTACGACCGCTTCATCGCACCACATCTCGATCCGGTCAGCCGCCACTATTGGGAACGCCGCGACTGGCGCGGCCGCCGGCGTATCGGTGTTTTCGACCGCAATTTCTACCAGACCGGCCTGCTCGGCCTGTTCATCGCCATGGGCCATCGCACGGCGAAAGTCTTCGGCGTCGACCCGGCCGGCATCATGCAGGCCCGCAACATCGGCGAGCAGCGCCGCTTCTTCCATGAGGAACTGGCCCCGGTCTTCGACAAACCGCTGTTGAAATGGGCGACCTCGCGCAAGGCCTCGCTGTTCGGCCTCGGCATTCCGCCGGCCCAATATGATTCGCTGATCACGTCGGGCGACGGCACCATGGCCAGCGTCCTGAAGGCCCGGCTGGAAAAGCTCGCCTGCGATTTTCCCTTGCGGAATAATTACTTCGCCTGGCAAGCTTTCGCCCGGCGCTATCCCGAACCCGGCGAGGCCGCCCTGCCCGCCTATCTGGAAAAACGCAACTACGACACCATCCGCGGCAATATCGACCGCGTCGCCATTCACCACGCCAACCTGATCGAATTCCTCGCCGGCAAGGATGCCGGGACCGTCGATCGCTTCATCCTGCTCGATGCGCAGGACTGGATGACCGACGAACAGCTGAATGGGCTTTGGTCGGAAATCAGCCGCACCGCTTCGGCCGGAGCGCGTGTCATCTTCCGCACCGCCGCCGAGCCCAGCCTGCTGCCGGGCCGCGTCTCGACCTCTCTGCTCGACCAGTGGGACTACCAGGACGAGGCGTCGCGCGAATTCTCGGCCCGCGACCGTTCCGCCATCTATGGTGGCTTCCACCTCTATGTGAAGCGCGCGCCATGAGCACGACGGAGCTGCCGGCCAGCCATGCCGAACTGATGGACGGCGTCTACCGCTGGCAGCGTCACATCTATGACCTGACCCGCAAATATTATCTGCTCGGACGCGACCGGCTGATCGCCGGACTGGACGTGCCGAAAGGGGGCACCGTGCTCGAACTCGGCTGCGGCACCGGCCGCAACATCATCCTCGCCGCCCGCCGATACCCCGAGGCTCGCTTCTTCGGCCTCGATATCTCGGCCGGAATGCTGGAAACGGCGCGCAAGGCGATCGATCGCGAAGGCCTGTCCGGCCGCGTCACGCTGGCAAGGGGCGACGCCACCGATTTCGATGCCGCCGCGCTTTACGGCATCGACCGCTTCGACCGCGTCTTCGTCTCCTATTCGCTGTCGATGATCCCCGGCTGGGAAAAGACTGTGTCGGCGGCACTGGCAGCGCTCGCCCCCAACGGCTCGCTGCACATCGTCGATTTCGGCCAGCAGGAAGGCCTGCCCACCTGGTTCCGCACCGTGCTGCGCGGTTGGCTCAGGAAATTCCACGTCTCGCCGCGTCAATCCTTGCGCGACGTCCTGGAAACGGAATCCCGGCGAACCGGCGCAATTTTCCGTTTCCGCACGCTTTATCGCGGCTATGCCTGGCTGGCGGTGATTGGACAACCAAGCCGCTAATGCAGCGCCTTCACCAGGGCGCCCACCATGGTTTGCGGGCGATAGCCGAGCTTGGCCGGGGTCAGGCCCAGCCGCACCACCACCAGTTGCTCCGATGGAATGATGGTGACAGTCTGCCCGTCATGCCCCTCCATCCAATAGGTGTCCTTGGGCAAATCTGCTGCGACGCCGGCGCCTGGGTTTTCCTCGTCGCCCGGCGCTTCGAGCCATAACTGGCCCTTGCCGTAGACCTTCGAGGCCGGCGCCGGCTCGCGCATCCAGTCGACGAAGCCGGCGGGCAGGACCTGGTTGCCGTTCCAGACGCCGCCCTGAGCCAGGAACTGGCCGAAGCGCGCCCAGTCATGCGCGGTGGCGTAGAGATAGGAGGAGCCGACAAAGGTTCCCTGCTCGTCGGTTTCGAGCACGGCACTGTGCATGCCGAGCGGCTCGAACAGCGCCGTGCGCGGCCACGCAAGGGCCCTGGCCTTGTCGCCGATCGCGTCCTGCCACAGCCGCGACAGCATCACCGCCGTGCCGCTCGAATAGGAGAAAACCTTGCCGACTTCGGCGGCCAGCGGCTTGGCTTCGGCAAAACCCGCCATGTCGGGTTCGAGATAGAGCATGCGGGTGACGTCGGCGACGTCGCCATAATCCTCGTTGAACGCCAGACCGCTCGACATCGCCATCATGTCGGCAAGGCTGATCGCGGCGCGGCCGTCGGCCTTCCATGGTGCGAACAGGCCTTTGTCGGCGACCGCCATCTTGCCGTCCTTGACCAGCGTGCCGATAATGGCGGCATTCACCGTCTTGGTCATCGACCAGCCGAGCAGCGGCGTCCTGTCGGAAAAGCCGTCGCCGTAGCGTTCCGCGACGATGCGGCCGTTTTTCACGACCACCACAGCGCGCATGCCGGCCCCGGTCAGCGCGGCATCGTCGAGCAGCTTCGCCACCACCGGATCCTGTGAGCCATCGACCCGCTCGCCTTCCGGCCACAGCGCATTTTCGCGGGCCGCCGACGGCCCGACATGGATGGTCGTGCGCCGTGCCTTGCCGACATCGCCATCGGGAACCGAGGCACAGCCCAGCCCGTCGCGGGCGACGGCAACGCTCTTGCCGAGGAAGCCGAGCAGGCCGGCCGAGACGGTGCCCCGGTTCTTGTCCACCGAGACCCGCATCAACCGCAGCAAGGGATGGCCGGGCGCCTGCACGTCGACGGCGAGCACCTCTTCGGGATCGCGTCCGGCGATGAAGACGTTCGAGCACACGATCTTGGCCGAATAGCCCGAGCCGACGCGAATCAATTCGGGCGGCGCGATGTAGAGCCAGGCAAACAAAGCGGCAACCGCCAGCACGACCAGGCCAAGCAGCCATTTGACGATCTTGACCGCAAACCGCATAATTTCCTCCCAGGCTGTCGCCCAAGCTTTATGTCATCGAATTGCCGCCATTGCTTCCGCAAATTGGAGGCCCTTGTCGAGCGCCATCAACGGATTATCAACCATGATCGGCGATCAAAGGGGATGGAAGTCGTCCTGCCGGGCATCGAGATTGCGGGGCGGCTGACACGAATGCCGGGCGATGCGTGGGGCGATCGTCCGGAGGGGCCAGACCGGCCATCTGCTACAGACCCATCAGCGACCGGCTGATTCCGGCTTGGAAGTTGCGATGCGCCGTCTTGCGGCTCTTTTCATGCTGACGCTGCTTGGCGCCTGCTCGACCGTGGACGATCTCTCGCCGCTGTCGCCATCCAGCAGCCAGACGGTTACCGTGCGCGCGCCGCGCTTCGCCGACTCCAAGCCGCATGAATGGGACAGCGGGGCGCCGTGGAACTATGCCGTTCACGGCACCGACGTCTCCAAATACCAGACCTCGGTCGATTGGCCGGCGGCCAAGGCCAGCGGCATCTCCTTCGCTTTCATCAAGGCGACCGAGGGTGGCGACCGCTTCGATGAGTATTTCAACGAGCATTGGTCGCGCACGAAATCCAACGGAATTCCGCGCGCGGCCTATCATTTCTTCTATTTCTGCACACCGGCCGCCGTGCAGGCGCGCTGGTTCATCCAGAATGTCCCGGTCGACCGCTCGGCCATGCCGCCGGTTCTCGACATGGAATGGAACCCGAAATCGCCAACCTGCCGGCTGCGTCCGGATGCCGCCACCGTGCGCGCCGAGATGACCACTTTCCTCCAGATCGTCGAGCGGCATTACGGCAAGAAGCCGATCATCTACACGTCGGTCGACTTCTTCGACGACAACGAGCTGTCCAGCTTCCGCGGCTATCCCTACTGGCTGCGCTCCGTCGCCGGACATCCGCGCGAGAAGTACGGCAGCCACCCCTTCACCTTCTGGCAGTACACCGGCACCGGAATCGTGCCAGGGATGACCGGCAAGTCCGACATCAACGTCTTCAACGGCAGTGAATCCGCCTGGAACAAATGGCTGCGGCAGAACACCCGTTGAGGTTCAAGGGCGGCGAAACCACCCTTCACCAATTACTCCCACAGAGTCCCCGTTGAACCCGCAACGAACCGCTTTCAACGCCGCACTGTGGCAGAAGAGCCGTTGACACCGGGCCTGTCGCCTGCTTTTCGACACAGCCAGCGGTGACGCGTGCAACCGCCGGGCGATCCAAGGCGTTGGGGCGCCAGGCGAGCACGATCATCCCCTGTCAGTTTCGAAAGGAAGCCGATGCAATTGCGTCTCCACGCCCTCGCGGCGCTGCTCTTGTGCGCCACGGCCCTGCCGGCAATGGCGCAAGAATGCGGCGGCGATTTCGAAACCTGGAAGCAGGGCGTAGCGGCGGAAGCCAAGGCTGCCGGTGCCGGAGCCGTCGGCCTCGCCGCGTTGGAAGCCGCCACCATCGACGAGAAGGCGCTGGCACGTGACCGCGCCCAGGGCGTTTTCACCCAGACCTTCATTGAATTCTCCAACCGCATGATCTCGGCCTACCGGCTGAAGCAAGGCGCGGCCAACCTGAAGAAATACGCCGATGTCTTCGCCCGCGCCGACCAGCAGTTCGGCGTCCAGGCCCCCATCATCGCCGCGTTCTGGGCACTGGAAACCGATTTCGGCGCGGTGCAGGGCGATTTCCACACGCTCAATGCGCTTGTCACGCTCGCGCATGATTGCCGCCGTCCGCAGCTGTTTCGGCAGCAACTGGTGCCGCTTCTGGAACTCATCGATCGCGGTGTCCTGCCGGCCGATGTCGAGGGCGCCTGGGCCGGCGAGATCGGCCAGACGCAGATCCTGCCGTCCGACTATCTGTCGCATGGCGTCGATGGCGATGGCGACGGCAAGGTCGACCTGCGCGGCAGCGTGCCGGACGTGATCATGACCACCGCCAGCAAGGTCCTGTCGCGCGGCTGGAAGCGCGACCAGCCCTGGATCGAGGAAGTCCGCGTGCCCGACGACATGCCGTGGGACCAGACCGGCCGCACCAACAAATTGCCGCTGACGCAGTGGGCGCAGTGGGGCGTCACCTATCCAAGCGGTGCGCCGCTGGTGGACAATGGCCTGAAGGCAGGCCTGGCGCTGCCCATGGGCCGCAAGGGCCCGGCCTTCCTCACCTATGACAATTTCGACGTCTATCTCGAATGGAACCAGTCCTTCACCTACGCGCTGACCGCGGCCAACCTCGCCGCCCGCTTTGCCGGCGCGCCGCGGTTCGACCCGCGCAATCCCGAGACCGGCCTCAACGGCGACCAGATGAAGGCCTTGCAGACCAAGCTGGAAGCCAGGGGTTACGATGTCGGCACGGTCGACGGCATCCTGGGCACCAACACCCGCGAAGCGATCCGCAAGGAACAGATGCGCCTCGGCTTGGCGGTGGATGGCTGGCCGACGCCGGAACTGCTGGGGAAATTGTAGCTCCTTCTGCCTTCTCCCCCTGTGGAAGAAGGTGGATCGGCGCGTAGCGACGAGACGGATGAGGGATGTTCCAGCGTAGTGAGACGTTGGCGTCTTCTGGAACACCCATCATCCGCCGCCTTCGGCGACACCTTCTCCCACAGGGGGAGAAGGAAGAAACCTTAATCCGCCATCGTCTCCAAACTTGCAAACCCTTGCGGCGCGTCGCCTTCGTCGAACGGCGTCGTCACCTCGACGAAGGTGTCGGGATAAAAGCCGTTGAAGCGGGTCCTGAGCGACAGCGAATAGGCCCCGATATGGCCGATCTCGATCCAGTCGCCGGTGTCGACGGTCTCCGGCAGCCAGAATGGCCGCGACAGGATGTCGACGGAATCGCAGGTCGCGCCGCAGACCTTGAACGGCACGATGTTCTTTTCCTCGCCATTGCGCGAGCGGATCGCGGGATCGGGAATGAAGCGCGCCGGCAGGGTGATCTTGCCGGTCCATGAATCCGACAGCGACGCCCAGATGCCGTCATTGATGTAGAGTCGCTTGCCCTTGCGCAAAAGCACGCGCACGATCAGCGACAGGCAGCGAGCCACGATCACCCTGCCCGGCTCGGCCACCAGCGGCATCTTGTCGAACTGGTACTCCTTGAGGTCGCCCGACAGCCGCGACATGATCTGGCCGAGCGACGGCATCTCGACCTGCTTGCGGTTCGGGTCGTGGCCGTATTCGGCCGGGAAGCCGCCACCGACATCGAGCCCGGCAATGTCGAAGGTCAGCCGGTTGCGGACCCAGTCGGCCGAGGCCAGCGCCCGCTCATAAGTGTCGGGATCCTCGATCTGGCTGCCGACATGGAAGCAAAGTCCCACCTTGTAGCCGGTGCGGTTCAGCCGCTCGGCGAGTTCGACCGCATAGGCCGGCCCGGCGCCGAACTTCTTGGACAGTTCATAGGCGGCATGGCCCTTGGTCTGTACCCGCACGAACACGCTGATCGTGCCCGGATCGATGTCGAGCGCCCGCACCACCCGGGTCACCTTGGTGATCTCGTCCTCGTGGTCGAGCGAGATGACGCGGATGCCGTACTTCTCCAGCGCAAGCTTGATATCCGACTGCGCCTTGACAGGGTGCATGTAGAGCATCTCGGCGTCGCTCGAGACAGCGCGCACGGCGGCAAACTCTCCCGGCGACGCGACGTCGAAAGCGGAGACGCCGGCCTCGACCAGCGCCTTCAGCACGATCGGCTCGCCATTGGTCTTGACGGCGTAGGCGGTCTTGCCGGGGAACATGCCCATGAACTGTCTGGCATCGTCCTTCAGCACCTGCGGGCGGAAGCAGTAGACCGGATCGTCCGGGCGAAGCGCCAGTGCCGCCTCGCGGGCATTCTCGAATCGCTGCATCGACGAATCCTTGACCTGAGCCCCGCACAATTAATGCAAGCTAGCGGCTAATGAAAACAATTCTGTGTCTTACGCGCCTGACGCAGCGGCGCTAGTCTCTGCCGCTGACGTTTGCCAGCGATCAGGTTTCGGGTGGCCCCTATCGCCGGAACGGATATGGCTTGTGTCCGACCGCTGGCCTGGGGACGATTTTCGCATGGCAATTGCCGCAGCATCACCGCCGCGCGGACCGATGACGCTCACCGACTGGGGGCAGTTGCTGCTGCTCGGTGCCATCTGGGGCGGCTCGTTCTTCTTCGCCCGCATCGCGGTGGCCGAGCTTCATCCGCTGGTGCTGGTGTTGTTCCGCGTCGCCATCGCCGCGATCGCGCTGCAGCTGTATCTGGCCATCCGTGGGCCGTCGTTCCGCCTCGCCCTTCCCCATGCCGGCCTGTTTTTCCTGCTGGCGCTGACCAACAACGTCGTCCCGTTCTCGCTGATCTTCGCCGGCCAGACCCAGCTCGGCGCCGGTGTCGCCTCGGTGCTCAACGCGACGACGCCGTTCTGGACACTGATCTTCGCCAATGCGCTGACCTCGGACGAAAAGCTCTCCTGGAACAAGGTTTCCGGCATCGCGCTCGGCATAGCAGGCACGGCGGTGATGATCGGTCCCGGCCTGCATACCGGGCTTGGCGGCCCGGTCTGGGCCAAGTTCGCGCTGATCGGCGCCTCACTGTCCTATGGCATCGCGCTGATGGTTGCCCGCCGCTTCAAGGGCGTGCCCTCACCGGTCATCGCCGCCGGGCAACTGAGCGCCTCGACCGTCATCATGATCCCGATCGTGCTCTTCGCCTACGGCCCGGCTGGCCTGTTCTCGGCCTCGCCCCCGGTCTGGGCGGCTGTGCTGGCGCTGGCGCTGCTGTCGACCGCCTTCGCCTATATCCTCTATTTCAACCTCGTCGCCTCGGCAGGCGCCACCAACGCGTCGCTGGTCACGCTCATCGTGCCGGCCAGCGCCATGCTGCTCGGCTTCCTGTTCCTCGGCGAACGGCTCGAACTGTTCGAAGTCGGCGGCGTGGTGCTGATCGCGCTTGGACTTGTCACCATCGACGGGCGGGTGTTCGGCAGGCGGTAGGCAAAGGCAGTCCTCCGCCGAATAGTCGACGCCTGACCGGTGATGAGCCATCGTCGACGCCGAATCCCTCTGGTCACCGTTTGTGGTCGGTGATGATCGACGGTAGCGCTGCCATGACACGGCGGGGACACATCGCCGTCACAATTTATTCACAGGTGTGAAGCGGACATTTGCCTAGGAGTTTCAAGGCCTAACGGCAAAAAGTGGGCCGCGAGCCCCGCAATTACGGCGCGGTGCGGCACATTTTCCGCTTGCCTGTGGCACAAATGAACCTAGACTCCCTGGCATAGCTCTTTAAGAGGAGGCTATGTCATGGGACTTACGAGGCCTATCAACGCATTGATGATCTGTGCTGCGTTCGCCTTCATCGGAGCCCTCATCATGGGCTTTCTTCCCTGACCCGCCAAGACGGGGAAGACCAGCATCCAACAGTCCGACAATTCGTAAGGCCGGGTATTCGTTACCCGGCCTTTTCGCATTTCGAAGCCATCGCTTTAAGCCGCGGCTGAACCCGCCGCTTCATGCGAGCGGATGCCGATCATGTGGCAGACGGCGAAGACCAGATCGGCCCGGTTCATCGTATAGAAGTGGAAGTCGCCCACGCCGCGCTCGACCAGGTCCAGCACCTGTTCGGCCGCCACCGCCGACGCCACCAGCGCATGGGTCTGCGCGTCGTTGCGCAGGCCCTCGAAACGTTCGGCCAGCCAGGCTGGAACCAGCGCGCCGCAGCGCGCCGAGAAATTGGCGACCTGGGTGAAATTATGCACCGGCAGGATGCCGGGCACGATCGGGATGTAGATGCCAGCCCGGCGCACACGTTCAACATAGCGCTCGTAGAGATCGTTGTCGAAGAAGAACTGGGTGATCGCCCGCGTCGCGCCATTGTCGACCTTGCGCTTCAGCATGTCGATGTCGGTGGCGAAGTCGGGGCTTTCCGGATGCTTCTCCGGATAGGCCGAAACCGAAATGTCGAAGTCGCCGGCGCCCTTCAGCGCACCAACCAGTTCGGCCCCGTTGGCATAGCCGTCCGCATGCGGCCGGTAGGCCGCTCCCACGCCTTCGGCCGGATCGCCGCGCAAGGCGACGAAGCGCTTGACGCCCAGATCGGCGAATTCCTGGATCACCGCGTCGACCTCATGGCGCGCGGCGTCGACGCAGGTCATGTGCGCCGCCGGAGTGAGGCTGGTCTCCTTCAGGATGCGGCCGATGGTGCGCGCGGTGCGCTCGCGTGTCGAGCCCCCGGCGCCATAGGTGACCGAGACGAATTGAGGATTCAGCGGCTCCAGCCGCGTGACCGTGTCCCACAGCCTGGCCTCCATCTCGTCGTTCTTCGGCGGGAAGAACTCGAACGAAACCGTGACCTTGTCGCCGATGTCGGGGCGGCGGGAAAAGCGGAACTGGTTCATCAGGCGATTTCCCCTATCGCGTTCACTTTGACCTGCCTGGCGTCGCCGGAAGGATCGGCCATCAGCAGGCGACGGTCGCGGCCGAGCCAGAGCTTGACGGTGAGCCTCGCCTCGCTGCCGCCGCGCGGCTCGAATTCCTGGGCATCCTCGAGATCGAGGCCGGCTTCGCCAAACCAGTCGGCGATCTGCCGGTCGGAAAAGCCGAGCCTCACATGCGCGTGCTCGTCGCGCAGAAACTCCAGCGTGTGCGGCGCGAAATCGACGATGACCAGCCGGCCCGCCGGACGCAGGAGCCGCGCCGCCTCGTGGATGGCCCGGGCGGGATCGTCGAGATAGTGCAGCACCTGGTGGATGGTGACGAGATCGAACGCGTCGCGCTCGACCGGCGGCGAAAAGATATCACCCTGCCGCACCTGCGCGTTCGAAACCCCGGCCTTGTCGAGGTTGGCCCGCGCCACGGTCAGCATCTCGCGCGACATGTCGATGCCGATGCCGCGCCTGTAGAGCGGCGAAAAGATCTCCAGGAGCCGCCCCGTGCCGGTGCCGAGATCCAGCATCGACTGGAACGGCCGTTTGCCAACCAGTTTCAGCAATGCCGCTTCGACCGCACGATCCGGCACATGCAGCGAGCGGATATGATCCCAGCTCGCCGCATTCACCGAGAAATATTCGGCAGCGCGGTCCTGGCGCTTGCGCTTGACCGACGCAAGCCGCTCGAGATCGCGCTCGACCTGCGGATCGGCGCCGCGAATGCCGGACACCAGGCCGGTCACGAAGTCGCGCGCCGAATCCGTGTCCGACAGCCGGAAGAAGGCCCACGAGCCTTCCTGGTAGCGGCCGATTAGGCCCGCCTCCAGCAAGAGTTTCAGGTGGCGCGAGACGCGAGGCTGCGACTGGCCGAGAATTTCGGTAAGATCGGAAACGGTGAGGTCGCCGCGCGACAACAGTGCCAATATGCGCAGCCGGCTGGATTCGGCCGCTGCCTTCAACGTATCAACCATGGTGTCGAGCGAGACATGCATCCGCGTATTCTCTTTGAAAAAGATATAAACATATGTTTATGTCGATTTTTGACGGCGTGCAAGTCTTATGTCGCTTCCTGACAAGAAAATGCCGCAGGCGTAAGCTGGCGGAAAAAGGCCGATCTTTCAACAAGCGGCGCATCACGAGGGCAGGATGACTTCATCAGGCGATATGTTCGAGACACGCGAAGGCGAACGGAGGCTGGATCAGGATCCGGCAACGATGCCGCCGGACGGCGGCATCGTCTTCATAGGGCGCCTCACCTCGCCCTGGACGACGCGCGACACCTGCCCGAAGAACATGCGGGCCGCGCGTGCGGCCGGCCAGCCGGCGGTGCTGACCGTCGACGAACCCTATCGTGCCGGCTTGCAAGGACTGGACCGCGCCAGCCACATCATCATCCTGTCCTGGCTGCATCACGCGCCGCGGACTCTGATTGTGCAGAAACCGCGCCATGCGGCTGACGCGAAAGGGGTATTCGGCCTGCGCTCCCCTGCCCGGCCGAACCCGGTCGGCCTGCATGTGGCGCGGCTCGTAGGGCTCGACGTCGGCACGGGGCGCATCTACATCGACGCCATCGATGTGCTCGACGGCACGCCGGTCATCGACATCAAGCCTTACTTCGCCTCGACCGACGCCATTGCCGAGGCGACGGTCGAGGGGCGCGAGGAGCGATGACGGCGCCCACCGGCCGCCGCCGTGCCATCGCCAAGGCACTGACAGCCCTTCTGCCGCTGGCCCCCTATGCGGACATGGAAAAGATCCGCGCCGACGCCGGCGCGGTGCACATGAAGACCTTGCCGCCGACGATCGCCGTATGGCTGGCCACCATTGCCCATGTCCGGCACGTGCACACCGACTATGAAAAGCTGCTGGCCGAGGGCTACGACCGCGACTCCGCCCGCTTCTTCGTCATCGAACAGACCAACGCCGTGCTGACCCGCTGGCGCGCGACACGTCTGCTCGATGCCGATGATGAAGAGGATTGACCGGCGCTGGCCGTGCCCGATCCGTTCGCAGGACGGCGCAGTTCTGCTTCAAGCTCGATAGATCCACTGCTCCGGCACCCTAACGGAAATCTCCTCGCCGGCCCTGATCGTCCCCGGCTTTTCAACCCAGGCAACGATGCCGCGCAGGCGTTTGGCTGCTTTCGGGAACAGCAGAGCCCCGGCTTCGACATCGGCCATGCCGGCATTTTCAGCCACCGCGCGCCCGCTAAGGCGGCACGGTCCGTTCTGCCCATCGACCTTGATGGTCACGCCGCCCTTGAAGAACAACAACGTTCCGGCCGGCAGCATGGAGAGGCGGGGTACACCCTCGATCAAAAGATTGGCGCCGATCCATTCCGGCTTGATCTCGGCGAGGTTCATCCGCTCGGCAACGATGGCGAGCTCGTCGGCAGCGACGATCGACACCTGCCGCTCGTTGCGCATCTCGGTGCCGCGCGGATACCACGGTTCGCGCCCGCCGGACCGCCGCGTCGGCCCCGAATGGAAGTCGCCCGGTATGCCGTCGAAGCCGAGCCGCAATTCGCCCACCGGCTGGGTCTGGAAATCGTCCGACGATGCGGCGTAGAGCGCCGCCACCCTGGCGGCAAGCTTGCGTCCCGGGATGATGTCAGTCGGCTTTTCGGCCTCGGGGAAGAGATCCAGCGTGGCGGTTCGGTTTTTCGTCATGCCTGCAATTATCCGTTTTGCCTTTTTCGACGTCCAGTTCAAACTGCTGATTATCGGATCAACATCACCGATGAGACGCCGATCACGATCTTCTGACCGTTCTCGGTAGCGCGACCGCATTGCCGCCGCGCCATGCCGGCCTCATGGTGACGCGGAGGCAAGTCCACGGAGATCACCATGCGTCCCGGCGAGGCGATTCTGCTGCTTTGGCTGGCCTGGGCGGTGTCGTGGGCAGCGGCCGCCTTCTGGGCAGACCGGGTCGAAAAACGCGCCGGCTTCCGGGCCGAGGCGCCTTACCGCGCCGTGCTGGCGCTGGGCGCCATCCTGTTCTTCATTCCCGCGCACGGCTATGCCGGGTGGCTTCGCCTGTGGTTTCCCAACCTTGCCGAGGCCTGGATCTGCGTCGCGCTGGTCGCCGTCGGCCTCGCCTTCTGCTGGTGGGCGCGGCTGCACCTCGGCCGGTTGTGGTCCGGCACGGTGACCGCGAAGGCCGAGCACCGCGTCATTGACACCGGGCCGTACAGTCTCGTCCGCCATCCCATCTACACCGGACTGCTGCTGGCCATCCTTGCCACCATGGCCGCCAAGGGCACTGTCTGGGGCGTCGCCGGAGCCATCCTGCTGACCATCGGCATCGTCATGAAGGCAAGGCTGGAGGAGCGCTTCCTGCGGGGCGAGTTGGGCAGCGCCTATGACGACTACGCCAGGCGCGTGCCGATGCTGGTGCCATTCACACCGGCCTGACCAGGAGGCTCAAAGCATCCTGATCAACGCGCCGCCGATCGAATACCCCGCGCCGAAGGCGCAGATCAGGCCGAAATCGCCCGGCTTCATGTCGGCATGGTTCTGCGACAGCGCGACGATGGCGCCGGCGCCCGCCGTGTTGCCGAGCTTTTCCAGCACCATCGGCGCGCGGTCGTGGTCGACCTCATGACCGAATGACAATTTCAGGATCATGGCATTCATGCGGGCATTGGCCTGGTGCAGCCAGAACCGCCTCACGGCCTGCGGCGTCAGCCCATGCTCGGCGAGGAATTCGACGATGAATTTGTGCCCGGCGACGGTGACTTCCTTGAACACCTTGTTGCCGACCTGCTTGATCAGATTGCCCTCCAGATTGATCATGTAGGGATCATCCTGGGCTGTACGGGTGTGATAGCCGAGATTGGTGCGGATGTTGTTCGACATCTGCGTCCAGATGCGCGTGTCCAGCACTTCGAAACGCCCCGGTCGCCTCTCGCCCTGCGCCAGGCCTTCGACGACCATCGACACCGAGGCGTCGCCGAAGATGAAATGCGTCTGCCGGTCGCGGAAATTGAGATGGCCGGTGATGATCTCCGGAGTGGTCACCAGAATGCGCTTGTGCGCCCCCGAGCGTACCAGATTGACCGCCATGTGCAGGGCCGCAGCCGCGGAAGAACAGCCGAGCCCCATATCGAAGCCGGCGCCTGTCGTGCCCAGCGCCTCCTGCATTTCGATGGCGATCGCCGGATAGGGCCGCTGGTGGTGCGAGGCCGAACAGATGATCAGGTCGATGTCGGACGGCTTCAGCCCGGCATAGTCGAGCGCTTTTCTGGCCGAGGCGATGCCGAACTCGGCCTCCAGCGACAGCGCATCGTCCGGCCGAGCCGGGATGCGCGGCGTCATGCGGGTCGGGTCGAGAATGCCTTCGCGCTCGATGACATGGCGTGAGCGCACGCCCGAGGCGTGGAAGATGAAATCGCTGTCGGATTTCTGCAGCAGCGTTTCGCCGGTCAACTGGCGCCGCGCGTTCTCCGTGTCGACCCAGCTGTTGAAGCTTTCGACCAGTTCTTCATTAGTGATGACAGCTGCGGGAATTTCAGCGCCGATGCCGCTGATGATGACGCGATGCATGTTTCAGTCCGTCCCATCCGCAGGCGTTGCGGCTTCATGTGGGCGCCGAAATGCTTCGGCGCAACACTTTTCTCATCGCGCCGGTTTACGCCGGCTTAAACCACGATGTTGGACCGTTGAGCCCGGCTTCACCAGGCGCAAAGCTTGGTGCTGGTCTGCGGGTTGTTCCAGCAGGCGCCGTCGTCACGGCTGCGCACATATTGTCCCGGCAACGGCACATTGCGGTGGCCGAGATTGATAAAGCCATAGGCGAAGCCCGGCCCGTCGATCTCCAGAACATAAGTCGGATAGCCCGGCGCCGAGATGCGGAAGCTGCCGGCATCGTCGATCGCCCGGTAGTTGCAGGGAAAATAGCCATCATCGGTGGTGAAGCAGCGCGCCCGCTTGGCCTCAGCCGAAACCGAGAATGCCAGAAGCGCCGCCGCGCACATGCCACCGCCGAGAATCATCTTTTTCATTGTCATCGGTCCACCCCTTCCCACACTGGCCATCCTGCTCCACCCGGGTGAATTGGCCACGTTGGCGAAACAGGGTCAAGACGGCGCTGCCGCGGCGGGCGAAGACCAATGTTTTCCTAGCCGGCCCGCTTGGCGACGATGAAGATGCGAGGGAACCGCAACAGCACCTTGCCGTTCGCCATTTTCGGATAGGCCCGTTGGATCCTGGCCGTATAGCTGTCCAGGAACATGCCGCGCTCGTCCGGATCCAGCGGATCGAGGAAAGGCTTCAGCCCGGTCGACTTCACCCATTCGACGATGGCCTGGGCATCGGCCAATGGATGGTTGTAGGCCGTATGCCAGATGTCCAGGCGTCCGCACAGCGGCGACAGAAGGTCGTAATAGAAGGACACCGCCGGCAATGGTCCGCGCGCCGCGCCCTTGAGCTTCGCGGCGAACGGCATTTCGGCGGCCGTATCGCGCATCAGCTGGTGCGACGGCTCGAGCATATTGTCGGGCATCTGGACGGCCAGCGCACCGCCAGGCGCCAGCAAGCCCATCAGCCGCTGGAACACCGCCGGATGCGTGGGAAGCCACTGGAACACCGCGTTGGCGAAGATCACGTCGACCGGCTCGGCCGGCGCCCATGTCGCGGCGTCCGCCAGGTCGAAGGCGACATCGGGCAGGCGCGCCCTGGCATTCTCGATCATGTCGGGCGAAGTGTCGAAGCCGCTCACCCGGGCATCCGGCCAGCGCTCGACCAGAAGTTCGGTCGAGTTGCCCGGCCCGCAGCCGATGTCGATGACCCGGCGCGGGAAATCGACCGGCACCTGCGCGACGAGATCGCGCGCGGGCCGCGTGCGCTCGTCCTCGAATTTCAGATATTGGGCGGCGGACCAATCGGCCATATCAGCTCCTCATATCGTCTTGAGAATTCGCCGCCGGCCAGTCGCCCTACCGCGTCAACCTCTTGTACGTCATGCGGTGCGGGTTGACCGCGTCCGGGCCCAGGCGGCGGATCTTGTCCTGCTCGTAATCCTCGAAATTGCCCTCGAACCACTCGACATGGCTGTCGCCCTCGAAGGCCAGGATGTGAGTCGCCAGGCGATCCAGGAACATGCGATCGTGCGAGATGATGACGGCGCAGCCGCCAAAATTCTCCAGCGCGTCTTCGAGCGCCGCCAGCGTTTCCGTATCGAGATCGTTGGTCGGTTCGTCGAGCAGCAGCACGTTGCCGCCGGTCTTCAGCATCTTGGCCAGGTGCACGCGGTTGCGCTGGCCGCCGGACAGGTTGCCGACCTTCTGCTGCTGGTCACCGCCGCGGAAGTTGAACGATGCGCAGTAGGCGCGCGTGTTGGCCTCGAACTTGCCGAGCTTGACCACTTCGGCGCCGCCGGAGATCTCTTCCCACACCGTCTTCGACGGATCGAGCGCATCGCGGCTCTGGTCGACATAGCCGAGCTTCACCGTCTCGCCGACGCGCACCGAGCCCGCATCGGGCTTTTCCTGGCCGGTGATCATGCGAAACAGCGTCGTCTTGCCGGCGCCGTTCGGACCGATCACGCCAACGATGCCGCCGGGTGGCAGCTTGAACTCCAGCCCGTCGATCAGCAGCGTGTCGCCAAATCCCTTCGTCAGGCCTTCGGCCTCGATCACCACATTGCCGAGCCGCTCGCCATGCGGGATGACGATCTGCGTATCGCTCGGGCGGCGCTTGTCGGCCGCATCCAGAAGATCCTGGAACGCCTGGATACGCGCCTTGGATTTGGTCTGCCGGGCCTTCGGGCTCGACTGGATCCACTCGCGCTCGCGGCCGATGGCGCGCTGGCGGGCGTCGTCCTCGCGGCCCTCCTGCTTGAGCCGCTTGGCCTTGGCTTCGAGATATTTGGTGTAGTTGCCCTCATAGGGAATGCCGCGTCCACGATCGAGTTCGAGGATCCAGCCGGTGACATTGTCGAGGAAGTAGCGATCGTGGGTGATGATCATCACGGCGCCCGGATAGGCGCGCAGATGCTTTTCCAGCCACGCCGTGGTCTCGGCGTCGAGATGGTTGGTCGGTTCGTCGAGCAGCAGCAGGTCCGGCTGGCGCAGCAGCAGCTGGCAGAGCGCCACGCGCCGGCGCTCGCCGCCGGAAAGCTTGGTGACATCGGCATCCTTGGGCGGGCAGCCCAGCGCCTCCATCGCCATTTCGACCTGCTGTTCGAGATCCCAAAGGTTCAGCCGGTCCATCTCGTCCTGGAGCTTGGCCGACTCGTCGGCGGTCTCGTCGGAATAGTTCATCATCAGTTCGTTGTAGCGCTCGATGATGGTGGTCTTGGCGGCAACGCCTTCCATGATGTTCTCGAACACCGTCTTGTCCGCATCGAGCGCCGGCTCCTGCGCCAGGTAGCCGACGGTAGCGCCCTCGGCCAGCCACGCCTCGCCGTTCCACTCCTTGTCGAGCCCCGCCATGATCTTGAGGATCGTCGACTTGCCCGAGCCGTTCGGGCCGAGAATGCCGATCTTGGCGTCCGGATAGAAAGACAGATGGACGTTCTCGAGCACCTTCTTGGTGCCGTAGGCCTTGTTGAGGCCGGCCATGTGATAGATGAACTGGCGTGCCACGCGCGCTTTCCCTGAAAAAATGACTGCCCAGCGGAACTGGCTGGATGCGTCGAATTGAATGGAGGTTGGCCGCTATGTAGGCGATGCGGCGTCGAACGGCAATCGCTTTCGCCGCGTCGGATCGCGCATGTCCGCCACAGCGGCGAATTTTCCCTCGCCGCACGGCTCGCTGAAAGCTCCGGTTAACCCTTCAAAGGCAAAACACAATCAGGGTGAATCGCCGGCTTGCCGCGATTTTGGGTGATGGATCGGGTCGACGGCATTGCTGAACAGTTTCCTGCTCCTTGCCGAGGCGGTCGTCTATTTCAGCGTCATGGCGGCGCTCTTCCGCTTCAGGAAACGGATCGGCCTGGGCGTGTTCATCTGCGCGCTGGGCGTCATGCATTTCCTGGAAACCTATCTCGCCAGCGTCTTTTACGTTGCCTCGCCGTTCGGCATGGTCTCGCCCGGCTCGGCGGTGCTGTTTTCGGGCAAGCTGGTGATGCTCCTGCTGCTCTACATGAAGGAGGACGCCGCCACCGTCCGTCAGCCGATCTATGGCCTGCTGCTCGGCAATGTCCTGATGATCGGACTGGTGCTGCTTGTGCGCATGCATGCCATCGCGCCGCTTCCCGACGGCCGGCTGCCCGACATCGGCTTCATCGACGAGATGGGCTGGCTGATGGTGTGGGGCACCGCATTGCTCTTCATCGATGCCATCCTGCTCATCCTGCTCTATGAAAAGCTTGGGCGCTCGCTGCGCGGCGCGCAGTTCACCCGCATCCTGATTTCGGTTGCCTGCGTGCTGACCTTTGACCAGGCCGGGTTCTACACCGCGCTGCATTTCATCTCCGGCGCGCCGGTCGCGGTCTTCTTCGGCGGCTGGTTCGCCAAGATGGCCGCTGCATTGACGTTCAGCACCCTGCTCGTCGCCTATCTCAAATGGTTCGAGGAACGCCAGATCCCCATGCCGCGCGGCCTGACAGACATTTTCGATACGCTGACTTATCGCGAGCGCTACGAAGCGCTGGTCGAACATGTCGGCCGCGACGGACTGACCGGCCTCCTCAACCGCGGTCGCTTCGACAGCGACGGCGAGGTCGCCGTCCAGACCAGCCTGCGCACGGCACGGCCGCTCAGCCTGCTGATCTTCGATGTCGACCATTTCAAGCTCATCAACGATAGATTCGGTCATGCCGAAGGCGACAAGGTGCTGAAAGCGGTGGCGGCGCTGCTCGCCGAGGCCGCAAGTTCCGAGGATCAGGTGTTCAGGATCGGCGGCGAGGAATTCGCCATCCTCAGTTCGCGTCCGCACGCGGTCGCGAAGCTGTTCGGAGAAAGCATCCGCTACGCCGTCAAGGCACCCGCCAACACCCGCCGCTTCGACCTGACGATCAGCGCCGGCGTCTCCAGCGTCAGCGAAAGCACTCGCGGCCTCGCCGACCTGTTCGCCCTCGCAGACCAGCGACTCTACAGGGCCAAGTCGACCGGACGCGACCGGATCGTCGGCGAACCCGCCATTAACGAGGCCGCCGCCGCATGGACAAAGTCGGTGCAGTCCTGACAGCTATTGGCGTCACGACCTCTTCTGGCGCGGAATGACCTTCGCGGCGGAACGCGGCCGGCCGCCCGGGACTACTGGAAACCGATCGCGTCGACCGTGCCTGTCGGACAGCCCGCCTTGTTGGTTGGGACCGAAGCCAGCAACAGGTCCTTGAGCGAACTGTTCGGGCCGATCGGGCCGGCTAGGCCCAGCGTCAGTTCGCCGATCAGCCGCCTGCCGTTCGACGGATCGATGACACAGGATACACGCACGCGGTCCCCTGCTCCGGCGCCGAAGGCATTGTCGAAGGCGCCACGGATCTGATCCGCCGTCAGCTTGCCGCCGATGCTCCTGGCGAAGAGATCGCGCACCGGCGAGGCGTTGACGGCGCGCGTGAGATTGAGCGCGTCGGAGAAATACTCCTGCTGGCCTTTGCCGTAGCAGGTGCCGTGCTTGATCCATTCGTGCCGGTCGAGCTGCGAAGCGGTCCCCGGCATCACCCGGTCGAGCTCCGCGCGCGTGCCGGGGTCGAGCTTGACCGGCGGCAGGTCCTTCCAGTGGGCCGGATTGTCGTTGGCCTTGTCGGTCGCCGTGGCCTGGCAATAGAAATTGCCGTTCGGCTGCGGCCACAGGCCGTGCAAGGTGAAATGCGTGGCGTAGAAGTCATTGGCGTTCTGAGCCTTGCATTCGGTCTTGCTCGACTTGGTCTCGCAAAAAGCCGGCTGCCAGCTCAGCGCGAAGACATAGTCAGGTTTGCCCGAGGCGGTCGACTTGCCTTGCCCGCCCGCCGCCGCAGGCGCTGTCGCGGCGCTGCTGCCGGAGACATGGCCACAGCTGACCTTCACCCAGCGGCGCTGCGGATCCGCGCCCGGCACCAGGATGAGATAGTGCGTCGGCGCATCCTTGTTGCCGGCAAGCAGCTGGTAGCTCTGGCCGGCGTCGGTCGAGATATTGCCGGGATTCTTGCCGTTCTTGATGGCCTGCGTCGCCGGACAGGCAGCATCGGAGACGAAGGTGCCGTTCATCTTGACATCGGCATGTGCGGTGCTGATCAGCGACGCCGCCAGCATGGCAAATCCGAAAACAACACCAATACGCATGGGAATCCTGTCTGAGAACATTTGGACCGACAGATTGCCGCTGTCTCCGTGTCAGAATTGCGATAATTCCCTGGTCAAACGCAAGAAACATCGTCGCGGAAAAGCCGGCGGACGGATTGACGCAATACCGTTCGCGGGAGCACACAAGCTTGCGCCGTCACGGCGGCCAAGCCCGGAGACCCAGCGGCATGTCATTCAGCCAGCAGCGCATGGTTGCCTCTCCGACCGGTGCCCAGCTCAACCTTTTCGTCCGGCAAGCCGATGGCCGGCCTCGCGCCGTGGTGCAGATCAACCATGGACTGGCCGAGCATGCCGCGCGATACGCCCGCTTCGCCGATTTCCTCGCGCCGCGCGGTTTCCACATCTATGCCCACGACCATCGTGGCCACGGCGCGACGAAGGCGCCCGACGCCCCGCTTGGCAGGTTCGCCGACAGGGATGGCCCGGCCAAGGTGATCGCCGATGTCGACGCCATCCATGATCTCATCGCCAGCGAACAGCCGAACCTGCCGGTCATCCTCTTCGGCCATTCGATGGGCGCGTCGGTGGCGCTGAACTATCTTCTGCATCACGCGCCACGCGTCCATGCGGCCGCGATCTGGAACGG